>JAEWEW010000025.1 GCA_023389175.1 Pseudomonadota bacterium | reverse complement strand
GGCTATCGGCTTGCTTCGCTCGCCGATACCCGCCGTCAACCCGTCCTCAGCGGCGCTCGCAGAATCGCACTCTCCCGGCGTGCGTCCCTCCCGGGCGTGCGACATGCGAAGGTCCCACGCGCGACGGCACTTGCATCGAGGTGAATGCATGCGACAGTGTCTCCGCTTCGCGAACCGACACGGCGTGCCTGCGGCTATCGGCGGGCGAAGCGGGACCTGAAGGCGCGAGCGAGCGGCCAGGCGATGCCGAGCAGCGAGAGCACGAGGATGGTGCCGCTGATCGGGCGGGTGAAGAAGACGGTCCAGTCGTTGTCGAAGCTCACCATCGTGGTCATGAAGTTGGTTTCGGCGAGCGGCCCGAGGATGGTGCCGAGGACGAGCGGCGCGATCGGGAAGTCGTAGCGCTCGAAGAGGTAGCCGAGCAGGCCGAAGAAGGAGATCACGTACAGGTCCGGCAGGCTGTTGCGGGCGGCGAACGCGCCGACGAAGCAGAACACCACCACGAAGGCCGAGACGATCGCCTCCGGCGCGTCCAGCACCTTGCACAGCGGCCGGATGGCGAAGAAGCCGAGCAGGCACATGCCGACCACGGAGACGAAGACGGTGGCGAACACGGCATAGACCAGCGCGGAGTCCTTCACGAACACCTGCGGCCCGGGCTGGATGCCGTGAAGCAGGAAAGCGGCAAGGATGATCGCGGTCGCCCCGCTGCCCGGGATGCCCATCGTCAGGAGCGGCACCATCGCGCCGCCGACCGACGCGGTGGCGGCGGACTTCGCCACCACGATCCCCTCGGGCGAGCCCTTGCCGAGCGACGCTGAAGCCTTGCCGTACTGGCTCTCCATTCCGTAGGCCACGAAGGCGGAGACGGTGGCGCCGGCGCCCGGCACCACGCCGACCGCGAGGCCGGTGAGCGCTCCGCGGGCAAAGGTTGCCTTCATCCGAAGCATCTGCGCGAGGCGGGGAAAGGCGGTGCGATAGCGGGTCGGCGCCGTGCCGGCATGCCGTCCTGCCTCCGCCTCGTCGGCACCGAAGCCTGCGCGCATCCGGGTGAACACCTCGCCGATGCCGTAGGCGCCGACCATGACCAGCAGGAACTCGATGCCGTCCAGCAGGAACGGCATGCCGAAGGCGAAGCGCTCGGCGCCGTAGATCGAATCCACTCCGACCGTGGCGATCAACAGGCCGAGGCAGAGGCTGACCAGCGCATTGACCAGCGACGTTCCCGACAGCGTGACCACGCTCGCGAGGCCGAAGAAGACGACCGCGAAGAACTCCGGCGAAGAGAAGCTGAGCGCCATCGCGGCAACCGGCTTGCTCAGCAGCACCATGACCGTGGCCGCGACGATGCCGCCGACGAACGCGGCGACGAGCGACCAGCCCAGCGCCTCCGCCGCCCTGCCCTGGCGAGTCATCTCGTAGCCATCCCAGATGAGCGGGACATCCATCGGCTCGCCCGGTATCCGGAACAGGATGGCGGTGATGGCGCCGCCGTACGTGCCCGCGGTGTACATCGCGGTGAGCAGGATGAGCGCGGGCATCACCCCCATCTTGTAGGTGAACGGCAGCGCCAGCACCACGCCCATCACCAGGGTCAGGCCGGGCAGCACGGCAACCAGCATGCCGAGGACCAGCCCGACCAGCAGCACCGCGAGATTGACCGGCGAGAATACGCTGGCGAGCCCGCCGGCCAGGGAAACCAGGATCTCGGTCACGGTGTCACTTCACCCCGATCCAATGGAGCAGCCCGAGCGAGAGCGCCCGGAACGGCCCCTCCCCGAGTGGCAGCGAGATGTACGCGATCCGCATGAACAGCACCACCAGCAGGAAGCTGCCGATCAGCCCGAGCGCTGCGCACAGCAGCGGACGGCGCACGCCACCCACCCAGGGAAAGAGGGCAAGGAAGGCCGCGGTCGTGAGGAAGAAACCGAGCCACGGCACTGCGAGGACGTACGCGGCCACCAGCACGATGCCGCCCGCGAGCATCCCGGGGCGGCCGTGCGGGGGAGCCGGCGGCCCGGCCGCGGCAGGTTGCGGGACCTCCGGCCGGAGCGCGACGCCGGGTGCGACGGCCGCGTTCCCGTGCCCGAGCAGCCGCCGACCCGCCTCGAAGGCGCACAGGAGGCCCATCAGCACGATGATCGCCTTCGGCCAGGCGTCCGGACCGATGCGCATGCCACCGCCGGTATAGGCGTCGATGCGACCGGCCGACCAGTAGAGGAACACGGCGGCCGCGAGCATCACCAGGTGGGGAAGCGCGTGGCGCAGGCGTGCGACCGCGCGCCGTGGCCGCACGGGCAGCGCGGCGTCGCGATCGCTCACGACTTCTTCGGCAGGCCGGCCTCGATCAGCTGCAGTTGCTCAGCGAGGAAGGCGCCGGTCTTCTCCGCGGGGATGAAGCTGTCGTCGAAGGCAAGCTGGTCCCGCAGGTACTTCCGGTAGGTGTCCGACGCCGCCGCCTCCGCGAGCGCCTGCGACATCCGCTTCACCTGCGCCGGATCCGTGCCGGCGCGCATGACGATGGAGCGGAACTGGCTGATGGCGAAGGAGACGCCATACTTGCTCGCGAGGGGAATGTCCTCGTACCCCACCTGCGGCTGCTCCGCGAAGAAAAGCACCGGGCGCATCTGCTTGCTCTGGAGGAAAGACTTGACGTCACCGGCCTGCTCCACCAGCACGTCGGCATGGCCGCCGAGGATGGAGGCATAGCGCTCTCCGGGCTTGGCGAAGGGCACCGGTCGGAACCGCGAGCCCGACTCGTTGAACTTCACGACGTGCATCTCGTCCGGGCTCCCGAAGCCGGTGATCCCGCACTTGATGTCGGTCTTCTTCGAGTCCGCGAGGAGTTCGTCGAAGTTCTGCCACTTGGCATCCTGCTTCACGAAGAGGCCGGTCGGCTGCCGGATCACGACGCCGACCGGCGCAAGGTCCGACAGCTTGTAGCGGCCGCGGCCGCCGGCGAGCGTGCCGAGCGTGTCGCCGATGAACACCGCGATGGAATGACCGTCGGCCGGCGCAGACAGCAGCTTCGCCATCCCTGTGTTGCCGGTCGCTCCCGGCACGTTGAGGATCGGCAGCGACACGCCGAGGGACGGCTCGAGCAGTTGGGCAAGCGCGCGGGCGACCTGGTCGGCACCGCCACCCGCGCCCCACGGCACGATGAACTCGATGGGACGGGACGGATACTTGTCCTGCGCGAAGGCGGTGCGACCGGCGATCGGCGCGGCGGCCGCGGCGAGCAGCAACGCCCGTCGGGTCCGGCGATGAGAGCGGTGTTCCATGGCAGTCTCCAGTGTCATGCGGCATGGCGGAAGCGGGTCTGCTGCCCGTTTGCGTCCGTCGTGGAGCGCTATCCTGCGACGGACGTCCAACCATTGTCCTGTCATATCCGTCCTGCATGCAAGGGGCTTTCCGAGACTGCCACGCCTGCCGCCGGCGCGCGGGTGCTCCGCGCGACCGCTTCTGCGCGCCGCGATGCTGACGCTCAGCCTGTTCCAGCTGGCACTGCTCGGCACCGGCGCAGCGCTCGGCGGGCTGATCTTCGGCATGATGGGATTCGCCTACGGCGTCGTCGTGTCGCTCTTCATCCACCATGGCTTCGCAGCCGCGGATGTCGTCTTCATCGTCGTGGGCGGCGCGCTGGTGCTCAATCTCGGCCTGCTGCCGCGCTTCAGCCGCGAATTGCGGTGGCGCGCAGCGGCGCCGTCGCTGGCGGGCGCAGCCTTCGGACTGCCCCTCGGGCTGTGGCTCCTCGCCACCCTGGACGCCGGGACCATCCGCATCGTCGTGGCCCTGGTGATCATCGGATACGGCCTCCTCGCCTTGCGCCGCCATGCGCTCGCGCCGCTGCGCTTCGAGCCGGGTACGGTGCGGACGGCGGACGGGCTGGTGGGATTCGCGGGAGGCGTCGTGGGCGGCATCTGCGGCCTGGGGCCGGTCGTGCCTGCGATCTGGTTCGGCCTGCGCGGACTGGAGAAAATGGAACAGCGGGCGCTTGCCCAGTGCTACGGCCTGTGCGTGCAGGGTGCCATGGCGGCCTGGCTGGTCGGCTCGCATGCCGTGTCGCGCGACGCGCTGCAGGGCCTGCTGCTCGCCATTCCGGTGATGCTGGCCGGCGCATGGCTGGGCGTGCGCGGCTTCGAACGGCTGGGCACGCCGATGTTCCGGCAGGGCGTGGTGCTGCTTGCGATCGCGGGGGCGGCCGTGCTGCTCGCCAGGCAGCTCTAGCGACGACGAGGCGACGGGGCCCAGACGCGCGCGAGCGGCATCCCGTGGATGCTGGACCGGCGCTCAGGCGCGCGCCCGCTCGCCGGCCCCGCTCGGCTCGCTCGCCTCCGAAATGACCGCCTGGTCCCGCTGCGCGTTGATCTTGTCCATCACGTGCCGGGTCATGGCGATCGCGAGCTCGTGCTCGCCGAGGAACACGGTGCCGGCATTCTCCGCGCGCAGCAGCCGGGCCTCCTCCTCGCTGTGGGTGCGCACCACCGTCTCGATGTCGGGGTTCAGCGTGCGCGCGATCTCGATCATCTTGCGGACATGGAAGGTGTCCGGGATCGCGATCACCAGCATCCGAGCGCGAGCCACGTGCGCCTGGATCAGCACCGCAGGGTCCGAGGCGTCCCCGGCCACCGCGTGGTAGCCCCGCTGGCGCAGGCCTTCGACCATCTCGCGGTTCTCCTCCGCGAGCACGAAGGCGTGACCTTGGGCGATCAGCGCATCGCAGATGCGGCGGCCGACGCGGCCATGGCCGACCACCACCACATGATTGGTGACATGCCGGGATTCCACCGTCATCGGCAGCTCCGCGAGCGGATCGCCGGGCCGCTCCAGCGCCATGGCGAGCCTGGGGCGGGCGCGGATCCAGGCCTCCAGCGGCCCGACCATGCGGAACGCCAACGGGTTGAGCCCGATCGAGATCAGCGCACCGGCAAGCACCAGGCTCTGTCCCTCGTCCGGCAGGACGCCCAGTACGACGCCCAGCCCGGCGAGGATGAAGGAGAACTCGCCGATCTGCGCGAGGCTTGCCGAGACGATCGCCGCGGTATTGATCGGATAGCGGAACGCCAGCACCAGGAAGAATGCGGCGAGCGACTTGCCGAGCACGATGATGAGCACCACCACCAGCAGGTGCAGCGGCTGCTCAAGGATCACGCCGGGATTGAACAGCATCCCGACGGAGATGAAGAAGAGCACCGAGAAGGCATCGCGCAGCGGCAGCGACTCGGCCGCGGCCCGGTAGCTCAGGTCCGACTCCCGCAGCACCATGCCGGCGAAGAACGCGCCGAGCGCGAAGGAAACCCCGAAGAGCAGCGCCGATCCGAACGCGATGCCGACAGCGGCGGCGATCACGCACAGCGTGAACAGCTCGCGCGACCCGGTACGGGCCACCTGCCAGAGCAGCCAGGGAAAGAAGCGCCGGCCGATCACCAGCATCAGCGCAATGAACACCGCCACCTGTCCGAGCGTGTAGAGAAGCGCCGAGGCGAGGCTCATCGGGTCCCGTCCGCCCTCGCCCACGCCGGCGACATTGAGGCCTGCAAGCGCGGGCAGCATCACCAGCACCAGCACCATGGCCAGGTCCTCCACCACCAGCCATCCGACCGCGATCCGCCCGTTCACCGAATCCAGCACGCCGCGACTCTCCAGCGCCCGCAGCAGCACCACGGTGCTGGCGCAGGAAAGCGTCAGCCCGAAGACGATGCCGGCCTCCAGGCCCCAGCCCCAGCTGAGCGCCACCAGCGCCCCCATCGTGGTGGCCACGCCCATCTGCACCACGGCGCCGGGCAAGGCGATCTTTCGCACCGACAGCAGGTCGTCGATCGAGAAATGCAGGCCGACGCCGAACATCAGCAGCATCACGCCGATCTCGGCGAGCTGGGCCGCGATGTCGACGTCCGCCACGATGCCGGGCGTGTGCGGACCGATGATGATGCCGGCGACCAGGTAGCCGACCAGGGCCGGCAGGTTGAGACGCACCGCGATGAAGCCCAGCACGAGTGCGAACCCGAGGCCGACGGCCATCGTGGTGATGAGGGAGACACTGTGCGGCATGGGCCTGGGTCGTGTGCGAGGAGGCACCGTCCCGTCGGTCGCGGCCGGCACCTGGCCGACGAGTCAGTCGTCCAAGAGTAACAGCATATTGGCCGAAGACCGAGACAGATTCGCGGCGCTGCGGCGACAATCCCTCGGGCAGACCCGTTCGCGCAACCAGGAGGAGGAAGCGTCCATGGCAGGATCGCAGACCGGCGCCATGCCGGAGAAGGTGCTGGGGCAGGCTTCGCCACCGGCGGCCGCTTTCGAGCCGAGCCAGCGCTACCCCGATCCGGCGGTACGCATCCTGGATCCCGCCTTCGGCCGCTACCGCGTCTTCAGCAGCAGCGTGGAGCGGCTTGCAACCGGCCTGCGCTGGGCCGAAGGTCCGGTCTGGTTCGGCGACGGCCGCTTCCTGCTGGTGAGCGACATCCCGAACGACCGCATCCTGCGATGGGATGCGGCGACCGGGCTGACCGGCGTGTTCCGCCAGCCCTCCAACCAGGCGAACGGGCTGGCACGCGACCGGCAGGGCCGGCTGCTGGCCTGCGAGCACCTCACCCGTCGCGTCACGCGCACCGAGTACGACGGCACCATCACGGTGCTGGCGGACCGCTTCCAGGGCAGGCGTCTCAACTCGCCCAACGACATCGTGTGCCGCGCGGACGGCTCCATCTGGTTCACCGATCCACCGTTCGGCATCGCCGGCAACTACGAGGGCATCCGAAGCGCGCCGGAGCTGCCGCAGGCGGTGTACCGCATCGATCCGGCCGACGGACGGGTGGACCAGGTGATCGACGATCTGGCCGGACCCAACGGCCTGTGCTTCTCTCCGGACGAGTCGCGCCTCTACGTCGTCGAGAGCCGGGCGCAGCCGAGCCGCCTCGTCTGGGCTTACGATGTCGACGCGCAGGGCCAGCTTGCGAACAAGCGCCGCCACATCGATGCCGACGGACCGGGTGCGCTCGACGGCATCGCCTGCGACGAGGACGGCAACCTGTGGTGCGGCTGGGGCAGCAACGGCGCGCCGGGCGCCGATGCCGCCGAGCTGGACGGCGTGATGGTGTTCGATCCGCAGGGCAAGGCGATCGGCCATATCCGCCTGCCGGAGCGCTGCGCCAACCTCTGCTTCGGCGGCGAGCGCAACAACCGGCTGTTCATGGCGGCCAGCCACTCGCTGTACGCGCTGTACGTGGAGACCCGCGGAACGGGCAACCCGTAGCAGGCGCGCCGGCAGTGCGGCGGGATCCGGAGCGCGCGGCTCAGGCGCGCCCGGCGCCGGTGGGATGACGGCTCACAGCACGCCGTCTTCGCCTTCGGCCATTCGCAGCAGGTGCGCGAGCCTCTCGGTCCAATGAGGGCACCGCAACCCGAGGGGTCCCAAGGCATCTCCCGGCGGTTCTTCGAGCTCGCGCATCTGCCGGATGCAGGCGCCGGCCCGCTGCATCTGCCCCAGCGCCGCGTAGCAGCGGGCAAGCGTCCGGTGGACGGGTCGCCACGCCGGCCGAACCGCCCGCGCCGCGAGCGCTGCCTGGACCGCCGCCTCCGCCCGTCCGTCAAGCAGGCAGGCATGGGCCAACAGGTCGTACCAGATGAAGTTCTGCGGGTCGTGGCGATTGAGCGCCAGTCCACGCTCCAGCGCGATGATCGCTTCGCCGGCGCTTCCGCGGAAGAGATGGCCCATTCCCGACACGAGATGTCCGAGGGCGAAGCTGGGGCTCAGCTCGATCGCCCGCTCCGCGGCGAGCACGGTCTGCTCGGGCGAATCGGCATACGCATTGATGATGGCGAGCGCATAGTGGGAATACGGGTTACGCTCGTCCAGCCGGATCGCATTCGACCCCGCGTCCAGGCCTTCGCGGATATCCCGCTCCGGATCTTCGCTCCAGCCGTACGCGACGATGCCGGCGCTCACGCGGGCGACCCAGATGTGAGCCTCCGGCAGCTCGCTGTCCAGCTCGCGCGCCTGCCGGAACAACTCCCGGGCCTTCAGGTGATTGCCGCGATCGACGTGATGAAAATGCCAGGTGCCCTGCCGAACCAGATCCCGGGCCGTGACGTCGCCGCTCCGCCAGGCAGATGCCGGCCATGCCTCGGTCCTCAGGAGCTCGGGCTCGATGGCACCGACGACCTTCTCCGCGATGGCGTCCTGCACCGCGAACCCGTCCGCCACGCCGCCCTCGTATCGTTCCGCCCAGATCTGGATTGCGGAAGCGGCATCGACCAGTTGGGCGGAGACCCTCAGCTGCCGACCCGAACGCCGGACGCTTCCTTCCAGCACATAGCGCACGCCGAGCTCGCGTGACACCTGCCTGGAATCGACCGACCTTCCCTTGTAGACGAAGCTCGAGTTGCGGCCGATGACCCGGAACCACCGGAATCTGGTCAGCGCGGTGATGATGTCCTCCGTGAGCCCGTCAGCCAGATACTCCTGCTCCTTGCTCCCGCTGACGTTCGCCAACGGCAGGACGACGATCGATGCCGCGGGCGCGGACACGGCGCCGACGCCGGCCGCGGGCGCGGCGGGCTCCGCGGACGCAGCGAGCACATCCACGGGGCCGACGAAGCGATAGCCTACCCGCGGTACGGTGGCGATCCAGTCGCTGCCGTCCGGCTGCGTCCCGAGCAGCTTGCGAAGCATGGCGATCTGGACCGTCAGGTTGCTGTCCTCGACGACGGCATCGGGCCACGCCGCCCGCATCAGCGCCTCCTTGCGTTGCACCTGTCCGGGCGCTTGCAGCAACGCGCACAGCAAGGACAAGCCCTTCTGGCTTGCTGCTACCGCCTGCCCTTCGCGCATCAGCACTGCGCGTTGCGGGTCGAGCACGAACGGACCGAACGACAGGTTCTGCAGTGCCATGAAACCGCCTTCGCCGGATTCGGAAGAATTCGGAAGATTTCCTCCCGAATTGAGGACTCGCAGCCGTTCCCGGCTCATTCTAGCCAGCACCACACTGCGATGGAGGCGAAGATGGAGCACGCAAGCGAAACAGCCAGCGATTCGCTAGGCAACAGGGCACTCGTCGTGAAGGGAGGCGGAGCCTTCCGCGCAGAGCAAGGGTCGGACTACCGACCCGGAATCAGCGCGGACACCGTCGGCTCGAAGGCACTGTGGCTGGGAATCGCATCCATCCCGCCTGGGCAACGCACCAGGGCCCATGCACACGCGCACCATGAAACGGCCTTCTACATGCTGAGCGGGGAGGAGCTGGAGCTGTGGACCGGAGACCGTCTGCAATACCGCGACGTGGTGCATCCCGGCGACTACCTCTACATTCCCGCCCGGGTGCCGCACGTGGCGGTCAACCGTGGACGCGAGCCCGCCGTCTTCCTTGGTGCCCGAAACGAGGCGACCGCCGTGGAAAGCGTGGTGATGTACCCGGAGATGGACGCCAGGGTCCCGTAGAGTGCGCCATAGCGGGCGCCGTAGCGGCGTCTCAGGCGGCGCCGCCGCGACGCAGGAACGCGAGCGAGCCGGCTGCCGCCACCATCAGCGCGCCGCAGGTTCGGTCGATGACCAGCGCGCCGCCACCCTGCAACATGCGCGCCGCACGCGATCCGGCGACGGCATAGGCACACATCACGATGAAGTCGAGGCCGGCGAAGGCAACCGCGAGGATCGCATACTGCGGCGCCTGCGGCTCCGACGGCACGACGAACTGCGGCAGGAATGCCGAGACGAACAGGTACCCCTTGGGATTGGTCACCGCGACCAGGAAGCTGCGCATGAAGAGCGCGCGCGGCGAGCCCGGGACGGCCCGCGGCATCCAGCGACGCGCGCCGACGGGTTCCGTCAGGGCGGGCTCCACCGGCGGGCGGCCACGGGAGCGCAGCATCTGCAGGCCCAGCCAGGCCAGGTAGGCGACACCGACCCACTTGACCACCGAGAACCAGAACTCCGACGCGGCGAGCAGCGCCCCCATGCCGAGCCCGGCGGCCGAGACCAGCACCAGATCCGAGGCCACCGCGCCGCCCATTCCCGGCAGCGATCGACGCAGGCCGTACCGGGAGCCGTTGCCGAGGGCGACCAGCATGGTCGGCCCGGGCGTCGCGATCGCCACCAGCGCGACGGCGGCGAAGAGCATCAGGTTCGCGAGGGTCATGCCGGCGGCTGCGGCGCGAGCACCCGTATCGGCTTGCCGGCAGCCCACGCGACGATCGCCTCCACCGAGTTGCGGTAGAACGCGGTCATGGTCTCCGGCGTCACGTAGCCGAGGTGCGGCACCAGGATCACGTTGGGCAGGCGGCGCAACGGATCGTCGGCCGGCAGCGGCTCGGTGCGGAACACGTCGAGACTGGCGCCGGCGATCCATCCCGCGCCAAGCGCCTCCTCCAGCGCGCCGGCCTCCACCAGCTCCGCGCGCGCGGTGTTGACGAGGAACGCGCCCGGCTTCATCGCCTTCAGGTCCGCCCGCGTGACGATGCCGGCGGTCGCCGGGCTCGACACCAGGTGCAAGCTGACCACGTCCGCGGTCGCGAAGAGATCGGCCTTCTCGACGCGGGCAGCGCCGGCGGCGGCCGCGCGCTCGGCGGTGAGATGCGGGCTCCAGGCGACCACGTCCATGCCGAAGGCGGCGCCGACCTTTGCCACCTGGCTGCCGAGCTTGCCGAGCCCCACGATGCCGAGCCGCTTGCCGGCGATCAGCCCGGTGGTGCCGGTCTGCCAGCGACCGGCAAGCACTGCCTGGTGCTCCATCGGGATGCGCTTGACCAGCGCGAGGATGAGCGCCCAGGCGAGCTCCGCGGGCGCGGATCCGGATGCATCGCCCGGCGCGGCGCAGACGGTGATGCCGAGGCGCTGGCAGGCGGCGAGATCGATCGCGTTGTTGCGGGTGCCGGTGGTGACCAGCAGCCGCAACCCGGGCAGCGCCTCCAGCAGCGCCGCCGGGAAGGGAGTGCGCTCGCGCATCGCGACGATGACGTCGAAGGGGCGAAGCTCGCGAACCAGCGCCTCGCGGGACCCGAGGTGCTCCTGCATCACCCGCACCTCGGCGTCCTGGCCGAGCCGCGTCCAGTCGGCGCTGTCGCGAGCGATACCAAGGTAGTCATCCAGGACCAGCACTTTCATCCCGCCCTCCTGCGTAAAAGCGCCCGATGGTAAACCCCGCCGACCGGCGGGATTCGGGGGGACGGGGCGGCCCGCTAGAATACTGTATATCCATACAGTCACAACCCCGGCCGTCCAATGATCCCCGCCTACGCGGAACTGCACTGCGTCACCAACTTCTCCTTCCTGCGCGGCGCCTCGCATCCGGAGGAGCTGGTGGACCGCGCCCGCGAGCTGGGCTATTCGGCGCTCGCCATCACCGACGAATGCTCGCTCGCCGGCGTGGTGCGCGCGCACCTGCAGGCGCGCGCCACCGGATTGCACCTGCTGATCGGCGCGGAGTTCGCCGCCGACACGCTGGACCAGCCCTCCACCCTGCCCGGCGGGCCGCGGCTGGTGCTGCTCGCGCGCAACCGCGACGGCTACGGCAACCTCTCGCAGCTCGTCACCGCCGCTCGCCGGCGCGCCTCCAAGGGATGCTACCGGCTGCTGCCGGAGGACCTGCGCGACGGCCTCGCGGATTGCGTCGCCCTATGGGTGCCCCGCCAGGGCGAGACGGAGGCAGGCCTGCTGCGACAGGCAGCCTGGCTGCGGGACCGGTTCGGCGAGGATGGCTGGCTCGCGGCCGAGCTGCTCGCGCTCGGCAACGACCCGGTCTGGCTGGAGCGGCTGCTGCGGGTGGAGCGCGAGAGCGGCGTGCGCCTCGCCGCCGCTGGAGACGTGCACTTCCACGTGCGCTCGCGCAAGAGCCTGCAGGACACGCTGACGGCCATCCGCCTCAACAAGCCGCTCACGGATGCCGGCTTCGCCCTCGCCCCCAACGCCGAGCAATACCTGCGCAGCCGCCTGCGGCTCGCCCAGCTCTATCCGGCACGGCTGATGGAGCAGACGCTCGCGATCGCCTCGCGCTGCAGCTTCTCGCTCGAGGAGCTGCGCTACGAATATCCCGAGGAGATCGTCCCGGCGGGCGAGACGCCGGCCTCCTGGCTGCGCAAGCTGACGCAGGCCGGCTGCCGCGCCCGCTTCCCGGAAGGCGCGCCCGCCCAGGTCGAGGCGCAGATCGAGTACGAGCTGAAGCTCATCGCGGAGCTGCGCTACGAGCCCTACTTTCTCACGGTGGCCGACATCGTCGCCTTCGCGCGCGACAAGGGGATCCTGTGCCAGGGCCGCGGCTCGGCGGCCAATTCCGTCGTCTGCTACTGCCTGCAGATCACGGAGGTGGATCCCTCGCGCACCAGCGTGCTGTTCGAGCGCTTCATCAGCAAGGAGCGCAACGAGCCGCCGGACATCGACGTGGACTTCGAGCACCAGCGTCGCGAGGAGGTGATGCAGTACATCTACCGCAAGTACGGCCGCGACCGTGCCGCCCTCACCGCCACGGTCATCTGCTACCGCTCGCGCTCGGCTGTGCGGGACGTCGGCAAGGCGCTCGGCATCGACCTGCAGCGCATCGACCAGTTCACCCGCAACCAACAGTGGTGGGACGGCCGCACGCTGCGCACGCAGGCGCTGCGCGAGGCCGGCTTCGATCCGGACGCGCCGGTGGTGCAGCACTGGATGGAGCTCGCCGCGGTGCTGATGACCTTCCCGCGGCATCTCTCGCAGCACACCGGCGGCTTCGTCATCGCGCGGGATTCGCTCTCGCGCCTGGTGCCGATCGAGAACGCGGCCATGGCGGACCGCAGCGTCATCCAGTGGGACAAGGATGACCTCGACGCGCTCGGCCTGCTCAAGGTGGACGTGCTCGCGCTCGGCATGCTGACGGCGATCCGGCGGGCGCTGGACCTCGTCGGCGAGCGGCGGGCGATGCCTTTCAGGATGCAGGACGTGCCGGCCGAGGATCCGGAAACCTACGAGATGATCTGCCGCGCCGACACCATCGGCGTGTTCCAGATCGAGTCGCGGGCGCAGATGAGCATGCTGCCGCGGCTGCAGCCGCGCGAGTTCTACGACCTGGTGATCGAGGTGGCGATCGTCCGGCCCGGCCCGATCCAGGGCGGCATGGTCCATCCCTACCTGCGCCGCCGCCAGGGGCTCGAGCCGGTGGAGTATCCGCGCGACGAGATCAAGCCGGCGCTCGCGCGCACGCTCGGCGTGCCGATCTTCCAGGAGCAGGTGATGCAGGTCGCGATCATGGCCGCCGGCTTCAGCCCGGGCGAGGCCGACCAGCTGCGCCGCTCGATGGCCGCCTGGAAGCGCCGTGGCGGCATGAGCCACTTCCGCGACAAGCTGATCGCCGGCATGCTCCAGCGCGGCTACGAGCTCGAGTTCGCCGAGCGCATCTTCCGGCAGATCGAGGGCTTCGGCGAGTACGGCTTTCCGGAGAGCCATGCCGCGAGCTTCGCGCTTCTGGTCTACGTTTCCTGCTGGCTCAAGCGGCACGAGCCGGCTGCGTTCCTCGCGGCATTGCTGAACTCCCAGCCGATGGGCTTCTATGCGCCGGCACAGCTGGTCCGCGATGCGCGCCAGCACGGCATCCGGGTGCTGCCGGTGGACGTGCTGGAAAGCGCCGGGGAGGCGGTGCTGGTGGAGCAGTCGGCCGCGCCGCCCGCCGTCAACGACGGTGTCGACTACCGGCCGCAACCCGACGTGCGCCTCGGCCTCAACCAGGTGCACGGGCTGGCCAAGGCGGCCATCGACCGGATCCTGGCGAGCCGGGACGCGGCGGTGGCCGCCGGCCGGTCACCGCCGTGGCGCAACGTCGCCGAGCTCGCCCGCGACGCGGAGCTCGGTCGCCACGAGCTGCAGGCGCTCGCGCAGGCCAATGCCCTCGCCGGATTCGCCGGCCATCGGCTGGAGGCGGCCTGGCAGGTGGCCGGCCTCTCGAAGCTGCCCGGCCTGCTGGCCGACGCCGCGCCGGCCGAGGAGGCGGTGTCGCTGCCGGTACCTTCCGAAGGCGAGGAGATCGTCGCGGACTATCGCGCGCTCGGTCTGCCGATGGGACGCCATCCGCTCGCCCTGCTGCGCCGGCAGCTGTCGCGCTACCGGGTGGCGACGGCCGAGGAGCTGCAGACCTATCCGGATGGCCGCCTCGCCCGCGCGAGCGGCCTGGTGACCCATCGCCAGCGCCCGGGCACCGCGAGCGGCGTGGTCTTTCTCACCCTGGAGGACGACACCGGCGCGGTCAACGTGATCGTCTGGCCCGGGCACCTGGAGCGCTATCGCAAGGAAGTCCTGGGCGGAAAACTCCTGACCGTCTACGGCACCTGGCAGCGGGACGTGAACACCGGCGGGCAGGTGACCAACCTGGTGGCGGAGCGGATCGTCGACCACACCGCCCTGCTGGGCTCGATCAGGACACGCAGCCGGGACTTTCGCTGAGCGCGCCCGCCGAAGGCATCAGGCTACCTTGGCCTGGCGCGCGCCGACCGGCCGCGACGGCGCGGCCCCGCGCCAGGCAGCGAGGTTGTCCGCGACATAGGCATCCGGCACGCCGATCAGGATGAAGCGTCCCACCAGCCGGCTCGCCGCGGCGCTGCGCGGATCGGTCAATGCCTCGCGCAGTTCGCCCTTGTCCACCCGACCCCAACGCTCGGTGTAGGACATCATGTCGGCGTCCTCGTAGGCGCCCCACACCGTGCGGTACATGAACTCGGTCTCGAGATGATCACCCTTGTCCGCGATGACCTTCACCACCGTGTTGAGGACGAGTCGCCCGACGCCATGGCACCAGGCGCCTTCCGGCTCGCCCGACGGCACGAGCGCCTCCGGATGGCGGACAAAGGTAAGATACTTTTCCCAACGCAGGTCGGCCATCGGCGCCGGCTCGTGGTCCAGCGGATTGCGCCGCATCAGGTATTCCTTCCACAGCGCCGCATCGGCGAAGTGGCGCGCACCGGCGCCAAACAACGCCAGGTACTCGGCCGGGCGCATCTCGCCGCCGTGTGGCGGATTCGGTGGGCTCACCTCGAGGTTGCCGCAGCGGGCGTAGATCGCGGGCCGTCCCGGCGCGACGCGCTCCACCTCGGACACCAGCAGCGGCTTGTCCGGCATGAGCATGAACGCGTCCGAGCAGATCGCGCCGGAGAACGCGCCGTCCTTGAACGGCAGCGGCACGCTCGCGTCGCAGCAGGCAAACCAGGCATCGGGTGCGACCCACCGCTTCGCGCCCCAGACCTGGTAGAAGTTGAAGTCCACGCCCACCGCGGGCGTCGCCCGGCTGCGCCGCGTGAGGTAGTGCTCGAACTGGCCGTAGCCGCAGGCGATGTCCAGCACCGGCAGCGCCG
>JAEWEW010000005.1 GCA_023389175.1 Pseudomonadota bacterium | reverse complement strand
CACGCCGGGGCTGGGCGAGATGATCGACGGCCGGGCGCGCGCCACGGCGCCACCGCCGAATTCGCTGGCAAGCCCCCGGCCGGACATTCCGGGATCCTCGGCCGCCTCGACCGGCGAGGCCGCGCCGCCGCCGCGGACCCCGGCCGCTCCGGCCGGCGAAGGAACCCCGCAGCGCTTCCTGCCGCCGGGCGGCGAATACTGAAGAACCCGTGAACCGGTTCTGAGCGCAACGCCCCTGCCGCCCGCCGCCCCGCGGGCGGCATATCATTTCGGATCATGGCCAGCATTTCCCCTTCCCGATACGTTCCCTATGGCTTCGCGCGCACGCACCAGGTGCTGATCTCTGGCGTGAGCGGCGATGCAATGGAGGTGTGGATCGGAGACTCCACGCCGCTCACCGCGCTGACGGAGCTGTCGCGCACGCTGCCGTACCGGCTGGTGCCGGTGCGCAAGGGCGCGAAGGAGCTCGCCGCGGCGATCTCGCGTGCCTATGCCCAGCAGGAGGGATCGGCCGCGTCGGTGGTGGACGAGGTTGGCGGCGACGTGGACCTGTCCCGCCTGATGCAGGACATCCCCAAGATCGAGGACCTGCTGGAGTCCGAGGACGACGCGCCGATCATCCGCATGATCAATGCGCTACTGACGCAGGCCTCGCGCGACGGCGCGTCCGACATCCACATCGAGCCGTTCGAGAGCTATTCCATCGTGCGCTTCCGGGTCGACGGCACGCTGCGCGACGTGGTCAAGCCGCGGCGCGAGCTGCATGCCGCGCTGGTTTCGCGCATCAAGATCATGGCGCAGCTCGACATCGCCGAGAAGCGTCTGCCGCAGGACGGGCGCATCACGCTGCGCATCGGCGGCCGACCGATGGACGTGCGGGTCTCCACGCTTCCCACCGGCCACGGCGAGCGCGCGGTGCTGCGCCTGCTGGACAAGGAAGCCGGGCGGCTGGACCTGGCCAAGCTCGGCATGGCGACGGATTCGCTCACCGGCTTCGACCGGCTGATCGCGCAGCCGCATGGCATCGTGCTGGTGACCGGGCCGACCGGCTCGGGCAAGACGACGACGCTCTATGCGGCGCTGTCGCGGCTGGACTCGAACACCACCAACATCCTCACGGTGGAGGATCCGATCGAGTATGACCTGGACGGCATCGGCCAGACCCAGGTCAACGCGCGCATCGACATGACCTTCGCCAAGGCGCTGCGCTCGATCCTGCGGCAGGATCCGGACGTGGTGATGATCGGCGAGATCCGGGACCTGGAGACGGCGCAGATCGCGGTGCAGGCGTCGCTCACCGGCCACCTGGTGCTTGCCACGCTGCACACCAACGATTCGGTCTCGGCGGTCACGCGGCTGATCGACATGGGCATCGAGCCGTTCCTGCTGTCGTCCAGCCTGATCGGCATCGTCGCCCAGCGCCTGGTGCGCAAGCTCTGCCCGCAGTGCCGCCAGCCGGACCCGGTCACCAAGGGATGGCGCGCGGTAGGCTGCCTTGCCTGCAACAAGACCGGCTTCCAGGGCCGCACCGGCATCTACGAGATGGTGACGGTGGACGACGAGTTCCGCGGGCTCATCCACCGCAGCGCTACCGAGGAAGAGATGCGCGAGGCGGCGCGCCGCAACGGCTTCCGCTCCATGCGCGATGACGGCCAGCGCTGGGTGCAGGCGGGCGTGACGTCGCTGGACGAAGTGATCCGCGTCACGCGTGACTAGGGCCGCCGTGAACCGACCGAGCCCGTCCTAGCATGCCGGCCTACCGATTCCAGGCAGCGCACCCGAGCGGCAAGTTCGAGCGCGGCATCCTCGATGCCGACTCGCCGCGCCAGGCGCGCGCGATGATCCGGGAACGCGGCCTGACCCCGCTCGAGGTCGAGACGCTGGAGAGCCGCCAGGGCAGCGGCAGCATCGTGATCGGCGGGCGCCTGCGCGACGCCGACCTTGCCCTCTGCACCCGCCAGCTCGCGAGCCTGCTCTCGGCGCGGCTGCCGCTCGAGCGCGCGCTGAATGCGGTAGTGGAGCAGGCGGAGTCCGCGCGGGTGCGCGAGCGATTCGCCGCGGTGCGCAGCGACGTGGTCGGCGGCCAGACGCTTTCGCAGGCGATGGCCAAGTATCCCCGGGACTTCCCGGAGACCTACCGCGCGCTGGTCGGTGCGGGCGAGCATTCCGGCGACCTCGCGCGGGTGATGGCGAAGCTCGCGGATTACGTCGAATCGCGCACCACGCTGGTCTCCAAGGTGAAGATGGCCTTCACCTATCCGGCCATCGTGACCCTGGTCGCGCTGGCGGTGATCGTCGCGCTGCTCACCTACGTGGTGCCGCAGGTGGTGGGGGTCTTCAACCAGACCCGGCAGCAGCTGCCGATGCTCACCGTCATCCTGATCAAGCTGTCGGACTTCATCCGCCTCTACGGCTGGGTGCTGCTGGTGGTCGCCGCCGTCGCCGTCCTGGCCTTCCGCCAGACCCTGAAGGCGCCGACGGCGCGGCTCGCCTTCCACAAGTGGCTGCTCGGCCTGCCGCTCTTCGGCCGGCTGATCCGCGGCATCAACACCGCGCGCTTCGCCTCGACGCTCGGCATCCTGACCGGCAGCGGCGTGCCGCTGGTGCGGGCGCTGGAGGCCGGTGCGGCAACGCTGGGCAACGAGGCGCTCAAGGCGAACGTGATGGATGCCCTGGCGCGGGTCAGGGAGGGGGTGCCGCTGTCCCGGGCACTCGGTGCCGGCAAGCAGTTCCCGCCGATGCTGATCCACATGATCGCGAGCGGCGAGGCGACCGGCGAGCTCGCGGAGATGCTGGAGCGGGCAGCCCAGACCATGTCGCAGGAGGTGGAGCGCCGCACGCTCACGCTGACGACGCTGCTGGAGCCAATCCTCATCTTGATAATGGGTGGAATCGTCCTCATGATCGTGCTTGCGGTACTGTTGCCGATCATCGAGATCAACCAGCTCGTGAAATAGGCTCGCGGCTGGGCGGTTCCCCGAGGAGAAATCCACATGCTCTGGTTGCTTCGACTTCGCCGCCTGTTCGTCGCCACGCGGCGTGAGGCGCTCATCCTCTGGTACGCCCTGCGGGATCCCGCCACGCCGCGCGGCATCAAGCTCGCGTCGGTGCTGATGCTGTTCTACCTGGTGAGCCCGGTCGACATCCTGCCCGACTTCGCGCTTCTCTTCGGCTGGGCTGACGACGTGGCGCTGCTGATGATGGGCATCCCGTACCTGGCCCGCAAGCTGCCGGCCGCCGTGTTCGCGCGCGCCGCGGAGCGCGCCGACCGCCTGCTCGGCCGCTTCGGCCGGCGCACGGCCCAGGCCCGCTGACGGCGCCTGCTCCGCCGGTCAGAGCCGGATCGGATTCCGGTACCCGGTCAGCTCCAGGTAGCCGAGGCCGCTCTCGCGGCCGTCGGCCTCGCTCACCCGCACCGCGCCCTCCCAGTAGATGGTGCCGGTGGACGCGCGTCCGTCGAGTTCCTGGTCGTCCATCAGCGGTTCGAGCCGCAGGCTGCGTCCGGGAAGGTCGATGCGCATCGCCACCGGGTAGCGGGCGCCGCTGCGCGGTGACTGCCAGCGTCTGGTCGGCTCGAACCGGACCGCCTCGATGATGCGCGAGCGGCCGTCCGGCTCCCTAAGGGCGCAGTAGCGCCACAAGGGTTCCGCGCCGTCGCCGCCGTCGCGCGGCCGGATCCTGAAGGCGACCATGGCGCTGCCATCCCGGAAGTTGATGCCGGTCCAGTCCCAGCCGGCGGCCGCCTCGTCCAGCACGCTGGTCGACCACTCGTGGTCGAACCAGGCGATGCCCTCGGCCGGCCGGCCGTCCACCGTGCCGGTGACCCGAAGCTGCGGTCGGCTGTAGTAGTGGCTCGCCTGCTGCGGCTGCGGCCCCTTGCGCGAGAAGCCCGCATCGCCCTGCAGCCAGGGCGAGGCGGCCGGGTCTCCCGGCGCGCCGGGCGGCGCGAGCAGCAGGTCGAGCGCGAAGTCCGCATCGTCGACGACGGCACGGTAGCGATCGTCGGCGCCGCGCACCAGCCGCCAGCCACCGATACGCAGGTCGGTGTCGCGATCGGAACATTCCACCCCCGGGGCGCCCAGGCGCGCGGCTCGCTGGGCATGCCGCGGTGACCCGTTGCGGCGGTCCATCAGGGCGGCATGCGCGAACACCAGCTCGGTCGGCGCGAACCGGCTGGGATTGCCTGCCGGATGCGCAGTGCGTACCCGAAAGAAGGTGACCTGGAAGCCGCGCTCGGATCCCAGCCAGCCGGTCACGTACCACCATTCGGTGCGGAACGCCGGGTGCGAGCCGAAGTCCCGCGGGAACTGCAGCGGTCGGCCGGGCTCGACGGCCGGATGCCGATGCGGCTCGCCGGGATATGCGGTCGCCGCGGGCAGCCGCTGCGCGCTGGCCAGGCCTGCGGTCGCCGCGGCTGCCTGCAGCCAGCGGCGTCGGTCGGCGGCTGCGCGGGTCGCCATCTACCAATCCTGGCGCACGGCCAGCAGGGGCCCGCCTGCGCTCGCGCTGCGGCCGGCGATCACCGCGGTGACGGCGGCGGTGCCGAGCAGCGCGAGGCCGGCCGGCACAAGGATGTGCAGCGGCATCGCCAGGTCCATGGTCCAGTGGAACGACTGCGGATTGACCCGCTTCACCAGGATCAGTCCGATCAGCAGCCCGATCAGCCCACCCCAGGCGAGCGCGATCGACGTGCCGGTGGCGGCCTCGAAGGCGAGCTGGCGCAGCACCCTCCGTCGCGAGACCCCGAGATGGCGCAACATGCCGAACTCGCGCGAGCGGTTGAGCGCCTCGGCGGCGTAGGTGCTTGCCACGCCGAAGAGGCCGACGACGATCGCGATCGCCTCGAGGACATAGGTCACCGCGAAGCTGCGGTCGAAGATCCGCAGGGACAGTGCGCGGATGTCCTCGGCGCTGCGCAGCTCGGCATGGGCGAGGGCCGGCGCTGCTGTCCGCAGCGCGTCGCCGGTCAGGGCCGCGCTGGTGCCTTCGGCAAGCCAGAGCGAGACGTCGGATACAGTGGCGTCGCCGGTCAGGGCGCGGTAGGCGCCGCGATCCATCGTGATCGCGCCGGTCTGGCGCGCATAGTCGCGCCAGACGCCGGCCACGAACAGCTCGCGGGACGCTCCGCCGAGCGGAATCCGCTGCAACGACCCGGGCTCGAATCCATAGAGCGACACCATCGCTTCCGAAACGTAGACCGGCGTCGCCCGGCTGTCCGGCGGCCGCGGCAGCAGCGGTCCGGTGAGCGGCAGTTGCCGATCGATCGGCAATCCGGAGAAGTCGCGCGCGATGAGCGTCACCGGCGCCCGCGCCGGATCGAGGGCGATCTCGATCGACCGGAGGAACTGGATCCGCGCGAGGCCGGGCAGGGCGGCGACGGCCTGCTGGGCGGCCGGGTCCAGCCCGCCCGCAAGGGTCGACGGGACGCGGGCGTAGAGATCGGCCGGCAGCACCTTGTCCAGCCACTCGTCTACCGATATCCGGAAGCTCGAGACCATCATGACCATCGCGCAGGTGAGGGCGAAGCTCGCCACCACGCCGGAGAGCGCGACTGCCGCGGAGGCCGGCGCCTGCGCCTGGCGGGTCACGGCAAGCCAGGCGCCCGGGCGTCGCCACAACGGCCGGGCGAGCGCGCGCCGCGCGAGCCCGAGCGTCGCCTCGATCACCGTGGGAACCAGGCTGATGCCGGCGAAGAGGAAGGCGGCGATCGCGAGATAGGCGGCCAGCGGAAGGCCGGACACCGGTGGCATCGGCAGCAGCGCGAGGCCGGCGGCGATCAGCACGAGGGCGATCCGCCGGTGGCGGAAACGCCGCAAGGTGATCTCCTGGCTGCCGGCCTTGAGCAGGCGGGCGGCGGGCAGGTGGCGCGCGGCCAGCGCAGGGGCGAGCGCCCCCAGCATCGCCGTCGCGCACCCGAGCAGGCCGAAGCCGATCACCGTGAACGGATCGGCGACGAGCGCACCCGACCGGCTGCTGAAGTAGCCGCCGCCGAGATCGCCGCCGATGGTGTTGAGCAGCAACCAGGCGAGCCCGAGGCCGCCCGCCATGCCGACCACCGCCCCGGCGATGCCGACCAGGGCGCCCTGCCACAGCAGCGCCCGGGCCGCGAGTGATCCAGGTGCACCGAGCACCATCAGCAGCGCCATCTCCTGCTGCTGTCTCACCGCGGCAAGCGAGAGGGTGGCGAAGACGATGAAACCGCCGGTGAGCAGCGCGACGAGCGCGAGCACGTTGAGGTTGACGCGATAGGCCCGCGAAAGATTCGACATGCGCTGCTCGGCTGCCTGCGGCGTCACCAGCCGGATGCCGGCCGGCAGTTGCGGGGCGATCCTGGCGCCGACCGCGGCGAGGGACTGCCCGGGCGCGAGCTTGATGTCGATACGGCTGAGACGCCCGACGGCGCCGAACGCCCACTGGGCCGAGCCGATATCCATCACCGCGAGCGCCTGGCCGGCGGCTGCCCCCGGCACGCGTCCGGCCACTTCCAAATGGATGGCGTCGCCGCCGTGGCGCACCACCAGCTCCGGTTCCGGCCAGGCCGCGCTGGCCGCATCCGAGAGGAACAGCGCGCGCGGCTCGAAGATGCGCGTGGCCGTGTCCGAGGCGAACGCACTGCCGGCGCGCTCGGCCGCGACCGGCAGCAGGCCGGGGGTGACCCGGGCGGCGGCGAAGAGGTCGATCGCGACCAGCTCGAGCCGCCGGCGGCTGCGCCCGGCATTGCCGCGCGCGTCCGGCGTGGTGACGTCGGAGGGCAGGTCGGGCTGCAGCGCAAGCTCGAGCACCGGACTCGCCACGTCGACGCCGTCGATCCGGGCGATGACGTCGAGCAGGCCTTCGTCGAGCAGGCCATCGTCCGCCCGGACCTGCGCATCCGCCTCGCCGTTGACCGTGGCGATGGCATGGCGGAACGAGTCGAGGGCCGATGCGTTGACCAGGTGGATCGCGAGCGCGAGCGCGACGCCGATGGCGACCGCGGCGATGGAGGCGGCCACGCGGCCGGGTTGCAGCCGCAGCTGCGCCCGTCGCAACCAGCTCAGCACGACGCCGCTGCCGCGCCGGCGGCGTGCGGCAAGCGCGCGTGCGAGCATGCTCACCCCAACCACCTCATGCCGCCACGATCCCGGCAGGCGTGAGCCGAAGCAGCCGGTCGGCGACATGGGCCGCCTGGGTCGAGTGGGTCACCATCACGAGCGACGCGCCATGGCTGCGCACCTGCTCGGACAGCAGCTCGATCGCCGCGGCCGCCGTGCCGGGATCGAGGTTGCCGGTCGGCTCGTCGGCGAGGATCAGGGCAGGGCGGTGCACCAGCGCCCGCGCGAGCGCGACCCGCTGCTGCTCGCCACCCGAGAGCTCGCCCGGGTAGCTCCCGTCGCGCCCGCCGAGCCCGACCGCGCCGAGCATCGCCCCGGCCTCGCGCCGCGCGACGCTCTCGTCGCTTCCGTTCAGCAGCAGCGGCACCGCGACGTTCTGCCAGGCGCGCAGGTGCGGAATCAGGTGGAACGCCTGGAAGACGAAGCCGAGCCTGCTTCGCCGGATCGCGGCGAGCTGCTCGTCGCCGAGGCCCCGCAGGCTGCTGCCGTCCAGGAGCACCTCGCCCTCGTCCGGCGCATCGAGGCCGGCACACAGGTTGAGCAGCGTCGACTTGCCGACGCCCGATTCGCCGACCAGCACCACGCGCTCGCCGGCGGCAACCGCGAGATCCACGCCGCGCAGAACCCAGCGATCGTCGAAACGTCGGGAGACGCCCTGCAACCTCAGCAGCGACACGTCAGGTCACGATCGCGCCATCACTCCTGCATTCCGCCCACGGTCGTGGAGAAGCCGCCGTCGACGTAGGTGACCTCCGCGGTGACGCCGGCAGCCAGGTCCGACAGCAGGAAGGCCGCGACGTTGCCGACGTCGTCGATGGTGACGTTGCGCCGCAGCGGCGCATTGGCGGCG
>JAEWEW010000366.1 GCA_023389175.1 Pseudomonadota bacterium | reverse complement strand
GTGCTGGAGGAGGCGGCGCAGTCCGGTGCGGCCTGCCGCGTCGAGACCTGTGACGTCGCCGATCGCGATTCGGTGGTTGCCGCGGTCCAGCGCGTGCTCGATGCCTGGGGACGGATCGACATCGTGGTGAACAATGCCGGCCAGATCGAGCCGATCGGCCATCTCGGCGACACCGACCCTGGCGCCTGGGCACGCGCGATCGCGGTCAACCTGGTCGGACCCTACAACGTGCTGCACGCCTGCCTGCCGGCGCTGCTGAGGAGCCCGGCCGGTGCGGTGGTGAACGTCTCGAGCGGCGCGGCGCATGCGCCCCGGGAAGGCTGGTCCGCCTATTGCAGCGCCAAGGCGGGGCTCGCGATGCTGACGCGCTCGCTGGACCTGGAGTACCGGGAGCGCGGCATCGCCGCGTTCGGACTGCAGCCTGGCGTGGTGGACACCGACATGCAGGTGCGCATCCGCGCCTCCGGCATGAACGAGATCAGCCGCCTCGCCCGGTCCGACCTCGCGCCGCCTGCGCGGGCCGCCGAACTGATTGCCTGGCTCTGCGACGCGCGACCGGCCCACCACCGGGGCAGCGACCTCTCCATCCGTGACGCCGGGCTGGTGGCCGAAGCCGGGCTCGGCGCGGCCCCCTAACCGCCGGTCGTATCGCCCCCCATCACCTGCAGCACGATGCCGGTGACATAGGAGGAGTCGGCGTCCGAGGCGAGGTAGACATACGCGGGCGCGAGCTCCTCGGGCTGCGCCGGGCGGCCCATCGGGTTGTTCTCGCCGAAATGCGCCACCTTCTCGGGCGTGGCCCCGTCGTCCGCCGGGTTGAGCGGCGTCCATACCGGTCCGGGCGCGACCGCGTTCACCCGGATGCCGCGCGGCAGGAGATTCTGTGCGAGTGCCTTGGTGAACGCATTGATGGCGCCCTTGGTCGCGGAGTAGTCCGGCAGCTGGGCCGATCCCTGGAGGCCGGTCTCGGAGCTCGAGGCGATGATCGCGCTGCCCGGCTTCATGTGGCGCAATGCCGCGCGACACAGCCGGAAATAGGCATAGACGTTGGTCTTGAAGGTCCGGTCGAACTCCTCGTCGGTGACCTCCTCGAGGGACTTCTTCCGGTTCTGCCAGGCGGCATTGGAGACCAGGATGTCGATCTTGCCGAATGCCGTCACCGTCTTCTCGATCAGTGAATCACAGTAGGCGGGATCGGTGAGGTCGCCCGGCAGCAGCGCGCAGCGTCGGCCCACCGCCTCTACATGGCGACGGGTTTCCTCGGCGTCGGACTGCTCCTCCGGCAGGTAGGCGATCGCGACATCGGCGCCCTCGCGGGCATAGATCACCGCGACCGCCCGGCCGATGCCGGAATCGCCGCCCGTGATCAGTGCCGCCTTGCCTTCGAGCTTGCCGGCCGGCTTGTAGCGGGGGGCCTGGAACTTCGGCAGCGGGTCGAGCCTCGATTCCAGGCCCACGGAGGTCTGCTTCTGCTCGGGAAACGGCGGCTTCGGTTCCGCCTGCATCTGCGGCTTGCTCATCGTGCGCGTCTCGCTACTGCCGGTCCTTCAGGCCCTGCACGCCGGCATGCCCGGCGCAGTGGGCGCAACAGAAAATGCGGCCGTCTGCCTCGACCCCGTGCCCGATGACGGCGCAGTCGCAGTGCGCGCAGCGCGGAGCCATCATGCTGATCGCGCATTCGAAGCTGTCGAAGGTCTGGCTCCTGCCTGCCATCGTGACCTGGAAGGCCTTGTCGTAGTCGTTTCCGCACTTGTCGCAGCGTGGCATGCCCGTCTCCTGGTTGCAGGTGGTCGACCGCCGGGGGCGGCAATGCCCATGCCTAGTGTCGGGGGTACCGACGGATGGCGTCATCGCCGGGGGCGGACGGCCCGTTTTCGAGGAAAGTTCCCCGGGATGCCCCTCCAGGACGGCCCCCGCAGCGTTGCCGCCATCCACCAGAGCGCCCCAATCGGCCTGTGCAGGCGCCCGCCGGGCCGCGTCGTCGCGAAAACTCCCACGCTTCCCTGCTAATCTCTATCATCAGGATCCGATCCGCTCGATCAGATGCCCATCCGATTCCAGGCAAATCCATGAAGAAAGCAGTCCCGGCCGTGGTCGCTGGGCTGGTCGTCGCGGCCCTGGCGGCCGGCGGCGGCTACTGGTATGGCGCCCGCCAGGCCGCCCAGCCCGCGGCGCCGACCGAGACGGCGGCCAAGCCGGTGAAGAGCGGCGGGAACGGCCAGGAGGCGGCGGTGGTGGAAGTGAGCCGGGTCGCCGCGGTCGCGCTGCCCCAGACCATCACTGCAGTCGGCAGCCTGCGCTCGGACGAGTCGGTCACGCTGCGGCCGGAGATCGCGGGGCGTATCACGGAGATCCTGTTCGAGGAGGGCCGCCCGGTCGCCAAGGGCGACCTGCTGGTGCGCCTGGACCAGTCCGTCACCCAGGCCGAGGTCCGCCAGGCCCGCGCCAACCTGACGCTTGCCCGCGCGAAATACGAGCGCTCGGTCGACCTGGCCCGCCGCAACTTCATCTCCGGCCAGGCCAAGGACGAGGCCCGCAACAACCTGGAGATTGCCGCCTCGGCGCTCGCGCTCGCCGAGGCGCGGCTGCGCAAGACGGAGATCCGGGCACCCTTTTCCGGGATCATCGGGCTGCGGGCCGTGTCCGCGGGAGACTATGTCCGCGAGGGGCAGGACATGGTCAGCCTGCAGGCGATCGATCCGCTCAAGGTGGATTTCCGGGTGCCGGAGACCTTCCTCACCCAGGTGGCGGTCGGCCAGTCCGTGGAGGTGGCGCTGGACGCCCTGCCCGGCCAGTCCTACGAGGGCAAGGTGTTCGCGGTCGATCCGCTGGTGGATGCCGCCGGCCGCGCCATCGTGATCCGCGCCCAGGTACGCAACCAGGACACCGCCATGCGACCCGGCATGTTCGCACGGGTCACCCTGATCACGCGGGAGCAGAAGAACACCCTGGTCGTGCCCGAGCAGGCCCTGATGCCGCAGGGTACCGAGCAGTTCGTCTTCCGGGTGGTCGATTCCCGCGCGGAGCGGGTCAAGGTGACCACCGGGCAGCGCCGCGACGGCAAGGTCGAGATCGTCGCCGGGCTGGCCCGGGACGACATCGTCGTCATCGCGGGCCAGCTCAAGCTGCGCGACGGCGTGCTGGTGCGGGCCGCGAACGCCGGCGCGAACGGCAACCCCGCCGCGACCGAGCCGGCCGACCGGACGCCGTCGACCACCCGCTCGGTCGCAAGCCGCTCCGCCAGCCTGTCCCTGGACTAAGAACCTAATCCCGTGACCCTGCCAGAGCTCTGCATCCGGCGGCCGGTCTTCGCGACCGTGCTGTCGCTCGTGATCCTGCTGATGGGCCTCATCTCGTACGACCGCCTGTCGGTGCGCGAGTATCCCCGCATCGACGAGCCGGTGGTGAGCGTCAACACCACCTATCGCGGCGCGTCGGCCGAGGTGGTGGAATCCCAGGTGACCAAGATCATCGAGGATTCGCTTTCCGGCATCGAGGGCGTGCAGCTGATGACGTCGCGAAGCCGCGCGGAGCGCAGCCTGATCAGCGTGCGCTTCGAGATCTCCCGCACGCCGGACTCCGCCGCCGCCGACGTCCGGGACAAGGTCTCGCGGGTGCGCGGCCGGCTGCCCGACGAGGTCGACGAGCCGATCATCGCGAAGGTGGAGGCGGACGCGCAGTCGGTGGTGAACATCTCGGTGGAGGCGGGAAGCCTGAGCCCGCTCGAGGCGTCGGACTACATCGCCCGCTATGTGAAGCCGCGCCTCTCCGTGCTGCCGGGCGTGGCGGAGGTGCGCATCTGGGGCGAACGCCTGGTCTCCATGCGGGTGAACCTGGACCGCACCCGGCTTGCTGCGTACCGGCTGACGGTCCAGGACGTGGAGGACGCAATCCGTCGCCAGAACGCCGAGATCCCGGCCGGGCGAATCGAATCCACCGCGCGGGAATTCACCGTGGTGGCCGAGACCGACCTGCGCACCCCGGAGCAGTTCAACCGCATCATCATCGCCAACGTGGCCGGCTATCCGGTGCGCATCCAGGATGTCGGATCCGCCGAGATCGGCGCGGTGGACGAGCGCACCGTCTCCCGCTTCAACGGCAAGCCCGCGCTCAACATCGGCATCGCCAAGCAGGCGACCGCGAATCCGCTGGATCTCTCCAAGGCCGTCCGGGCGGAGGTCGACACCATCAACGGGAACCTGCCGCCCGGGATGCGGCTGATCGTCGCCTACGACACGTCGGCGTTCATCGATCGCGCCATCTCCTCGGTCTTCGCCACCATCGGCGAGGCGGTCATCCTGGTCGTGCTGGTGATCTTCTTCTTCCTGCGCAGCCTGCGGGCGACGATCATCCCGATCGTCACCATCCCGGTGTCGCTGATCGGCGCCTTCGCGCTGATGTACGCGTTCGGCTTCACGGTCAACACGCTGACGCTGCTCGCCATGGTGCTGGCCATCGGCCTGGTGGTGGACGACGCCATCGTGGTGCTGGAGAACATCTTCCGCCACATGGAGGAAGGCATGACCCGGCGGCAGGCCGCGCTGCAGGGCTCGCGCGAGATCGCCTTCGCGGTGATCGCGATGACGCTGACGCTGGCGTCGGTTTTCGCGCCGCTCGCCTTCGCCACCGGGCGGACCGGTCGGCTCTTCATCGAGTTCGCCCTGACGCTGGCCGGTGCGGTGATGGTGTCCGGCTTCATGGCGCTCACGCTCACGCCGATGATGTGCTCGGTGCTCCTGCGGCACGAGACCAAGCACTCCTGGGTCTACGAGAAGGTGGAGGGTTTCCTCAACGGCATCACGTCCGGCTACCGCAGCCTGCTCGCCGGCGCCATGCAGGCGCGCTGGATCGTCGTCCTCGGCTGGATCGCCACCCTGGCTGCCGGGGGACTGCTCTTCACCTCGCTCAAGTCGGAGCTCTCGCCGATCGAGGACCGCGGGCTGATCTTCGGCGTGGTGAGCGCGCCGCAGGGCTCCACGCCGCAATACACCGCCGACCAGCTGCGGCCGATCGAGGCGTTCTACAGCGAGGTGCAGGAAGCCTTCGGCTACACCGCCATCGCCGGCTTCCCGACGGTCGTCGACGGCACGACCGTGCTGCGGCTCAAGCCCTGGGAGGAGCGCTCCAAGAAGCAGCAGCAGATCGCCGAGGAGCTGCGGCCCAAGCTCGCCTCGATACCGGGGGCGATCGCGTATCCGATCAATCCGCCTTCGCTCGGCCAGAGCTTCCGCTCCACGCCGATCGAGTACGTGATCATGGCCCAGGTGCCGTACGACGAGCTGCAGCGCATGGTGGACCGCTTCCTCGCGGTGGCCGGCAGGTTCCCCGGGGCGCAGAACCTCACCACGGACCTGCGGCTCAACACGCCCGAGATCCGCGTGGACATCAACCGTGACAAGCTCGGCGACATCGGCATCAACGTCGATACCGTCGGACGGACGCTCGAGACGATGCTCGGCGGCCGTCAGGTGACCCGCTTCAAGCGCGAAGGCGAACAGTACGATGTCATCGTCCAGGTCTCGCCGCTCGATCGCTCCACGCCCGCCGACATCCGGGAGATCTACGTGCGCGGCCGCGGCGGCGAGATGGTGCAGCTCGCCAACCTGGTCCAGGTGCGCGAAGGGGTTGCACCCCAGTCGCTCAACCACTTCCAGCGGCTGCGGGCGGTGAAGATCACCGGTACGCTCGCCCCGGGCTACTCCATCGAGGAGGTGCTGAACGCCTTCGACGCCGCGGCCAAGGAGACGCTCGGCTCCAGCGCGCAGACCGACCTCGACGGCCAGTCCCGCGAGTTCCGCGATTCCGGCAGCGAGATCTACCTGGTCTTCGTGCTGGCGCTCTGCTTCATCTACCTGGTGCTGGCGGCGCAGTTCGAAAGTTTCGTCTCGCCCTTCGTCATCATGCTGTCGGTGCCGCTCTCCATGACCGGCGCGCTGTTCGCCCTGTGGCTGACCGGCGGCACGCTGAACATCTACAGCCAGGTCGGCCTGATCACGCTGGTGGGCCTCATCACCAAGCACGGCATCCTGATCGTCGAGTTCACCAACCAGTTGCGCGCGAAGGGTGAGCGCATGGCCGATGCGGTGATCGAGGCCGCCACCATGAGGCTGCGGCCCATCCTGATGACCACCGGCGCGATGGTGCTCGGGGCGCTGCCGCTCGCCCTGGCAAGCGGCGCCGGTGCCGAATCACGGATGCAGATCGGCTGGGTGATCGTGGGCGGCATGTCGTTCGGCACGCTGCTCACGCTGTTCGTGGTGCCGGTCGCCTACTCCCTGCTGGCGCGGCGGGCGCATGTCGAGGCGCATGGCATGGAAGAGGTTCCGGCCGCGGCGCACGAGGCGCGCTGAGCCGCCCTTGCGGCCGCCGCGCCATCCTCGTCGGCGTCGCGCTACTGCACTTTCGCGCCCGAGGCGCGCACCGCGGCCTCCCATCGCTTCGCTTCGCCGACGACTCAGTTGATCGTGATGCCGTTGCGCCGGATGATGTCCCCGGCCACCTCAGCCTGCTTCAACACGTGGGCCCGGAATTCGTCCGGCGATTTCAGCACCGGGTACATCCCGAGTTTCTCCAGGTGCGCCACCACGTCGGGCTGGCTGAGCACCACCCCGATCTCGCGGTTGAGGCGCTCGACCACTGCCCTCGGTGTGCCGGCCTTCATCAGCACGCCTTGCTCGGCAACCACGTCGTGCCCCTTCAGGCCGGCCTCGTCCAACGTAAGCACGTCGGGCAGGCTGGAGAGGCGGGTTGGCCAAGTCACCGCGAGCAGCCGCAGCCGCGAATCCTTGAGGTACTGGCGCGCGGTGGCCACACCCATCAGCATGGTGGGGACAGCGCCGCCGATGAGATCGACCACGGCGGCCGAATCCCCCTTGTACGGGACGTGCTGCATCTTCAGCTGCAGCCGGTCGTTGATCGACGCCATCGCGATGTGGTGCGGCGAGCCGACGCCCGGGGTCGCGTAGTTCACCTTGCCGGCGTTGGCCTTGGCCCACTTCACCCATTCCTCGAAGCTGCGCACGGGCACGTCGCCGTTGACCGTGAGCACCAGCGGGAAACGGCCGGTCATGGCGACGTACTCGAAGCTGTCCGGTTTGTAGGTCAGGTTCGGGAAGAGGTGCCAGTTGTTGAAGAGCGTCGCGTTGTCGGCCGTGATGAGCGTCTGGCCGTCCGCCGGCGCGGCGAGCAGCGCCTGCATGCCGATCGTCGAGGCGGCTCCCGCACGGTTGTCGACCACCACCTTCTGTCCGAGCGCCTTGCCCACGCCCTCGCCAATCAACCGGGACACCACGTCGGTCGCCCCGCCGGCGTTGTACGGCACGATCCAGCGCAGCGGCCCGTTGGGCCAGGACTGCGCACCAGCCGGCAGGGCGAGCGCGGCAAGCGCGCCGGTGGATGCGGCGAGGACCCGGCGACGGCCGCGGTTGGTACGCCGTGCGGTGGTGATTGGATTCATCAGCAAAGGCTCCTTGGGACGTCTGGCGGAAGGTTCTGGGGTGGGACTCGATGCGGACCGGCGCTCACCAGCCGTGCCGGCCGGCCCAACCCGTGATCAGTGCCACGGCCTGGGCAAGATGCTCGGGCTGGCCCTTGAAGTAGTGATTGGCGCCGCGGATGCAGTGCATTTCCTTCTCGGCGCTGGCGCAGGCCCGGTACATCAGCCCGATGTCCGGCTGCGGCACGGCGTCGTCGGCGCTGTGCTCGATCGCGAGCAGCGGCACGGTGACGCCCGCGGCACAGGTCTCGCCGTCGGCACGGGAATGATCGATCGACCACTGCGACAGCCAGGCACGCAAGGTCGAGAACCGGGCGAGCCCGACCGGTCCGGTGTTGACCGTCTCGGGCACGCCAAGGTAGCACCGCCCGATCGGGCGGTCGTTCGGCTCGATCGTGCCGTCGAGGAACCGTGGCTCCGCCATGGTGCGGTGGGTGACGAAGCCGCGCTCGACTTCGGCCGTACCGCGGCGGCGCAGGTCCTGCAAGGTCTGCTCCACCCAGGCGGTGATGCGGCGCACCCGACGCACCTGGGCATCGCGGTAGGCGGCCAACCAGTCCGCCGGATAGGGGGGACGGATGCCGCCCGGCGCATACAGATCGAACGCCGGATCGCGGTCATCCGGATCCAGCTCGTTGCGTACCGACGGATCGATCCAGTCGCACAGCGTGCGGGCGCGCGAGCGGTGGGCCGCCTCGAGCACGACGCCGTCGGCCGGCAGCAGCTTCGCCGCGGCGAGATCGATCGGGTCACCGGCCGGAGTGGCGGTGATGGTGGGTCGCTCCGCCTGTGACTGATAGAAGAGCGCGAGCGAGCCGCCGCCTGACCAGCCGAGCAGCACCACCCTGTGGAACCAAGCGCTTCCCGGGCATGGCGCACGCACGCGCCGAGGTCGACGGCGACCTTCTCGTAGATCAGCGGCGTGTCGTTCTTGACGTAGCGGCTGCCCATGCACAGCACCGGATAGCCCGCCTCGGCCACCGCCGCCGGCAGCGGCAGCAACTGAAGCGTCGAGCTCGGATGCATCATGAGGAACACAGTGTCCCTTGGGGCGGATGCCGGCTCGATCAGCACGCCCTCCAGGTTCACCGTCCCCTGGCTGCCGACGAAGCCGTAGGTCTCCGTGAACTGGCTGCTCTCCTGAAACGCGACATGGATCCAGCGGTATGCGATCGGCGGCATGCGGACGCTCCGGTTCAGACGAGCCGCTTGCTCGCGGTGGCGGGATCGGGATCGGCAAGGCACTCGCCGATCAGGGCCGAGACACGGGCGCCGTCGCCGAGCTCGTGCGCGAGACGCAGCACGAGCTTCGCCAGGAACACTCTTTCGTGCTGCGGGCCGGTCGCGTCGATCGCCTCGGCGAGCTCGTCATAGATCCGTTCCAGGTCAGCGAATGGCAGCCCGGGTATCGTCGATCGGCTCACGACATGGCCTCCTCGGATGGCGAGGCGACGGACGCCCCGTCAGGTCGCAGCGCGCGGCGGATCGCGGTGGCCACGCGGGTGGTGCCGCCCGGCGCCCAGCGCGCGCTGACATGCTGGTCGGGACGAACCACATAGACCGCGCCCCGGGCGCCCCCCCACAGCGCCGCCGCATGACCGGCCGGATCGGCGAGCACCGCGTCCGCCCCGTCCGGCGCCACGCCGTCGGCGCGGACCGCGAGCAGCCGCACCGCGACCCCGTCGCGACGCAGCGCGCGCACGTCCTCCAGCGCCGCGGCCCAGAGCGTCGGGTCGCTGCCGAAGACGAGCACGTGGAAGGCCGCTCCGAACGCATCCAGGAGAAAGCCGGTATCCGGGCGCGAAGGGTCGAGCCGCGCATTGCGCGCGGGAGCGCCCGGCCGCGGCCCCGCAGCGAACTCGGGCTCCGTCGGGTCGACGATGCTGATCGGGCTGAGGGCATAGTCGATCGGCTGCGAGGTGCGCCAGTGCAGCAGCCCGCGCACGAACTCATGCTCCTGAGCGAGTCCCAGCACCGCCTGCTGCATCACCCGGAAGCCACGGCTGGGCGGCGCCACCATGCGCGTGCTGCGACCCGCCTCCAGGCAGATCTGGCGCGCATCGGCCACCCGCTCGTCCGAGTAGGTGTCGAGCAGCGCATGCCCCGCCCGCCCCTGCACCACCGCGGCAAGCTTCCATGCGAGGTTGATGGAGTCCTGCACGCCGGTGTTCATCCCCCGCACGCCGAACACCGGCAGGGTATGGGCCGCGTCGCCGCAGTAGACCACCCGGCCGTGACGGTAACGCGCGAGCGTAAGCGCATTTGGCTTGTAGAGCGTGACCCACTCGAACTGCCAGGGGAGGTCGACGCCGATGTAGGCGAGGTGGGCCTCGACCTGCGAACGGATCCGCTCGCGGTCGAGCGCCACCTCGTCAGACACGTCGGCCGGCACCTGGTAGTCCAGGCGCCAGACGCCCAGCGGCGCCTTGTGCATCAGCGCCGTATGCCCCGGCAGCCACGGCGGCTCGAAGTAGCAGCGCCGGCCCGCCGGCTCGTCGAGCGCGATGCGGATGTCGGCGATGACGAACCTGCTCTCGTAGGAGCGACCCTCGAAGCGCAATCCCTGCAGCCGGCGCAGCGACGAGCGGGCACCGTCGCATGCAACCACCCAGTCGGCGTCGAGGCGGTACGGGCCTTGGGGCGTATCGATGTCCAGCCCGACGCCGTCGTCGGCCACCGTCATGCCGGTCACCCGCGACTGGAACCGGATCTCCACCCCGACTTCGCGCGCCCGATCGACCAGCAGCTTCTCCATGATGCACTGGGGCAGGTTCGTCATCGGCGCGAACTTGTCGTCCGGAGAGAACGGGATATCCAGGTGGTGGACCACCCGGTTGTTGTAGAAGCTGTTGCCCTCTCGCCAGAGCAGCGCATCCGCTAGGAACGCCTGCGCGAGGCCGCACTGCTCCACGATCTCCATCGACCGTCGCGTGAGCGCGAGGGCCCGGCTGCCGCCGCTCACCTGCGCCTCGGATTCGACGAGCACGCAACGGACGCCGTGCAGGGCGAGCTGGATGGCGAGCACCAGCCCGATCGGGCCGGCACCCACGATTGCGACCGGGTGGCGAACGGCGCCACCGGCGAGCTCCGGCGGCGGCTCGAACGGATAGACCTCGTACTGGAAGTAGCTGGACTGGAAGGGCTGGAGGTCAGGCTGGTGCACGGACGGCTCCCTTGGCTGCGACGGTGTGACTGCGACGGCGGACGAGGCGGAGGAGGGACGCGGCGGCGATCTTCCGTGCCGGGGTGGCGATGACGGGCCGCTGCGGCCGACGACCGCTGCTCAGCTCGTCTGGCGAGCCGCCTTCTCGGCGGTCCAGCGATCGAGCTGCTGCCGCGCCGCCAGACGATCAGTATCTGATACTGGATCGTCGGACATGTCGGCGGTCAGCTCCAGCCGGATGCCGTTCGGGTCGAAGAAGTAGATCGAGCGAACGAAGCCGTGATCCGTGATCCCGAGGACGTCGACTCCGGCCTGCGCCAGCCGTACCCGGGCGCGACCGAGGGCCTCGAGCGAGTCGACCTTGAGCGCGAGGTGGTTGACCCAGGCCGGCGTGTTCGGCGAAGGCTGCGCGATCTCGCCGTCCCCGAGATCGAAGAAGGCGACCGACGAGCCGTCGTGCAGTTGGAAGAACAGGTGAACGTAGGGACAGCGCTCCCCGGTGCTCGGCACGTTCTCGGCCCGGATCACATGGGTGAGGGCAGGCCGAGCAGGTCCTCGTAGAACGCGCGGGTCTCCTCGGCGTCCCGGCAGCGCCAGGCGAAGTGGTGCAGGCGGCGGATCGGCTCGAAGGCTACGGACATCGGGGATCGTCTCCGGAACTGCTGGGGTGGCGGCATTCTCGTCCGACCAGCTCGTAAGTGTCAAGTTGTGAGACTTTTCGCCTTACGATTCGCCATTCCGACCCTGCTCGCACACAATCGCGACATGAGCAAGTTCGCCCGCATGATCGACATACTCGATCTCTTCTCGGAGTCCGTGACCCTGCTGTCGGCCGAAGAGATCGCGGAGCGCCTGAAGGTCTCGCGGCCGACCGCCTTTCGCTACGCCCGGGAGCTTTCGCAGGCGGGTTTCCTGGCGAATTTCGGCGGACGCTATTCGCTCGGCGCACGCATCATCACGCTCGATCACCGCATCCGCGAGTCGGACCCGGTGCTGCGCCTCGCGCGCGACGTGATGGCGCGTCTCGCGTCCGAGACCGCCTGCGGCGTGATCCTCTGCCGCATGTACAACGAGGACGTCGTCAATGTGCATCACGAAGCGGGGTTCGATCGAGTGGCGATCAGCTACGGCCGCGGGCGGCCCCTGCCGCTCTTCCGTGGGGCGGGCGGCAAGATCATGCTGGCCTACCTCCCTCAGCCGCGGCTACGTCGCATCTACGACCGTCACAGCGACGACCCCGATCTGCGGGCACTCGGCTCCGACTGGCCGGCCTTCCGGGCCTATTTCAAGGCGATCCGCAGTGCCGGCCACTACATCTCGCACCGCGAGGTCGAGGAGTCGACGATCGGCGTCGCCGCGCCGGTGCTGGTCCCGGGCATGGGGATAGTTGCCGCAATCTCGCTGGTGATGTCCGCCGAGCGTCGACTGCTCGTCAATGCCGAGGGGCTCGCGGTGCTCGTGAAGGAACGTGCGGTCGAGATCGGCAAGCGGCTGCACACCCTGGTTCCGGCGCAGCCGTCGGTATCCTCGCAGGATGCCGCGGGCGCATTGCGCCGGAAGATCGGCTTGCCGCGGCTCGCAAAGCGCTCCGACGCAACCAGCGTCGCCAGGCAGAATGGCGACGGCCGCAGGCGTCCTTGACCGGCGCCATTCGGCGCTGGCGGGAAGACGGGAAGACACGCTCCCGGCAGCGAGCGCGATACGACGGCGCGCGCCAGCCATCCGGCGGCCCGGCGCGTTTCGGACAGCACGCCCCGGGCATCATCCCTGCCATGGCGGAACACCGGGAGCGCAGCCATGACGATCAGGATCGCGGTACCGAAGGATGGATTCGTCTACGTGCTGGGCCCGAAACGTAAGGTTACCGGCCGTATTCCGCTGCGCAAGGGAGACGGTCTCGTCAACTTCACCACGGCGACGGTAACGGTCCGGCGCGGCGCGTCGCTGCTCGTCTACGGGGAGAACGGCGCGCTGGTTTCACGCCTCTACCGGGCGCCTTGAGCGGCGCGGTACGGTCGGGCCTGCTCAGCCCCCAGCCTTCGCCGCCGCCTTGGGATATCCCACCGTCTGCGACAGCAGCACCTGCTGGTCATGGGTCAGGCCGAGCGCATTCGCGATCGCGTCCCGGTCGATCCATGCGCGGATGACGGTCGACAGCCCGTTGCCCGCGGCGAACAGGTAGACGTTCTGCGCGATGGCCCCGGCGGCCGCGTATGCGTACGCCCCGCGCTGCGCCGCCGGCACCATCCGCATCCGCGAGTGGTCCGCGACATAGACCAGGTCGAGCGGTGCAGCGTCGACGAAGTCCTGGTAGCCGGTGACGCGGCGCACGTCGTTCGCAGCCACGAGCTGCAGCTCGTGAGCGGCCGGGTGGTAGCGATATGCACCATCGGGCAACGCGACGAACAGGTCGACCTCCTGGGCATTCAACGCGGAAGGGGCGGTGCGCCCGCCATCCGCGCGGTTGACACCCCACGCTGCCCACAGCAGGTTCGACAACAGCGGCAACGGCAACGGTTCGGGCGCGAATTCCCGCTCCGAGCGGCGCGCCGCAAGCGCCTGCATCAGCGGCACGCCGCCCGCCGTGTCCGGCGCCGGCAGCGGGATCGACGGGGTCGACTCGCCCTTGGCAGGGCTCGGGCGCAGCTGCCCCATCATCCCGATCACCACTTTGCCGAGCGTGCTCATCTGTATCTCCCTCCATGGAGTGGCGAAAGCCAGCTTCCGGGGCCGCCGGCTGTCAGGCAGCGCGCGCCCGCACCGGCCTCAGGGCGCCTGACCTGGCACCAGCACCGCCGCGCCGGAGAGGCGGCCGTGTCGAAGTGCGTCGAGCGCCGCGTTGGCGTCTTCCAGCGCGAAGCGTCGGACCTTGGTGCGAACGCCGGCTTCGGCCGCAGCATCGAAGAATCCGGCCGCATCGCCGCGCGTCAGGTTGGCGACCGACACCAGCTGCCGTTCGCCCCACAGCAGGCTGTACGGAAACCGCGGAATGTCGCGCATGTGGATGCCCGCGCACACGACACGCCCGCCCTTGCGTACCGCCCCCAGCGCGAGCGGCACCAGCTCGCCGGCCGGCGCGAATATGATCGCCGCGTCGAGCGGCGCCGGCGGCCGCTCGTCCGAGCCCCCGGCCCATGCGGCGCCGAGCGAGCGGGCGAAGCCCTGGGCGGCAAGGTCGCCGGGCCGGGTGAAGGCGGCCACGGACGTGCCGCGCCAGCGGGCGAGCTGGGCCACGATGTGAGCCGCCGCCCCGAAGCCGTAGATGCCCAGCTGCTCGCATGCGCCCGCCGCATTCAGCGCGCGCCATCCGATCAGCCCTGCGCACAGCAACGGCGCTGCCGTCACCGGATCGCTCCAGCGCGATCCGAGGCGGATGCAGTACGACGCATCCGCCACCATGTGCGTCGCGTAGCCGCCGTCGCGGGTGCAGCCAGTGAACTCCGCGGCGTCGCAAAGATTCTCCAGCCCGCGCCGGCAGTAGGCGCAGCGTCCGCAGGTGTACGCGAGCCAGGGCACGCCGACCCGTTCGCCAGGCCGGACCGAGGCCACGCCGGCGCCGCAGGCCGCCACGATGCCCACCACCTCATGCCCCGGCACGACCGGGTAGCGGGCCTGCGGCAGCTCGCCGTCGGCCACATGCAGGTCGGTACGGCAGACGCCGCAGGCTTCCACGCGGATCAGTATCTCGCCTGCCCCGGGCAGGGGTTGCGGCCTCGACACGGCAGCAAGGGGGACACGCGGCCGCTCCAGCAGCATCGCGCGGCTCGGGCACGTCGGGGCGGTATCCATACGCCTCTCGAGTGTAGCGGAGCGGAGCCCGGCCGGGACGCGGCATGACGCAGGCCCTCACCGCTCGATCGCCTTGCGATGCCGGTCTGCGCCAAAGCGTCGTACCGGATCAGCTGCGGACTTGTCCGGCCCGCCGCCCTCCGGCGTGGCAGCTGAGGCGGGGTCCAGCCGGTCCCGGGTATCCGTACCAGCATCGGCTCCGGCATCCGCCGCGGCGCTCACCATGGCGGCCGGAGCGGCGGGGGATTCCGGGCGATCCGGCCGGCGCGGCCACGGTTGGTCCCCACGGGGCGGCCCGCCGTCCCGAGAATCGCCCTTGTAGGGCGCCTTCAACACGCCAAGTTCGTTCCCGGCTGCCGCGCCGGCCGGCAAGCCGTTACCCAGTTTGAGACCGCCACGCCGACCAGGTCGGTGAACGACGGGCCCTCGCTGGAGTCGCCCACCACCACGAGAAATAACGCGTACCACGCGATGAAGCTGGTGACGACCAGCTCGCCGCCGTCTTCCAGGATTACCAGCGCGTCGTCAAGCCTGCCGGTCGCACCGATGGCGACGTGCACCATGTCCAGGACCACGCCGAACAACACCACGGCCACCATCAGCACTAGCAGATGGCGCGACGATCGTCGGAAATGGCTGCCGCCGCGCAAATACGCCCAGCCGATGGCCACGGCAAGCACGGCGCCGGCCGCAGACATCTGAAGCAACTCGCCGAAATCGACCGCGCGCATACGGAACGCATCCTGCATTGCCAATCCGTCAGCGAGCATCCTGCCCAGGTTCTCGTGCAAGCTGAACAAGTCGTCGACGAGCAGGTACGCGAACACGAGGACCCAGACGAGATACCCTCGGCGCTTAGTGCGAAAAGTCAGGAAGGTCAGCAGCAGGCAGGCCCACAGCAGCTTCATGTACTGGAAGAACTCGGCGTACCCCCGGTCCGTGTCCAGTGCTGCAAGCGGGCTCTGGAGCAAAGTGGTTTCGATCCATATCAGGTGAATCGCCACGTAGACCAGGTCGCCAGCCAGCAGGAGCATCAGCACGAGAGAAGCGCTGGTCGCAGGTGACACAATGGAAGAAGGCGCCGCGCCGGCTTGGTTGATGAACGTTCTCCTGGAACGGACGTGACGGCCCCGCGCGACGACCGCAGGGGGCTCGGCGATGATACGGGACCCCGCGCCGGATCCGTCGCGATTCCCGGGCGCGCGAAGGCCGGCCCTACAAAGCGTTGTGCCGGGTCCGTCTGCGCGACAGCGTGTCCTCGAAGTCAGAACCAGAAACGGAGGTGCTGGCACGCCGACTATCCAGCCATTCTTTCAGCTTCCGAGTAACCGGACGCTCGAAAAGCCGATACAACACGAGTGAAGCCACGACTGCGCAAGCCATGCTGAGGAAAATGGAGAGCCACGCCACCCTTACATCGGCTCGTGCCAACAGAGCGGCTGGAATCGGCGCTACCAAGGGATGGATCAGGTACAAGGAGTAGGAGCTGTCCCCCAGCCTCTTCAGAACGATTGGGACCCGACCATGCAGCCAGGATTCGGACAATGCGACAGCAGCGACGATCATCGTAGCGGGTAGGCCCCATTGCACGACCCGTAGCATTGGATGTTCAAAGGTCCACCCGGAAAGCAGCAGGCAGAACCCTGCGACCGCGACCACGAGCGCGATGTGAGGCTGCATCCGGGTACCGCGGAGCGCAAGCCGGCCAACGATCATCCCCGCGAGGAACTCGAGGAGGATGACGTCGCACCAGAAAGCCACCGCCGGCCAATCTGGTTGGCGAAACAATGCGAGAAGCGACAGCCCGATGAAGGTAACGGCCGCGGCGGACACGGGCTGAACCCGAAGCAGCAAAGCAAGGGCGAACACCGCATAAAAGAACATCTCAAAGTTCAGAGTCCAACCGATCTCTAGAAGGGGCACCAACTCACCGGCCGGCGACCGAGCGGGCAAGAACATGTACGAAGAGAACACGTGGAAGCCGTCGACCTGATTGTTCATCGCCAAGGCTGGCACCAGCAGCAGCACGATGAGCTTGACGGTGGTGACCAGCCAGTAGAGCGGAACGATGCGGATCAGCCGGTTACGGGCAAAGACCGACGCGCCGTCGGGCCGCCCATTCAGGTGCTCCGACGACACGACCATGACGAAGCCGCTGATGACGAAGAAGATATCCACTCCCGCAGCCCCCGCAGACCATACCGGTAGGCCATCGACGAGCCGGCTGGAGGCGTAGAGAGTGCTGTGCGTGACGACGACGAGGATTGCCGCGATGAAGCGGAGCGCCTGAATGCCCTCGTAGACGTACGATTCTCTTCGTATCATTCGATCCTCATGGTGCTTCGCCGTGGGGCGGCTGAAGCCAGTACGGCAGCGAATGTCGCGCCGCGCGCATTTAATTTATACGCGACAGGAAGCGGTTGGCCATCCAGTTGCCCGCCTTAGCTGCACCAGACATCGACAGGTGCGTGCCGTCGACGTAATCGGAACTGTTCAGCCCGGCTTCGCCAAGGCGGGCATCGATCACCCGTCCCCCGCGATCCGCGTTCGCCAGTACGCCGTTGACGGCCGAAAAATAGGCGGCGTTGATCCATGAAGCCGGAACCATGCCGACCATCACGAGCCAGGATCCGGGAAACAACTCCTGCTGCTTGCGAATCAGCGCATCCCATTTTGCGGCGACTACTTCCGGGGAGTCGACTAGGGCGTTGTTGGTGCCGCCTTCGAGCACGTAAACGAGGTCGTCATAGGGTCCGTGCGGATGGGCCGCTTTCAACTGGTCCATCAGCTGTGAGATGCTGACAATGCCCCCTTGCGGGGTGTCGAGTCGGGCGCCGCCCTGGGCGCTATGCAACGGGGGGGCCAAATCGTCACGAACCGGAGTCGAACGAGTTCCGATCACGTCGACCGTAAGGCCGCGTTGCACGAGCGCACGGTAGAGCGGGCCACGGAACGACACGTATTCCGCTTCGTTGATCGAGCCGGCCGGATTCGCACCATTCGCGATGGAGTCGCCGTTGACCGCCAGGCGGATTGTTCTCAATGCGGGTGCCTGGCTCGCCGGGGGCTGGCCAGAAGGCGTAAACGAGCCACTCGTCGTCGCGTCGGGCGCCGGGTCCCGGGAGCCCCCTACCTGTGCCGTTTGCTCGAGGCTGGCCGGAGTGCGTCCGTCCGCAGTCGAATCCTTGTCGAACGCACTGGCGGTTGCGGCTGAAGCTGGTGTTGCGCTCCCCTCGAACAGGTCGCCGCAACCGACGCTCATGGCGGCCGTGAACAGCAGCGTAACGAAAAGGGCTCGGATGCGTTTGGCGGGCATGGTCGAGGCTCCGAATTTTCTTGTGGCGAAGTCACGACAGTATCGGAGGGCGATGTCCGGATCGTGGGGAGCCGGACGGAAGGGATGTCCTCTCGGAAGGACGGCACCTCTTTCCTGCCGAACTTACTGGGTCCGGGACGTCTATCTTGCGTGCATCGTCAGTTTCCCGACTCGCCAAGCCGACTGTCCTGCGGTTCGGATCTGTCCGGCTCGTCCGCGGCATCTAGCGCGGCGCCTCGTCGGACCTCCACCTCCCCGGAAGGGGGAGCCGCAGTCGATTCGGACTGCCTGGACGGGCCTGGTTTCGGCTCGTCGACGCGCGGTGGATTACCTGCGTCCCGCTTGGCGCGGACATGTGATTCCGCACTTGGCGCCTTCCGCGCGGCGGGTGCCGGCGACAGCGGACCGAGGGCCGCGCGCAGTTTCTCCGCCATCGTCGGGTTCCTGGGAAAGGTCGGTCGTCGCTCGGCGGGCGCATGGCGACCGTCGGCCTGGGGCCTGCCGTTCCGCCCGCGGCGGCCATCCGGGCCTTCGCCGGCGGGATTGCGCTGGCCGCTGCCTAACCCCCGCTGCTGCGACTTGCGGTCATCCCCACGCCGCTGCTCCTTCCCTCGCGGCGGGCGGGCGCCACCCCTGTCGATGCCGGGCCGCTCGGCCTGCTGCGGCCCCGGCGGCTGCGACTGCGACTGCGGCTCGGCACCGGGCCTCGGCTGCCGGTCCTGTTGCCGTGCGGGAGCGTTCTGCTGGCGGAAGCCGGCATTCGGCCGCCCGGCCTGCTGGCCGCTTCGCCGGCCGGGGCCGGCATTGCCGGCGCCGCCTTGCCGCGCCGGGCCACCCGCGCCCGAGCCACCCGCGCCCGGCGCTGCCG
>JAEWEW010000284.1 GCA_023389175.1 Pseudomonadota bacterium | reverse complement strand
CTGCTGGAGGGCGCCGAGACCGGGCACGGACAGCGCCAACGCCGGCAGGCCTGCCGGCACGGCGCCGACCACGCTCACGCCGGCGCGCTGGTCCAGGCCATAGGCGGCCACGACCGCGGTGGAGACGATCACCGCCAGCATCGGGGCGAGCCGCGACAGGAGGGTCGCGGCCGACGGCGGCAGGCCGAGCCGCACCAGCACGGGTGCCATGTAGCGCCGAGCCAGGACCAGGAAGAGAAGGCTGGCGAGGCCGATGGCCAGGGTGGCCGGCCGGGTCTCCGGCAGGGCGCGCGCGAGGCCGGCCAGTCCGTCGAACACGCCCTCGGCCGTGACCTTCACCCCGAGGATGTGCTTCAGCTGCCCGACCGCGATCAGGATCGCCGATCCGGTGATGAAGCCGCTGATGACCGGGTGGCTGAGGAAATGCGCCATGAAGCCGAGTCGCAGGAGGCCGAACGCGAGCAGCATCAGCCCGGACAGCAGCGCGAGCTGGGTGGCCAGCACGACATATTCCGCGGAGCCGGGCGCGGCGAGCGGCGTGAGCGCACTCGCCGTCATGAGCGAGGCCACCGCCACCGGACCCACCGCCAGGGTCATGCTCGAGCCGAGCAGCGCGTAGGCGACGATCGGCAGGATGCTGGCATAGAGCCCCGCCTGGGGCGGCAGCCCGGCCAGCATCGCGTAGGCGAGGCTCTGCGGGATCAGCATCACCGTGACGATGAAGCCCGCCGTCAGGTCGCCGGCGAACCGGTCCTTGCGGTAGCCGCGCAGCCAGTCCGGGCCGAGCTTCATCATCGCGGAATGGTCACGAGGGGCGGGACGATCATGGGTGTCGCCGCTGCGCCTCTCGTGCCTCGGTTCAGGCCGCCTGCGCCAGCTCGTAGAGCTTGCCGGAGCGGGCACCGGAACGGCAGAAGGCCAGCACCGGACCCTGCGCGGACGCGAGCGCCTCGCGCATCGCCCTGGCCTGCTCCGGGGTGATGGCGCCGCTCACCACCGGCAGGTGGACATAGCGCAGGCCGGCCGCCCGGGCGGCCCGCTCGACTTCCTCGCTCGGCGGCTGGTCGCTGCCCTCGCCGTCCGGCCGGTTGTTGATGACGGTGCCGAAGCCGAGCGCTGCGACCTCCGGCAGGTCCTGCGGCATGATCTGGCCGGAAACGGCGAAGCCGGGGCCGACGTGGCGTAGGTTCAAGGGCATCAGTGGGCTCCCACGGGTAGAGAAGGTTGCGAACGCCGGTCGATCAGCTCGTAGACCAGCATGCCCGCCAGCATGGCGAGGACGAACACCGCGGCCTTGGGCTGGCCCGCGCCGAGCGAGACAATTGCCGGGCCGGGGCAGAAACCGGCCAGTCCCCAGCCGGCGCCGAAGACGAGACCGCCGACGAGGAGGCGCTTGTCGATGTCGCGGGCGGTGGGGAGGTGCATCGCGCCGCCGAGGAAGGTGGTGGTGCGCTTCCTCGCCACGGCGAAGGCGAACACGCCGACCAGGATCGCGCCGCCCATGACGAGCGCGAGCGACGGATCCCAGCTGCCGAAGAGATCCAGGAAGCCGAGCACCTTGCCCGGATCGGTCATGCCGGAGAGGATCAGGCCGGTGCCGAACAGCAGGCCGACCAGGAATTCCGTGAGGCGGTTCATCGTTGTTCCTCGATAGCGTCGAAGGGGTCGTCAGGCGAAAAAGGCATGACGCATCAAATAGACCGTGACGAAGCCCGCGCCCATGAAGGCGAGGGTCGCCGCGAGCGAGCGGGGCGAGAGCCGGGACAGCCCGCAGACGCCGTGGCCGCTGGTGCAGCCCGAACCGTAGCGGGTGCCGAATCCGACCATCGCGCCGGCCGCGAGCAGCGTCGCCCAGCTCGCATCGATGCGCACCGCCGGCAGGCCGACGACCGCGGCGTAGAGCAGCGGCGCCGCCAGCATGCCCAGCAGGAACGATACGCGCCAGCCGGCGTCTCCGGTCTTCGGCCGCAACAGGCCGCCGACGATGCCGCTGATGCCAAGGATGCGCCCGTTGACCAGGATGAACGCCGCGGACGCGAGGCCCAGCAGGATGCCGCCGGCGAGCGACGCCCAGGGGGTGAAGTGATTCCAGTCGATCAGCACGTGGCTTCTCCTTTCGATTGATCGCAAAACTGCTCGTACAGCACCTGCAACACCGCCAGGGCCTGGGGGCTGGCGATGCGGTAGTGGATCTGCTTGCCCTCGCGGCGGGTGGCCACCAGCCCCTCCTCCCGGAGCACGCCCAGCTGCTGCGACAGGGTGGGCTGCCCGATACCGACCAGCTCCTGCAGCTCGCCCACGCAACGCTCGCCTTGCGAGAGCTGGCACAGCAACAGCAGCCGGTCCGGGTTGGAGAAGACCTTCATCAGCCTGCAGGCGGCGTCTGCCGCGCTGCGCAGCGTGGGAAGATCGATCGCGACTTCAGCCTGCATCGATCACCTCCGCATGGATTCGATTAAGCTGGCGACATTATATTGACAAACATTCTATGTGTCAATAAACTGTCCCTCATCCAACCGGCAAGCCAGGGAGTGAACTATGAAACCCAACGTCGAAGCCTTCTTTGACAAGGCCACCTGGACGATCAGCTATGTCGTCTACGACCGGCCGGGCGGCAGCTGCGCCATCGTCGACTCGGTGCTGGACTACGACCCGAAGTCCGGCCGCACCCGCACCACCTCGGCGGACCGGCTGATCGACTTCATCCGGGAGAAGGACCTGAAGGTCGAATGGCTGCTGGAAACCCACGCCCATGCGGACCATCTCTCGGCGGCGCACTACCTGCGCAAGAAGGTGGGCGGCAAGATCGCCATCGGCGCCGCCATCGCGGACGTCCAGAACGTGTTCAAGGGCGTCTTCAACCTGGAGCCGGAGTTCCGGCCGGACGGCAGCCAGTTCGACCACCTCCTGCGCGACGGCGAGTCCTTCCGGATCGGCGAGCTGCGTGCCGAGGCGATGTCGGTACCCGGGCACACGCCGGCGTGCATGGCCTACAAGGTCGATGACGCGGTGTTCGTCGGGGACACGCTGTTCATGCCGGACGTCGGCACGGCGCGTTGCGACTTCCCCGGCGGCGACGCGCACGCGCTGTACCGCTCGGTGCGCAAGCTCCTCGAGCTGCCGCCGCAGACACGGCTCTTCATGTGCCACGACTATCCGCCGCAGGGACGCGAGGTGGCATGGGAGACGACGGTGGCCGCCCAGCGTGCCGGCAACATCCACATCCACGACGGCGTGAGCGAGGCGGCCTTCGTGGAGATGCGCACCCGGCGCGACGCGACCCTGGAGATGCCGACGCTGATCCTGCCGTCTGTGCAGGTGAACATCCGGGCCGGCGAGCTGCCCCCCAAGGAAGACAACGGCGTGGCGTACCTGAAGATCCCGGTGGACGCCCTGTAGGCGGGGCATCGGAAACCTGGAACGAACCTGGAACGAATCGGAAACGAGCTGGGATTGGAGAGTGAAGTGACGGATGCAGGCAACGAGCAGGTGGTGGTCGAGCTCGCACAGGAGGCGGACTACCGATTCCGGATCGGGTTCGGCGGCACGGTGCCCGCGCTGACCGGGGACGAGCCGCCGCCGCTCGGCAGCGGCCAGGGCCCGTCACCGGTGCAGCTCCTTGCCGCCTCCGTCGGCAGCTGCCTGTCGGATTCGCTGCTCTTCGCCCTGCGCAAGTACAAGCAGGCGCCGGAGCCGCTTTCCTGCACCGTCGCGGCGACGGTGGGCCGCAATCCGGAAGGACGGCTGCGGGTGCTCGGCATGAAGGTGGTGCTGACCCTCGGCGTCGCGGCGCAGGGGCTGGCGCATGTCGAGCGGGCGGTCCGCCAGTTCGAGCAGTTCTGCACCGTCACCCGCAGCGTGGGCGCCGCAATCCCCATCACGGTCGAAGTCCGGGATGCCGATGGGAAGATCCTGACCTGACCGGACGGCGCGGCGGCCCTGCTGCTACGCTGTGGCCATGAAGCCGTCCATCAAGTGGGTCATCGGCCTTGCCGTCGTGGTCGCGGCGACGGCCGCAGCGTTGCTGTTCCATGCGCGCGGCACCGAGGTGCAGGTGGTGCCGGTGGCGCGCGCCGGCATCGTCCAGTCGGTGGTCGCCACCGGGCGGCTCAACGCGCCCGCGCGGATCGCGATCGGGTCGGAGGTGACCGCCGTGGTGCAGGAGGTCCGCGTGCGCGAAGGCGACCGGGTGCCGGCGGGCGGCCTGCTGATCCAGCTTTCCGACGGCGAGGCGCGAGCGGCGCTGCAGCAGGCCCAGGCGTCACTCGCGGAAGCGCGCAAGCGCGCCGAGCAGCAGGCCTCGGTGGCGGCGCCGATGGCAAGCCAGGCGGTCGCGCAGGCCCAGGCGACCTACGACGCCGCCGAGCGCGAGTTCCAGCGGGCCCGCGACCTGGTGGCGCGCGGTTTCTACTCCCGCCAGCGGCTGGACGAAGCCCGCCGGGTGCGCGATACCGCGCGCAGCGTGCTGGAATCCGCCCGCGTGCAGGCGCAGGCGAACCAGGAGAAGGGCGTCGAGCAGGCGCTCGCCCTCTCGCGGGTGGACCAGGCCGCCGCGGCGCTGGAGGTTGCCGAGGCGAGGCTTGCCCGGCTGCGCATCGTCAGCCCGGTCGATGCCATCGTGCTGGCGAGGCACGCGGAACCGGGGAGCATGGCGCAACCCGGGAGCGTGCTGCTCGCGCTCGCAGCCCAGGGCGAGTTGCGCATCGATGCCGGCATCGACGAGAAGCACCTGCGCCTGCTGCGGACCGGCATGCCGGCCCGGGCAGTGGCCGATGCCTTTCCGGGCCAGCCGTTCGATGCGACGCTGACCTACATCGCGCCGGCGGTGGATCCGCAGCGCGGCACGGTGGAGGTCAGGCTGGCGGTGCCGCAGGCGCCCTCCTTCCTGCGGCCGGACATGACGGTGTCGGTCGAGCTGCTCGGCGGCGAGAAGGCGGACGCGCTGGTGCTGCCGGCCGGCGCGGTCCGTGACGCCGATCGCGCCGCGCCGTGGGTGCTCGCGCTGCGCGACGGCCGGGCGGTACGCACGCCGGTCAAGCTCGGCCTGCGCGGCGTCGGCGCGGTCGAGATCGCCGCCGGTCTGGCCGAGGGCGACGAGGTCATTCCGCAGACCGAGACGGTCGTCGACGGCGACCGGGTGCGGGCGAGCCGCGGCGGGGACCGCGGCCGCGGCCTCGAGGTGCCCTCCTTCATCTCCGGCTGAGGCGACGCATGCCCATCCGCGCCCACCGTCCCGCCGTCTCCCGCTGGGCGCGACGCATGCCGTTCGAGCTGCTGGTCGCCCTGCGCTACCTCCGCGAAGGCCGGATGCAGAGCCTGCTGATCCTCGCCGGCGTGACCGGTGGCGTCGCCGTGATCATCTTCCTGACGCAACTCATCAACCAGCTGCAGGCCACCATCATCGACCGCTCGATGGGATCGCAGGCGCACGTGGTGATCCGTCCCCTGGAGGAAGTCACCAACCGGGTGGTGCAGGAGGAACCGGACCGGGCGGTGGCCGCGATCGTGCAGCCGCGCGAGCAGCGGCTGCGGTCGGTGGACCAATGGGAGCGGATCGCCGCTCTTGCGGCCGCCACGCCGGGGGTCCTGGCGGTGTCGCCGGTGGCGAGCGGCCCCGCCTTCGCCTCGCGCGGCAGCAGCAACCGCAGCGTCGCGCTCCTTGGCGTGCAGCCGGATGCCTACCGCCGGGTGGTGCGGATGGACGAGTACATGACCCAGGGCCGGTTCGAGCTCTCCGGCACCGGCACGCTGATCGGCATCGAGCTCGCCCGCGACCTCGGGCTCGGCGTCGGCGACAAGCTGCGGGTCACGTCGGCCGAGGGCCGCAGCGAGACCCTGGACATCGACGGCCTCTTCGACATGGGCAACCGGGACCTGAACCGGCGCTGGGTCTTCGTGACGCTCAAGCTCGCCCAGACGCTGCTCGACCTGCCCGGCGGCGTCTCCAACATCGACCTCACGGTCACCCGCCTCTTCGAGGCGAATCGGGTGGCGGACATCCTGCGCGCGGAGACCGGCCTGACCGTGGACAGCTGGATGCAGACCAACTCGGGCCTGCTCAACGCGCTCGCCAACCAGAGCGTCTCGAACACGCTGATCCGCAGCTTCGTGGTGATCATCGTCGCGCTCGGCATCTCCAGCGTGCTGGTGGTGAGCGTGGTCCAGAAGCAGCGCGAGATCGGGATCCTGCGCGCGATGGGGGCGGGCCGGCGGCGCATCCTGGCGGTGTTCCTGCTGCAGGGCGGGCTGGTGGGGCTGGCGGGATCGCTGCTCGGCATCGTGCTCGCCTACGCGCTGCTGGTGTTCTCCTCCCAGGTGTTCAAGAGCCCGGACGGTGCGCCGCTGTTCACTGCGCAGCTCGCGCCCCTGCTCGCGCTGCAGGCGACCTTGCTGGCCTGTGTCGTCGGCGTGCTGGCGGCGGTGATCCCGGCCCGGCGTGCCGCCCGCATGGACCCGGTGCAGGCGATCCGTGCCTGATGGCTGCGGTGGCAGAGGCGTCCGCGTCCGCGCCGATCCTGCGGCTCTCGGACATCCACAAGCGCTACAACATCGGCACGCCGGTGGAGGCGGAGGTGCTGCACGGCATCGACCTCGCGCTCGCGGAGGCGGAGTTCGTGGCCCTGAAGGGACCGTCCGGCTCCGGCAAGAGCACGCTGCTCAACATCATCGGGCTGCTGGAGCGGCCCACTTCCGGAACGCTGGAGCTCGCCGGCCGGCAGACGCAATCGCTCGCCGACCGCGAGCTGACCGGGCTGCGCGGCGCGACCATCGGCTTCGTCTTCCAGTTCCACCACCTGCTGCCGGCCTTCACCGCGGTGGAGAACGTGCTGCTGCCGTCGATCATCGCGAACGGCAGCGCCACCGCCGAGGCCGAGGCACTGGCTTTCGAGCTGCTCGCCGCGGTGGGCCTGCGGGGAGCGGAGCACAAGCGCCCGGGCGAGCTCTCCGGCGGCATGCAGCAACGGGTGGCAATCGCGCGCGCCTTGTCGCTCAAGCCGCGCCTCATCCTGGCAGACGAGCCGACCGGCAATCTCGACACCGTCACCGCCGACGAGATCTTCGCTTTGCTGCGCGTGTTCAATCGCGACCACGGCAGCGCCTGCCTGATCGTGACCCATGATCCGCGGCTTGCGGAGCGCTGCGACCGGGTGATCGAGCTGGTGGACGGGCGGATCGTGGGCGCTCGCTCGTCGGCGCCGCCGGCGTAGCATGCCGGGAAGACCTACCTCGAGCAGCCGCCTTGGGTACACACCGTCGCAGCCCCGCACCCGGCATCCCTGCCCCGCCGATCGAGCCGATGCTCGCGAAGATCGCGGACGCCATTCCCACGGAGCCCGGCTTCCTCTTCGAGCCGAAGTGGGACGGCTTCCGGGCGATCGTCTTTCGCACCGGCGCCGAGGCCCTGCTGCAGAGCCGCGACCTGAAGCCGCTCAACCGCTACTTCCCCGAGCTGGAGCAGGCGCTGGTGGCGATCCTGCCGGAAGGCTGCGTGCTCGATGGCGAGATCGTCGTGGCCTCCCCCGATGGGCTCGATTTCGACGCGCTCCAGCAGCGGATCCACCCGGCGGCGTCGCGCGTGGCGAAGCTCGCGAAGGAAACGCCGGCGCGCTTCGTCGCATTCGACCTGCTGGGCGTGGACGGCACATCGACCATGTCGCTGCCGCAGTCCGAGCGCCGTGCACGGCTGGAGCAGCTAGTGGGCGGGTCGAAGCCGCCGCTGCATCTCACGCCGGTCACGCGCGACCGGGCCGAGGCCGGGCGCTGGCTTGCGCAGTTCGAAGGCGCCGGGCTCGACGGGGTGGTCGCGAAGCTCGAGAGCGCGCCCTACCTGCCGGGCAAGCGCGCGATGCTGAAGATCAAGCATGTGCGCACCGCGGACTGCGTCGTCGCCGGGTTTCGCTGGTACAAGGACCGCGACGACGCCGTCGGCTCGCTGCTGCTCGGCCTGTATGACGACGCCGGCGTCCTGCATCACGTCGGCATTGCGTCGTCGTTCAAGATGGCGATGCGCGAGGCGCTGGTGACGGAGCTCGCGCCGCTGCGCAAGGACGCGATCGCAGCGCATCCCTGGCGCGAATGGGGCGATGCGACGGTCGGCGACGCGCAGCGGATGCCGGGCGCGCAGAGCCGATGGAGCGGTGGCAAGGACCTCAGCTGGGAGCCGCTGCGGCCCGAGCGCGTCTGCGAGGTCCGCTACGACCACCTGCAGGGTGACCGCTTCCGGCATGCGACGCACTTCGTGCGGTGGCGGCCGGACAAGGCGCCGGCGGACTGCCGGTACGACCAGCTGGAGGTGACGAAGCCGTACGAGCTCGCGAAGGTGTTCGGGGCTTGATTCAGTCGGGCGCCTTCGGCCGCAGCCGCGAAGGCACGCGGGTGAGGTTGATCCGAACGCGATACCACAGCGACGAGCGTCCGCGCATGCGATCGACCAGCACGTCCGCCGGATCCAGGTGGGCGGCGGCCTTGGGATGGCTCTGCTTCCAGGCCTCGGCGGCGGCAAGCGCCTCTTCCTCGCGGTCGGCCCGCGCGATCTCGATCAGCGGCGCCTTGGCCCGCGGCGTCCGCTGGGGCGCGCTGGGCGCGGTCGGCGCGGTTGCCGCCCGCCCGCCCCTGGAGGGCGGAGCGCGCCTGGGCTCGCCGGCCGCCTTGCGATAGTGCGGCGGCCACGGCGCGTCGCCCTGGCCTTCTGCCTCGTGGCGCGCCGAGAGCTCGAGCAGCGGCTCGAGCGACCCGGCGCGATCGTCGATCGCCGCATGCGGATCGCCCTGCGACTTCAGGCGCTTCGGCACGGTCCAGAGGGTGAAGTCGGCCGGGTCGCAATCCTCGAGCTCCTGCCAGCTCACCGGCGCGGATACCCGCGCGTCCGGCTTGGGCCGCACGGAGTAGGCGGAGCTCACGGTGCGATCCTTCGCGTTCTGGTTGTAGTCCACGAAGACGCCGCGGCGCTCCTCCTTCCACCAGGCGCTGGTGGCGAGGTCGGGCACGCGGCGTTCGACCTCGCGCGCCAGCGCGAGCGCCGCGCGGCGCACCTGGTCGAAGCTCCAGCGGCGCTCGATGCGCACCAGCACGTGCAGGCCCCGCGACCCGGAGGTCTTCGGCCAGCCGATGAGGCCGAAGTCGGTCAACGCCTCATGGATGACGCGCGCCACCTCGCGGATCTGCGGCCATTCGACGCCCGGTACCGGGTCGAGGTCGATGCGCAGCTCGTCGGGATGCTCGAGGTCCTCCGCGCGCACCGGATGCGGATGCAGCTCCAGGCAGGCGAGGTTCGCCATCCAGGCGAGGTCGGCGGCGGTGCGCGGCACCACTTCCTCGGCGCTGCGGCCGGAAGGAAAGCGGATGGTGGCGACCTCGATCCACGCCGGGCGCTTTCCCGGCGCGCGCTTCTGGAAGAAGAACTCGCCGTCGATGCCGTTGGGGTAGCGCACCAGCACGCAGGGCCGGCCGCCGGCGCCGCGCAGGGCGCCTTCGGCCACCGCCAGGTAGTAGTTCACCAGGTCCAGCTTGGCGACCCCGGCCTGGGGGATCAGCAGCTTCGCCGGATGGGTGACGGTCACCTCGTGGCCATCGATCTGGAGCGTGACGTCGTCGTTCGCGGTTGCCATGGATCCCGAGCCTATCCGGTCGACTGTTCGAGGAATACCATGATTTCGCCGGCGACGTGCCAGCGAAGCAACGCGGAAGGGGAGAACTGCCATGCCCATGTACATGACGCGCTTCAGCTATACGCCCGAGACCTGGTCGCGATTGACGAAGAACCCCGAAGACCGCCGCGATGCCGCGCGCCGGTACATCGAGTCCGTGGGCGGCAAGCTCCACGGGTTCTGGTATGCCTTCGGTGAGCACGACGGCTACAACCTCTGGGAAGCGCCGGACAATGTCTCCATGGCCGCCGTCGCGCTGGCGCTGAGCAGCGGCGGCGCCCTCTCCCGCTGCGAGACTACGCCGCTGCTCACGGTCGAGGAGACGCTGGAGGCCTTGGGGCGGGTAGGTAAAGTCGGCTACCGGGTGCCGGGGAGCAAATAGCAGGCTCGCAGGCCCGCGCTCTGCATCGGGACGGCGCGCACCAGCTGCGCCCCCCGGGATTGGACGAAGGGCCGGAAGCGAGCTACCCTCGCCTGCCGAACGGCTGGACGAAGCCGTATCCGGTCATGCCCTCCCGGGTCATCGCACCCGGCGGGCCTCGACGCCTGACGGAGCCTCTCCATGGTCATGAAGAAATCGCTTGCCGCGCCGTCGCCGCAGGTCTACCTGGCCGGGCTCGACGGCTGGATCGCCCGGCGCGTCCATGCCTTGCGGGACGCCGTGATCGCAGCGGCACCGCTCGACGAATCGATCAAATGGGGGCACCTGGTCTATCACTCGCACGGGCCGGTCCTGCTCATCCGCGCCGAAGCGCGCCGGGTGCTCCTCGGCTTCTGGCGCGGCAAGCTGCTCCGGAACCTCGAGCCGCGGCTGGTGCCGGGCGGCAAGTACGAGCTCGCCACCATGACGCTGCTCCAGGACACCGCCGTCGATGGCCTGGTCGTGGATCGGTTGGTGAAGGCGGCGGTGAGGCTCAACCGGACCCTGGGCGATCCGCGACGGGTCGCCGGGTAGCGGCAGGTCGCTGCAACCGACCGACCTCGCAGCACGGTTCCGGGATCCATGGGAATCGATACGCTGGTGATCGGCGCCGGTCCCGCCGGGCTCGCGGTCGCCGCCAGCCTCAGGATGCGCGGGCAGGCAGCGACGGTCATCGAGAGGGCGCCGGAGATCGGCGCCGCCTGGCGCGCGCACTACGGTCGGCTTCGGCTCCACACGGTCAAGGAGGAATCGGCGCTGCCGGGGCTGCCCTTTCCGAAGGGCTATCCGCGCTATGTTCCGCGTGAGCAGATGGTGCGCTACCTGGAAGCCTATGCGGTCCACTTCTCGATCGAGCCCTTGCTGGGATGCGAAGCCGGCACCGTCGTTCCCCATGGCCCGGGCGGCTGGGAAGTGGCGACCACGGCCGGCGACCGCCTGCACGCCCGGAGGATCGTGGTGGCGACCGGCGCCAATGCCTGGCCGCGCCAGCCGGAGCTGCCCGGGCGGGATCGCTTCACCGGCACCGTGCTGCACAGCCGGGACTACCGCAATGCATCGGACTGGGCGGGCAAGCGGGTGCTCGTGGTGGGCATGGGCAACAGCGGCGCCGAGATCGCGCTGGACCTGGTGGAGCATGAGGTGGCCGTGACCTTGTCCGTCCGCTCGCCGGTCAACATCGTCTACCGCGACACGCTCGGCCGACCGACCCAGGTGACGTCGCTCCTGCTCGCGCGGCTGCCGGAGACCCTGGGTGACTACATCGCACGAGTCGCCCGCGACATCACGGTCGGCGACCTGTCCCGCTGGGGGCTCAGGATCTCGCCCGAGTCGCCGCTACGGGACCTGCGGCGCCATGGCCGCACGCCGGTGATCGATGTCGGCACCGTCGCGCGGATCAAGGCCGGCGATATCCGCGTGCGGCCGGACGTCGCGGCGCTCGGCGCGGATACCGTGCGCTTCGTGGACGACAGCGAGGAGGCGATCGACGCGATCATCCTCGCCACCGGCTACGAGGCGCGACTGCAGCGGCTCTTTCCGCAGACGGCGCTGCCGCTGGACGATCGTGGCCTGCCGCGCTCGGTTGTCGGTACGGGGCCGCTCGAGGGCGTCTGCTTCGTCGGCTTCGATATCCGCCAGCCCGGCGGGCTGCTCCGCGCGATCGGCCGGCAGGCGCGGGCGGTGGCGGACGTGGTGGCGGGCCACGGGCTGCAACTCCGGGAGCTTGCGTGACTCAAGGGGCGGCGGACTCGCCGGGCCGATACGCGCTGGCCGACAGGACGGCCCGGCAGCGCCTCATTGCCCGCTCGACCTGGCTGACCGTGCCTGGCACGCTGGTGGTCGTCGCCGCGGCGACCTGGTGCCTGCCCGCCGTTCCAGGCATGGAGGCGCCGGCGGCGCGCCTTGCCTATACCCTGCGCTGGCTCTTCGTCGCGATGCTGCCGTACGCCGCCGTGTGCCTCACCATCCTCGCCCTCCGCTTCCTGGAAGGCGCCCACAACCCGCTCCTTCTCGAGGAGAGCGAAACCCTGCGCATCCACTGCCGCGTGATGGCCAACACGCTGGAGCAGTTCGTCTGGCTCTCGGTGTGCTTGCTGGCGCTCGCGACGCTGCTCGCGCCGGACCGGATGCAGCTGGTGCCGGTGGCGAGCTGCTTCTTCGTGTTCGCTCGCCTGGTCTACTGGTGGGGCTACCTGCGGTCCGGAACTCTGGGGCGGGCGCCGGGAGTGCAGCTTACATTCACGCTCAACATCCTGCTGCTGGTGCTGGTTGCGATTCTGCTGATGCGGACAGGCTTCGTGCCGGGCGCGTAGGCTGGTCCCAGGTCTGGATCCTCGGCGAGACGCGGCCATCCGTCACGGGCGACATGAAGATACAACTCTACGGTTACTGGGATCGCATCCGATCCAGCCTTTGGTTCCTTCCCGCCTGGATGGCGGTGATCGCCGTGCTGCTCTCGCTCATCGTGGTGGCGGTGGACCGGAGGATGGAGGACCGCTGGTCGCCGCGATGGGGCTGGCTGTACACCGGCGGCGCCGAGGGGGCGAGCGCGGTGCTCGAGAGCATCGCAGGCTCGATGGTGACCATCGCCGGCGTGGTGTTCTCGCTGACGCTGGTGGCCCTCACGCTGGCGTCCTCGCAGTTCGGCCCGCGCCTGCTGCGCAACTTCATGACCGACAAGACGACGCAGGTGGTGTTGGGAACCTTCATCGCGTCGTTCCTCTACTCGCTGCTCGTGCTGCGCACCATCCGCCGGGAAGACGAGGACCCGTTCGTGCCGCATCTCGGGGTCAGCATCGGCGTGGTGCTGGCGGTCGCCAGCATGGGGGTGCTCATCTGGTTCATCCATCACGTGGCCGTCTCCATCCAGGCCGACGAGCTGGTGGCGCGCATCGGGCGGGAGCTGGACGAGGCGATCGACCGGCTGTACCCCGATGCAGCGGCGACGCCAGGGGAGCCGCGCGGCGCGGCGTCGCCGCCGTCACCCGTTCCCGCGCCGTCGCCGTCTCCTGGCACGCCGGGTGACCGATCGTCCCCGGCTCGGGCCGGCAGCCCGATATCGGCCGGCGACAACGGCTATCTCCAGTTCGTCGACGAATCGGCGCTGCTGCGGATCGCCAAGGAACAGGGCCTGCTGATCCGGCTGGAAGCGCGCCCGGGGCACTATGTCGTGGCCGGGCGACCGATCGCGTACGCCTTCCCGGCGGATCGGAACCGGGGCCGACCCGCGGACGATTCGATCCACGAGGACATTGCCGAAGCCTTCGTGGTCGGCAGTCAGCGCACGCAGGCCCAGGACATCGAGTTCCCGTTCAGCCAGCTGGTGGAGGTGGCGGTGCGGGCGCTCTCGCCCGGCATCAACGATCCGTTCACCGCGGTGCGCTGTGTCGATCACCTCGGCTCGGCGTTCTTCAAGCTCGCCGGCCGCCGCATGGCGCCGGCGATGCTTCACGACGACGCAGGCGCCCCCCGCCTGGAAGTCCCCGCCCTCACCTACGCTTCGCTGCTGCGGGCCGTCTTCGATCCCATCCGGCAGAACGGGTGCGATTCGGCCCCGGTCGCCATCCGGATGCTCGAGGTGCTCGCGGTCATCGCCGAGGCGACGGTCCGGCCCGAGGACCGGGACGCGGTGCGAACCCATGCGCACCGCATCGCAGGCGCCGCGACGCGGTCGCTTCCGGATCGCGCCGACCAGTCCGATGTGGCGGAGCGGCTCGCCGTGGTCGAACGGAAGCTCTCGGACC
>JAEWEW010000128.1 GCA_023389175.1 Pseudomonadota bacterium | reverse complement strand
CCCTCAGGCCTAGCACCGCCACCGCGATCGCGGTGGCGCCGTCGCAATCGTAGTCGCCCACGATGACCACCGGCTGCCCGCGGTCGATGGCATCGCTCAGGAGCCGGGCGGCCTCGTCGATGCCGGCGAGCGAACCGGGCGGCAACAGGCCGGCGAGCTCGAGCTGCGCGTCCTCCGGGCGCGCGATGCCGCGGGCGGCAAGCAGCCGGGCGAGCAGCGGCGTGAAGCCCGCGGCCAGCAGGCGCTGCTGCGCGACGCGGTCCACCGCCCGGGTATGCAGCTTCATGCGTGAACCGCTCGACCGTGGTCGGCTCGACCCGATTCGGTGAATACCGCGGCGAGCGGATCCGCCGCGCGCCCCGCGGCAGCCGCCGCCTGCGGCGTGTCGGCCTGCGATGTGTGCGCCTGCGCTGTGTCCGCAGGCGATCCACCGCGGCCGAGCAGCGATCGCAGCGAACCGGCCACCTGGCGCGCGATGGTGCCGGCACGCGCGGCCACGCCCGGCCGCCCGACGCGCAGCCAGCGCGCCTCCGCGTCGCCGCAGAGGAGCACCTGTCCGCTGCGCGAATCGAGGATCCGCAGGAGCCGCGACTCCAGCGCGGCGAGCCCCTCCAGCCAGGCGTCGCGATCGTCCCGCAGGCGAGGCTCGAGGAGCGTCTCGTCGAGGCTTGCCTGTCCTTCCGCCAGCTGTGTCCGCCAGGCCGCGAGCGCCCGGGGCGATACCGGCCCGCTCAGCCAGATGCCGTTGACCGGCAGCGCGCCCCGGGCCTCGCGCCGGGCGTTCACCGGATGCTCATGCCAGGTCATCTGGATGCCGGTGAGCAGCCGACGATAGCGTCGCGCGTCGGGGCCCTCGGGCAGGTAGCCGGCGATGCTGCGCCCGGCGGCCGCATCCGGGCTTGCCGCCTGCAGCCGCAGCGCGGACTCCTCCCCGGGCGCACCGCGCTGCCGCAGCAGCCAGGTGCGCGCATCGAGGAGGGTGGCCTCGAGCTCGTCCTCCGCCAGGATCGGTGCGATCGCGCCCGCGAGCTCGGTCGCCTCGGCCTCGGAAAGGTCCCGCATCGCGCCGGCCGCGAGCAACGCATGGTCGCGCCCGAGGTGGAAGTGCACCGGCTCCGCCAGCCAGCCGGCAAGGCCGGCGCCATGGGGCGCGAGCCGCCGCACGGCCGTCATCGCACCCGGGGCGATCGGCTCGGCGACGAGCCGCTGGCGCAGCCAGCGATCATGCGCGAGCTCCATCGGCAGGGCGCGGGGCTCGGTGGGCAGGGCCTCGGCCTCGGCATGCAGGCCGAGCCGGGCAAGGCGCGGCAGCCGGTCCGACACCGCCGCCGGAGCGAGCCACCCGGGCGGCACCAGCGCGCCCGCGACGACGATGATCCTGGCCTGCGTTGCATCCACGCAAGGATTGTAGTTGCCTCGGCCGCGACCTCCGCGCGCGGATGCGTGTACGCCGGGGCCGGGTCCGAACCTATGGCACACTGGCTGCGACTTCGGCAACAGGACTTCGGCAACAGGATGGCCAATTGATCTCGCCCTTCGAATGGTTCGTCGGCACGCGCTACACCCGCAGCGGACGTGGCGTCGGACAGCGCAACGGCTTCATCTCCTTCATCGCGGCGCTCTCGGTGGCCGGCATCGCGCTCGGCGTGGCGGCGCTCATCGTCGTGCTGTCGGTGATGAACGGATTCCAGAAGGAAGTGCGCGACCGCATGCTGTCGGTGCTGTCGCACATCGAGGTGCACGGGCCGGCGGGCATCCGTGACTGGGAGGCAGTCGCGGCGCAGGCGAAGCAGGATCCCCGCATCGTCGGCGCGGCCCCGTTCGTTGCGGGCCAGGTGGTGGTGACCCGCGACGAGACGGTCCGCGGCGCAGCGGTGCGCGGCATCGACCCGCAGGCGGAGCCCAGCGTCTCGGAGATCGGTACCAACATGCGGTCCGGCCGGCTGACGGACCTGGCCGGCGGCGAGTTCGGCATCGTGATCGGCGGCGTCCTCGCGGACCAGCTCGGGCTGCTCGTGGGCGACAAGCTCGCGATGATCGCGCCGGAAGGCACGGTGAGTCCGGCGGGGATCGTGCCGCGGCTCAAGCAGTTCACCATCCGCGGCATCTTCGAGTCCGGGCACTACGAGTACGACAGCACGCTGATCCTGGCGCACATCGCCGACGCGGCCACCTTCTTCCGGGTGAACGGCGCGAGCGGCGTGCGGCTCAAGACCAGCGACATGCAGCAGGCGCCGGTGATCGCGCGCGACCTGCAGAACCGCCTGGGGCGCGACTACATGGTTCGCGACTGGTCGCGGGAGAACCAGGTCTGGTTCGCCGCGGTCCAGGTGGAGAAGCGCATGATGTTCATCATCCTCACGCTCATCATCGCGGTGGCGGCATTCAACCTGGTCTCGATGCTGGTGATGACCGTCACCGACAAGCGGCCCGACATCGCCATCCTGCGCACGCTCGGCGCATCGCCGCGCTCGATCCTGTCGATCTTCATGATCCAGGGCTCGCTGATCGGGCTCGGCGGCACGCTGATCGGCATCGTGCTGGGCGTCCTGATCGCCCTCAACGTCGGCCACATGGTCGGGGCGATCGAGGCGCTGTTCGGGTTCCGGGTGCTGCCGCCCGGCATCTACGTGATCAGCGAGCTGCCGAGCGACCTGCGCGGGCCGGATGTGGCCTGGATCGCGGGCATCTCCTGCGTGCTCGCGCTGGTGGCCACGATCTATCCGAGCCTGCGGGCCGCCGCCGTGAAGCCGGCCGAGGCGCTGCGCTATGAGTGATCGCCCGGCACCCGCCGGCGTGCCGGTGATCGCCTGCCACAACCTCTCGCGCGAGTACGTCCAGGGCGATCGCCGGCTCCAGGTGCTCCGGTCGGTGGACCTCGCGGTCCACCGCGGCGAGATGGTGGCGGTCGTCGGCGCCTCCGGCTCCGGCAAGAGCACGCTGCTGCATCTGCTCGGCGGGCTCGACGATCCGAGTGGCGGCGAGGTGCTGGTGGAAGGCGAGCGGCTCGACCGTCTTGACGAGACCCGCCGCGGCCTGCTGCGCAATCGCAAGCTCGGCTTCGTCTACCAGTTCCACCATCTGCTCGGCGAGTTCTCCGCGAGCGAGAATGTCGCGATGCCGCTGCTGATCCGCGGCCTCTCCCGCCGGGAGGCGACCCGGCTGGCGGACCGCATGCTCACGCTGGTCGGCCTCGCGGAGCGCAAGGCGCACCGGCCGGGCGAGCTTTCCGGCGGGGAGCGCCAGCGGGTGGCGCTCGCGCGCGCCCTGGTCACCGAGCCGAGCTGCGTGCTCGCCGACGAACCGACCGGCAACCTCGATGTGCAGACCGCCCGGGAGATGTTCGCGCTGCTGAAGAACCTGGCGCGCCAGCTCGGCACCGCGCTGGTCATCGTGACTCACGATCTCGAGCTCGCGGCGCGCACCGACCGATCGCTCGCGCTGACCGACGGGGTGCTGAGGCCGGTGCGCCTCGATCCGCCGGCCGTCTCGCAGCTTGCCGGCGCGGCGTAGCGACTCAAACAGTTCGCGACGGATGCCATGCTGGTCGATACTCATTGCCACCTGGACGCCGGCGAGTTCGACGCGGACCGCGACGAGGTGCTCGCGGCGTCGCGCCGGGCCGGAGTCGGTGCCTTCATCGTGCCGGCGATCGCGGCCGACCAGTTGGAGCCGGTGGTCGCGCTCGCCGATCGCCACGGCGACGTCTGCTTCGCGCTCGGCATCCATCCGCTCCTGGTGGACCGGTCGGTCGATGCGGACCTGATGCGGGTGCGCGAGGCGGTCGCGGCGGCCCGTGCCCATCCCCGCTTCGTCGGCCTGGGGGAGATCGGCCTGGACTTCTTCGTGCCCGGCCTCGACCGTGAGCGCCAGGTCCGGTTCTTCATCGAGCAGCTGCGCATCGCGCGGGACTTCGAGCTGCCGGTGATCATGCACGTGCGGCGATCGGTCGACGCGGTGGCGAAGGAGCTGCGCCGGTTCCGGCCGGTGGGCGGCATCGCCCACGCCTTCAACGGCAGCGAGCAGCAGGCCCGGCAGCTGATCGATCTCGGCATGGCGCTCGGCTTCGGCGGCGCGATGACCTTCCCCCGCGCCCGCAACATCCGTCGTCTCGCCCAGTCGCTGCCGCTCGAGGGCATGGTGCTGGAGACCGATTCGCCCGATATCGCCCCGGCCTGGTTGCATCCGGGGCGGAACACGCCGGCGGAGCTGCCCCGGATTGCGCGCGAGCTGGCGGACCTGCGCGGAATCGGGTACGAGGCCGTGGTGCAGGCGACGGCGGCCACCGCCTGCCGCGTGCTGCCGCCGCTTGGCTCGCTTGGAGCAACACCGGAGGATCGATGCAGGAACTCTGTCGATTGACCGCGACCGAAGCCGTGGCGCTCCTGAGGCGCCGCGAGGTGTCGCCGCTCGAGCTCGTCGATGCGGCCGCGGCCCGGATCGCAGAGACCGAGCCTGTGCTCAACGCCATGCCGATCCTCTGCCTGGATCGCGCGCGCGAGCAGGCGCGGCGGCTGATGGCCGATCCGCCATCGGATGCGCCCGCCCACTACCTGCACGGGCTGCCGATCGCCGTGAAGGACAACGTGGAGGTCGCGGGCGTGCGCTGCACCTTCGGCTCGCCGATCTTCGCGGATCATGTGTCGGCGGCGTCGGACCCGGTGGTCGAGAAGCTGGAGGCGGCCGGCGCGATCGTGATCGGCAAGAGCAACATCCCCGAATTCGCAGCCGGCTGCAACACCTTCAACGACGTCTTCGGGGTGACGCGCAATCCCTGGAACACCGCCTTCACGCCCGGCGGATCTTCGGGAGGTTCGGCCGCGGCCCTGGCCGCCGGGGAGGTGTGGCTTGCCACCGGCAACGATTTCGGCGGCAGCATCCGCGCGCCGGCGAGCTTCTGCTCGCTGGTCGGGCTGCGGCCGACCGCGGGCGTGGTGCCGCGCATCCAGAAGCAGCCGTACTCGCCGTTCAACGTGGAGGGCCCGCTCGCCCGCAACCTGGCCGACTGCGCGCTGATGCTGGAATGCGAGGCCGGCCACCATCCGCTCGATCCGTTGTCGATGCGGCGCGCGCCTGGCGAGTTCGTGCGGGCCGCGGCGGCGCCGCGGCGGCCGCGGCGGGTGGCGCTGAGCCTGGATCTCGGCGTCGCGCCGGTGGTCAGCAACGAGGTCGCCGATGTCGTGATGCGCCTGGGCCGCACCCTGGAAGGCGCCGGCTGCTCCGTGGAGCACGCCTGCCCGGACCTGCACGACGCCGACGCCATCTTCCGGACGCTGCGCGGCGTCGCCTTCGTCGCCAACATGCGGTCGCTCCTGCAGACGGCGCGCGACCGGCTGAAGCCCGACGTGATCCAGAACGCCGAGTTCGGCGCGCGGCTCACCCTCGAGGAGATCGTCTCGGCCGAGCTCGCCCATGGCGAGCTGGTCCGGCGAGTGGCCCGCTTCTTCCAGCAGTACGACGTGCTGGTGTGTCCTTCGGTCCTCTGTCCGCCGATTCCGGTCGAGGAGCGCTACCTGGGCGAGCTGGACGGCGTGCCGCTGGGAGACTACCTCGGCTGGCTGGTGATGACCTGCGCGATCTCCGCGACCGGCTGCCCGGTGCTTGCCCTGCCGTGCGGCTTCACCCCTGGCGGGCTGCCGGTGGGCGTCCAGGTCGTCGGCCCGGCCCGCAGCGATGCCGAGCTGCTTTCCATCGGCGCATTCATGGAAGAACTGCTGGCGATCACGCCGAAGACCCCGGTCGAGCCGCGGATCGCGCATGGCTGACGAGAGGCGGAATCCGGATCGCCGGGCCGCGTCGGAACCGTTATGCTAGGGCTGTCGGAGACAGGGAGGAGGCAGGCTTTGGGCATGGAAGCCATGGGCACGAACTGCGTCGCGCGGTGCCGGGAGACGTTCGGTTGAACGGGGACTGCCGCCCGCTTGCCGGGGTGCGCGTGCTGGAGCTCGCGCAGGTGATGGCCGGGCCGGTCACCGGCCTGATGCTGGCGGACCTGGGCGCGGAGGTGATCAAGGTCGAGAAGCTGGCGCACGGCGACGACGCCCGTGCGTTCACCGGCAGCGCCGGTGACGATGCGCCCGCCGCCTTCCAGATCCTCAACCGCGGCAAGAAGTCGGTCGCGATCGACCTGAAGCATCCCGAGGGGCTGGCAGCCTTCAAGCGTCTCGTGCGCACGGCCGACGTGCTGACCGAGAACTTCCGTCCCGGGACGATCGAGGCACTTGGCATCGGGCCGGAGGTGCTTCACCAGATCAATCCCCGCCTCATCATCGGCAGCATCACCGGCTACGGCAGCAAGGGCCCGCTGGCGGACCGCGGCGGCTTCGATCTCATCCTCCAGGCGTACTCCGGCCTGATCAGCGTGACCGGAGAAGCCGACCGATCGCCGGTCAAGCCGGGTGTGTCGATCGCCGACGTCAATGCCGGCATCCTCGCGGCACTCGGGGTGCTGGCGGCCTACATCGAGGTGCTGCGCTCCGGGCGGGGAAGGCGGGTGGAGACCTCGCTGCTGCAGGCGTCGATGCAGCAGCTCTACTGGTACGCGGCGCTGTTCTTCTCCACCGGCCGCCTGCCGACACGGCTCGGCACGGCTCATCCCATCATCGCGCCCTATCAGACGTTCCGCTGCGCGGACGGCGAGCTCGCGATCGGCGGCGCCAACGAGTCCAACTGGCGGCGCCTCGCCGCCGTGGTCGGCCACCCGGAGTGGTGCGAGGATCCCCGGTTCGCCACCGCGAAGTCGCGCCTGGAGAATCGCGACGCCCTGACCGAGTGCCTGGATGCGGCGCTCGCGAGCGGCACGCGAGCCCATTGGGAGGCGCGGCTGGCGGAGGCCGGGGTGCCGGTCGGTCCGGTCCAGGACGTGGGGGAGGCGCTTTCGCATCCGCAATCGGCAGCGATGCACATGGTGATCGATGCCGCGACGCCGCAGGGCGGGAAGACCCGGATGATCGGCTTTCCGCTGCTCTTCGACGGCCACAACGAGCCGGCGGTGTCGGCGGCGCCGCATCTGGGCGCCGACACCACGGCGGTGCTGCTGCAGAGCGGCTTCGGGCACGACGAGGTCGAGCGGCTGATCGCGTCCGGGGCGGTCCGCCAGTACTGAGCCGCCGAAGCGATCCGCGATGCGCCCATGGCTTGCCGCCGCCCGGCGCATCGATGCGTTCAACGCCGCGGTCGGCCGCTGGGTGCGCTGGCTCATCCTCGCGGCGATCATCCTGAGCGCCGGCAACGCCGTGGTGCGCAAGCTCTTCAGCACCAGCTCCAATGCGCTGCTGGAGGCGCAGTGGTACCTGTTCGCGGCGGTGTTCATGCTCTGCGCCGGCTATGTCATGCTCAAGGACGGTCATGTGCGGATCGACTTCCTCTGGGCGCGGCTCTCCGCGCGGGCGCGCAGCCTGATCGAGGTCGCCGGGCTCGCCCTTGTCGCCATTCCGTTCTGCCTGCTCCTGATCCACCTTTCGGTGCCGCTTGTCCTGGAGGCATTCCGCAGCGGCGAGATCTCGCCGAACGCGGGCGGGCTGATCCGCTGGCCGGTCTATGCGCTGCTGCCGCTCGGCATGCTGTTGCTGCTCGCCCAGACCCTGTCGCAGCTGGTCAAGCAGATCGCCTTCCTCCGGGGGATCGCGCTGCCCGACGCGACGGCCCCCGGCAGGGAGGACGGTGCTGCCCGTTCCTCCCGGCCCACCGGCGACTGAAGCGGCGGCGGCCCCGGGTCTGCACGGATGGAGCTGATCGCGGCCCAGTTCGTCCCGCTGATGTTCGTGGGCCTGCTGTTCTTCCTGCTCTCCGGCTTCCCGGTGGCCTTCGGGCTTGCCGCGACCGGACTCTCCTTCGGGCTGCTCGGGATGCTGATCGGTGTCTTCCCGCTCGTCCTGTTCCAGGCTCTGCCGCTCAGGGTGTTCGGCGTGATGCAGAACGAGACCCTGCTGGCCGTGCCGTTCTTCACCTTCATGGGGCTGATCCTGCAGGAGAGCGGCATCGCGGAGGATCTCCTCGAGACGATCGGCCAAGTGTTCGGCCCCCTGCGCGGGGGCCTCGCGCTCGCGGTGGTGGTGGTCGGAGCGCTGCTCGCGGCGACAACCGGCGTGGTGTCGGCGGCGGTTGTCTCGATGGGGCTCATCTCGCTGCCGGTGATGCTGCGCTACCAGTACAACCGCAGCATGGCCACCGGGGTGATCATGGCCTCGGGCGTGCTGGCGCAGGCAATACCGCCGTCGGTGGTACTGATCGTCCTCGCCGACCAGATGGGCCGATCCGTCGGCGACATGTACCTCGGCGCGCTGGTGCCGGGACTGCTGCTGGTCGGACTCTACATGGCGTATGTCGTCGTGATCGCGGTCGTGCGCCCCGCCTGGGTTCCGGCGCTTCCGCCGGAGGCGCGGATCTACCGCGAGCGCAACGGCAGCAGCGGGCATCGCTCGCTGGTCGTGCTCGCCATGCTGTCGGTCGCCGCCGGGGTCGCGTGGGTGGGGGTGCACGACAGCATCGTCAATCCCTGGGTGGGCAGGGAAGGCGAGGCGCCGATCGACGAGGTCATCGTCCTCGCGGTCACCGTGGGCGCCGGGGCGGCGATGCTGCTCGCCGTCCTCGACTTCCTGCTGCGGGTCAATGCCTTGTCCCGGCTCTCGCGCCGGGTGACGCTCAACCTGATCCCGCCGCTCGTGCTGATTTTCCTGGTCCTGGGCACGATCTTCCTCGGCGTGGCGACGCCGACCGAAGGCGGCGCCATGGGCGCCGTCGGCGCGCTGGTGATGGCCGCGACACGCGGCCGCCTCGCCGACAAGGCGACCCTGGTCCGCGCGCTGGACCAGACGGCCCAGTTGACCAGCTTCGTCATCTTCATCCTCATCGGCGCCACCGTCTTCAGCTTCACCTTCAATGCGGTCGACGGCCACCTGTGGGTGGAGAGCCTGTTCACCGGCCTTCCGGGCGGGGCCATCGGCTTCGTGCTGGCGGTGAACCTGCTGGTCTTCGTGCTCGGCTGCTTCCTGGACTTCTTCGAAATCGCCTTCATCGTGGTGCCGCTGCTGGTGCCGGTGGCGGAGAAGCTCGGCATCGACCTGATCTGGTTCGGCGTCACCATCGCCATGACGCTGCAGACCTCCTACCTGACTCCGCCGTTCGGCTTCGCGCTCTTCTTCATACGCAGCGTGGCAGCCCACCGGGACTACGTCGATCCGGTCACGCGGCAGGTCATACCGGCCGTGCGGACGGCCCAGATCTATCGCGGCTCGATCGCCTTCGTGCTCCTGCAGATCACCATGGTGGGCATCCTGCTGGCGTTTCCCGGACTGGTCACGGACCGGCTCGGCAAGCCGGTACAGGTCGACCTTGACAGCCTTCAGCTGGTGCCCGAACGTGGCGGCTACGGCGGCGAGCAGGTGGACCCGATGCAGCGGTTTCCGTCGGTGGACCCGGGCTCCGGTGGTACCCCGGCGGAGGAGGATCCGATGGCAAGGATGCGGCGCGCGCTGGAGCGCGACGCGACACGATAGGGTTTCCGTTCAGACAACCAGGAGGAGCGTATGGACCGTCGAACCGTGATGAAGCATGCCGGACTCTCCGGAATACTGGCTGCCGGCGTCGCCCCGGCAGCACTTTCACAGGGAACGATCCGCTGGCGGCTTGCGCACAGCTTCCCCAAGTCGCTCGACACCATCTTCGGCACCGCGGAGCTGTTCGCGAAGCAGGTGCAGGAAATGACCGGCGGGAAGTTCACCATCAGCGTCCATTCCGCCGGCGAGCTCATGCCGGCCTTCGGCGTGCTCGACGGAGTCCAGAACGGAACCGTGGAGTGTGCCCACACGGCGTCGAACTTCTTCGCCGGGAAGGACGAGGCGTTCGCATTCAACGGCATTCCGTTCAGCCTCAACACGCGGCAGATGAACGCGTGGATGTTCGAGGGCAACGGGCTCACGCTGATGCGCGAGTTCTATCGCAAGTTCAACGTCATCAACTTCCCGATGGGCAACACCGGCGCCCAGATGGGAGGCTGGTACCGGCGCGAGATCCGCACGCTGGCCGACCTGAAGGGACTGAAGCTGCGGGTGTCCGGGCTGGTCTCCGGCCGGGTCTACGAACGGCTCGGCGTCGTTCCGCAGAGCATTCCCGGCGGGGAGATCTACCAGGCGCTCGAGAAGGGCACGCTCGACGCCGTGGAGTTCAGCAGCCCGGTGGACGACCAGAAGCTCGGCTTCTACAAGGTGGCCCCGCACTACTACTACCCCGGCTGGCACGACGGCAGCGCGCAGCTCGATCTCTTCGTCGGGGTCAAGGCGTTCGAGGCGCTGCCCGCCGAGTACAGGGCGATCGTGGAGGCGGCCGCGACCCGCGCCCACACCATCATGCAGGCGCGCTACGACGCCAACAACCCGCGGGCGCTCAAGGAGCTGGTGGCGCAGGGAACCAAGCTGCATCGGTTCCCGAGGGAAGTGATGGAGGCCGGCTTCAAGGAAGCACAGGCGCTCTACGCGGAGCTGTCGGCCAAGAATCCGAACTGGAAGAAGATCTGGGACGACTACTCGCGCTTCCGTGCCGACCAGAACCTCTGGTTCAGCTTCGCCGAGGCGAGCATGGACGGGTTCCTCCAGGCGCAGAAGCTCTAGGAGGCTGTCGGGGATGCCGGCCGTCGCACCGGCCGGCTGAGACGCCTGGTCGATCGCGGCCCATGGCGATCGACCGTATGCTCGGTCGATGCCTTCCGGCCGGCTGCGCTGCATCCCGTCTGCGCGCGACTTCTGCCTCGCCTTGCTGGCGGTCGCCTGCGGCCTGCAGGCAACCGGTCGGCTGCCGGATCGATCATGGCTGCCGGTCCTGGGCTGGGCGCTGGCGCTGTCGATCGCGCTGTCGGTCGTCATCGCGCTGCTGCTCCCGCTGCGGCGTCCCGCCGCGCGCGGGGCGAGCCGGCTCGCGCGGGCGGTCGACTCGGCACCGGCCCTGGTCCGGGTGCTCGCCGCAGCGCTGGCAGCGGCCATGCTGTTGCTCGGCCAGGTGCATCGGGCGCTCGATGCACGCCTGCCGCCGGCGCTGGAAGGCGTGGAGCTGGAGCTTCGCGGCATGGTCGAGGGCATCCCGCAGCGCTTCGTCTTCGGCGACCGGGTGCGCTTCGTCGTGGTCGGCTGCCGGCCGATGGTGCCGACCGCGGCTCGAGGCTGTGGCCGGCTGGATCGCGTGCAGCTGGACTGGGGCGCACCGCGGGAACGCGATCGTGGCTTCAGGACGCAAGCGCCACCGGATGAGGAGCCGCAGGAGCCGTCGCCCGCCGCGCGCGACGATCGCGGATCGGGCCGCGCGGTCCGGCACGGTGGCAGCGCCGCCGGCGATCTCGTCTGGGCGCATCCCGGCACCTGGTGGCGGCTTGCCGTCCGGTTGAAGCGACCGGTCGCCCCGGTGAATCCGGGCGCCTTCGACCTGGAGCTTCGGCTGCTGCAGCAGGGCATCGGCGCCGTCGGCCGCGTGCAGGCCCGCGAGCGGCTGGCCGGTCCGCCGGAGGGCGAGGGCGGATGGGGCGCCGGCGCGTGGTTTCCGCGATCGCCGGGTGCGGCCTTGCTGGTTGCCTTCGAGGACTGGCGCACCCGCCTGCGTGACCACCTGGAGCATGCCAAGGCGCTGCATGTGGACCAGCCCGGCGCCGCCGACCGCTGGCCGCTGATGGGCATCGTCACCGGCCTCTCGCTGGGCGACCAGGGCGCCATCGGCGCCTCGCTCTGGGCGCTCTTCTCCCGCACCGGAGTCAGCCACCTGATGGCCATCTCCGGCATGCATGTCACCATGCTGGCGCTGGTTGCCGGCTGGCTCACCGGCATGGCGCTGCGTCGCCTGGCCCGCCGCCCGGGATGGGGCCAGCCCGGGCGCCTGCCGCGCCGGGCGATCGTGCTTGCCGTCGCGCTGGCAGTCGCGTTTGCGTACGCGATGCTGTCGGGCTGGGGGATCCCGGCGCAGCGCACCTGCTGGATGCTGCTCGCCGCCGCGCTGCTCGATGCCGCCGGGCGCCGCGCCGGGCCGCTGGATCCGGTCCTCATCGCCGGCGGAACCGTCGTCGCGATCGACCCGTGGTCCGTCGGCACCGCGGGCTTCTGGCTGTCGTTTGGCGCCGTCACCGCGATCATGCTCTGTGCCCACGGCAGGGAGGAGCGACGTCCGCGCCGCGAGTCGCCCGCGGTCTCCGGGCACTCGCCGATGTCACCGGCGGGCGTCGTCGCGATGCTGTCGCTTCCGGCGGCCGTGTCGATGGCGGGCAGCCTGCGCGCTGCGGTCACGAGCCAGTGGGCGGCGACGGTCGGGCTCGCGCCGATGGTGGTCGCGCTCTTCTCGACGCTGTCCCTCGTCGGTCCGGTCGCCAATGCGCTGGCGATCCCGTGGGTGAGCTTCCTGGTGACGCCGATCGCGATTGCGGCCGCGCTGGCCGGGCCGCTATCGCCAACCCTCTGCGCGATGCTGCTGAGCCTGGACCTCTGGCTGATCGAGACGATGATCTCGATGCTTCGGTTCCTCGACGGCCTGCCTGGGGCGAGCGCCGCCATCGCG
>JAEWEW010000108.1 GCA_023389175.1 Pseudomonadota bacterium | reverse complement strand
CTGGCCCAGGTGTTCGCCAACCTGCTGGTCAACGCGGCCAAATACACGGATCCGGGGGGGCACATTGCCGTGGCGGGAGCCGTCGAGGACGGGATGGCCAAGGTGACGATCCGCGACACCGGCCGGGGCATCGAGCCGGAGATGCTGCCGCAGATCTTCGATTTGTTCTGGCAGGAGCGACAGGAGATCGATCGGTCGAAGGGAGGGCTCGGTCTCGGGCTCGCGATCGTCCGCAGCATGGTGCAGGCTCACGGTGGCACGGTCGACGCCCGCAGCGAGGGCAAGGGACGCGGGGCGGAATTCATCGTGCGGCTGCCACTGGCGCAGGCTTCGAGCGAGGACATGGTCCCGGCACCGGCCGACGTTCCGGCTGCTCCTCCCGCCGTTTCAGCTGCTCCGCCCGACGTTCCACCCAACGCAATCCGCATCCTGGTCATCGACGACAACCGCGATGCCGCCGAGCTGCTGTGCGAGGCGCTGGGGGCCCTCGGCCACTCCGCCCGCCTGGCGCTCGACGGCCCTGCCGCGATCGAGACCGCCGCGGTCTTCCGCCCCGACGTCGCGCTGGTCGACCTGGGCTTGCCGGCCATGGACGGCTTCGAGGTGGGCCGGCGACTCAGGCAACAGTTCCCGACAATCCATCTCGTGGCGGTCACCGGCTACGGACAGGATGTGGACCGCAGGAGAACACGCGCGGTCGGGTTCGCCGACCACTTGGTGAAGCCGGTCGACATCGCGCACCTGGGGGCTTTGCTGCGCCATCACGTGCCGACCGGCACTCATCGTCCTGCCACGTAGCGCGGGTTCCGCAAGACGCGAGTCGCGTTGCCGGGAACCCGTTCCCGGAAACCATGGCCCGGGCGAGATGGAGCCACCGAGGCGTATTGCGCAACATATCCCGCTGCGTCAGGCTCCGATGCTAAATTAATCGCCCGTCAGGGTCGAGCTCGCTTCATTTCGCGTTGGCCCATTGCGTTAACGAACGCTCCGACGCCGCCACAAGACCAAATGGACCAGAGGCGGCGGCGGCAAAACCTGGAAGGTCTTCGATCGTGATGAAGTCGCTGATCGCGAAGGAGTTCAAACGAATAGGCGCGGAGACCTCGGTAGCATTCGAAGTCATCTTTGCCGACGGAACGCGTTACCGCAATCGCACCGAACCGCCACGGTTCTCCATCCGGTTCCGAAACCGGGCCACTGAGCTCGGCATCGTCGCCTTCCGCCATATCGGCATGCTGAACGGCTACTTCAAAGGGGCAATCGATGTGGAGGGCGATCTGCGTGCGGCATTTGAGGCCGGAATGTACAGCGGCTTCGACTCGCCCAACCAACTCGTGACGATGCGCAATCGGTGGCACGAAGTCGTGCGCTCCAACGATTCCTGGGCGCGCGCGAAGGAGAATGCCCGTGCGCATTACGGTCTTGGCACCGACTTCTACCGTTTGTGGTTGGACGACCCGCTGATGATGTACACCTGCGCCTATTGGAAGGACGATACGCATACGTTGGAGCAAGCGCAGGTCAACAAGATCGAACACGTCTGCCGGAAGCTGCGTCTTGCCGCGGGGGAATCAGTCGTCGACATCGGCTGCGGCTTCGGCGGCTTCATGTTCTACGCTGCCGAGCACTACGGCGTGCGCGTCACCGGCATCAACACCACCACCGAACAGGTCGAATGGGTCGGCTCCGAGATCCGTCGCCGCGACATGGCCGCAGTGCTCAAGGTGGTGGAAACCGATTTCCGCGATGCGCGTACCACGTTCGATAAGGTAGTCTCGATCGGAGTCCTCGAGCACGCCGGCAAGAACCAGTTGAAGGAAGTCATCTCCGCACACGCGAAGTTCCTCAGGCCGGGCGGACTCGGTTTGTTGCACTTCATTTCGCACATCGGGCGGTTCGACACGGAGTTCTTCATCCGCCAGCGCGTGTTTCCAGGCGGCTGGATCCCCAGCCTTGCCGATACCGTCGTCGCGATGGAGGAATGCGGTCTGGAAGTGATCGACATAGAGAACCTGCGCCGCCACTATGCGCCCACGCTCGACGCCTGGGCAGAACGCTTCGATCGCAACTGGGAGCGCATCGCCGCGCTCGACCCAGTGAAGTTCGACGAGCGCTTTCGTCGCATCTGGCGCACTTATCTCCTCGGTTGCGCAGAAATGTTCCGCTCCCCCCTCGGACAAACGCACCTGTTCCAGATCGTGTTCAGCAAGGGCAACGTTACCGATACCAGCTATCCCATGAGCCGCGCGTTCCTGTATCGCGACGAAGCGGAGCACCCGTTAAAGGCGACGACGCGTTGAATGCCATGGAAAGCCATGCGGAGCGCTGCGATCGTCTGGCCGCTGCCATCCGCAGCGCCTCCGGCGGCGAAGTCGGCCTCGCGAAGGACACCTCCAATCTTTTCCGCGACCGAAGGCGGCACAGCAAGCGCTCGCTGGACGTGAGCGGCTTCGATCAGGTGCTCGCGATTGATGCGTCCGAGGGCTGGGTCGACGCAGAGGGGATGGCGACCTACGAAGCAATCGTGGCCCGCACACTAGAGCACAACCTCATGCCGGCAGTCGTGCCGGAGCTCAAGACGATCACGATCGGCGGAGCGGCTGCCGGGGTTGGCATCGAGGCCTCTTCGTTCAAGTACGGGCTCGTGCACGAGACACTCTCCGAGCTCGAAATCCTGACAGGAGACGGACGGATCCTCCGGTGTCGTCCCGACAACGAGTACAGCGACCTCTTCCACGGCTTTCCGAATTCCTACGGCACCTTCGGCTACGCGCTGCGGCTGCGGGCCGTTGCTGTGCCGGTCAAGCCTTTCGTCGAGCTGACCCATCGCCGCTTTTCTCGCACGGATGTGTTTTTCGATGCGCTGGCCCAAGCCTGCGCCTCGGATGCCGACTTTGTCGACGGCGTTGCGTTCAGCCCCGGCGAGCTCTACCTCAACGTCTGCCGTTTCTGCGATCGTGCGGCTGAAGTCAGTCGCTATACCTTCGAGCACATCTACTACCGCTCCATCCGGGAGAAGGAACGCGATTGGTTGACGGTGGGCGATTTCATCTGGCGCTGGGACACCGACTGGTTCTGGTGCTCGAAGAATGTCGGCGCACAAGTTCCCTGGGTTCGCCGGCTGTATGGCCGCAAACGTCTCAACTCGAAGACCTACCAACGCATCATGCGCTGGAACAGCCGCTGGGGCTTCACGCGCGCGTTCGACCGGCTGCGCGGCGGCCACAGCGAGTCCGTCATCCAGGATGTTGACATCCCTCTTCATCATGCAGCTCGGTTTCTGGAGTTCTTTCAGCGCGAGATCGCGCTAGCTCCCGTGTGGATATGCCCGGTGCGCCCTACTGCGCAAGCCGCCGAGTTCCTGCTCTTTCCCATGACGCCGGATCAGCTTTACGTGAATTTTGGCTTCTGGGACGTCTTGCGCCGCCGGCAACGGCATCAGCCCGCCCATTTCAACCGTTTGATCGAGCGCAAAGTAGGCGAATTGGAAGGAATCAAATCGCTCTACTCGGAAAGCTTCTACGGCCCGGACGAGTTCTCGCGCATCTACGGCGGGGAATCGTATCGTGCGCTCAAGTCGAAATACGATCCGCACCACGTGCTTCCAGACCTGTACGCGAAGTGTGTCCAGCGCGCCTGAGCGGCCGGTGGCTTCCGCGCCGTGGTGCTATCGTGGTCACGGCCGGTGCGCAGGCTCAGCGCTTTGAAGTCCCGCCAGCGCAGGTAGAGCGCCTCGAAGATGTCGTCGGCGGCGAGCTTGGTGGCGAAACGCTTTTGCTCGCGATGAACACGGGGATTGATCGCCTTGGCCGCCAGCGCCCGTGCTTCGTCGCCGGGCCCCACAGTCCCGGATTCAGGTGGATTTCGGTGGACGCCTCTGGAACGCTGATCTGATGCCAAGCCGTTGGACTGCTACGGCTTGCAGCGCTTCAGGGGGTGCCCCGGATTTCCGGGGAAGAATGCAGTGGAGCGGGAGACGAGTCTCGAACTCGCGACCTCAACCTTGGCAAGGTTGCGCTCTACCAACTGAGCTACTCCCGCGAAGCCGTTGAGTATATCGGAGCGGGTCGGGTTGGAGCAAATCGAGGGACGAAGGCCAACGCCAAGAACCCCGTCCCGCCATCACTCGTGCCGTTTCGTCGGCGTGCCCACCAGGCCCACGGGGTGGGGTGGTCTCGAGGCGGGCAAGCTCGGCCCTTTCCGGGGGGCGGTCAATGGCATGCGGAATCGCGTCGCCGGACCCGATCGAATCAGGTGCGCTCCGACTCAAACGCATGAATTACCCAAAACTTTCAGCAAGTTACAACGTAGTTTTGACCCGGCCCTGAGGATACTCTTCAAGTTATTGGTTAAAAGACGTCACGTTGATTGACATCGTAAGCCCGGTTTACGGCCGTTTGCTCGGGTCAAGTCTGAGCATCGGGGGGCTTCGACGCCTGCGTGTTCGCCGCGCGGCGGCGACTATCGTGACTCGGCGCGCAGCTGCGGCCAGGCGGCCTTCACGTAATAGCCCATGGACCAGAGCGTCAGGATGGCCGCGAGATAGATCAGCCAGGTGCCGATGCGCTGCATGTCGAGCGCTTCCCAGAGTCGCTCGTGGAACAGCAGCATCGGTATCGCGACCAGTTGCACGACGGTCTTTATCTTGCCGATCGAGCTCACCGCGACGCTCTTGCGTGCGCCGATGGTCGCCATCCACTCGCGCAGGGCCGAAATGGTGATCTCGCGGCCGATGATGATCGAGGCCACCACGGCGTCGACCCTGCCGAGATGCAACAGCATCACCAGCGCGACACAGACCAGCAGCTTGTCCGCCACGGGATCCAGGAACGCGCCGAACGCGGTCTGCTGGCCCAGGCGCCTGGCGAGGTAGCCGTCGAACCAGTCCGTCACCGCCGCGAGCACGAAGATCGCGGTGGCGACCACGTTCCGGGAGTACATGCTCCACCCTTCCCACGGCACCACATAGACCGCCACCAGCAAGGGGATCGCCAGGATCCGCTGCCAGGTGAGGAGCATGGGCAGGTTCAACGGCATCGTCGAAGTGGCGGCTCTGCGGAGAGGGGCGGAAGGCCGATGCTAACAGGGCGGTGGAACGCATCCGCGATGCCACGCCCCCGCCAGCGGCCCATCCGCGCCCTGCGGCCTGAAACCGGTCCGCGGCCGCCCGATGGCGGCCTCCGATCCGCCGCCTCGCTCCGCCGGTCGGCATCGCGGCGAGCCGCATGCCGGCTGCCGCTTAACCTGCAAGTCACCGAAGTCACGGCCGTCGACGTCATGAACCTGCGCGTTCCACGATCGCTGTACCGGCTGTCCGTCGCCATCATGGTGCTCGCGGTTGTCGCCGCCCTCGCCGCCTGCGGCGACAGCGGTCCGAGCGCCATCGAGTATGCCTCGGGTGGCGGCACCACCCTGCCACCGAAGGAAGCACCGGACAGCGCCGCCGAATCCTCCCGCTTCCTCGCGCAGGCCACCTATGGTGGAACCGAGGACGAGATCGCCCGCATGCAGCGCATGCGCTATGTCGACTGGCTGGTGGATCAGTTCAAGAAGTCGCCCAGGGGCCTGGAGCCGGTGCTGCGCATCCGCATGCAGGCGAATCCGGAGCTCGAGCTCTCCACCCGGGACATCAACGACGCCTACTGGAAGCTCGCCGCCACGGCGGACGACCAGCTGCGCCAGCGGGTGACCTTCGCGCTGTCACAGATCTTCGTCGTCTCGATGAACGACGGCGCGGTGAGCGGCTATCCGCTCGGGCTCGCGAACTACTACGACACGCTTGCGAGCCACGCCTTCCTGAACTTCAGGGAGCTGCTGGAGGCGGTCGCGCTGCATCCGATGATGGGCCTCTATCTCTCCCACCTGCGCAACCACAAGGAGGATCCGAGGCAGGGACGCGTGCCCGACGAGAACTTCGCCCGCGAGGTGATGCAGCTCTTCACCATCGGCGTGCACGAGCTGGAACAGGACGGCAGCGTGCGGCTGGATGCTCGGCACGAGCCGATCGAAACCTACACCAACGAGGACGTGACCGGCCTCGCCAAGGTTTTCACCGGCTGGAGCTGGGGCGGGCCTGACACCACCGACCAGCGCTTCCACGGCTCGCTCAAGGATCCCCGGCGCGAGGTCCTGCCGATGCAGCCCTACCCGCAGTTCCACTCGACCTCGGAGAAGCGATTCCTCGGCGTCGTGGTGCCGGAGCAATCCTCGGCGGATCCACGGGCGAGCCTCGCCGCCGCGCTCGACCGGCTGGCCGGCCATCCGAATGTCGGGCCCTTCATCGGCCGGCAACTCATCCAGCGGCTCGTCACCAGCAACCCCAGTCCGCAGTACGTCGCACGCGTCGCCGCGCAGTTCGCCGACAACGGCGAAGGCACGCGGGGCGACATGCGCGCGGTGATCCGGGCAGTCCTCTTCGACCCGGAGGCGCGCGATCCGGCCGCCGCGGCGAATCCGGTCTTCGGCAGGCTGCGCGAGCCGGTGCTCCGGCTGGCGCATTGGATCCGCGCATTCGGCGCGCGCTCGGTGTCCGGCGAGTACCTGATCGGTGCGACCGACAACCCGGCGACCAGCCTCGGGCAGAGTGCGTTCCGCGCGCCCTCGGTGTTCAACTTCTACCGTCCCGGCTACGTGCCGCCCAACACCCCGGTGGCCGATGCCGGCATGGTCTCGCCCGAGATGCAGATCACGCACGAGACCTCGGTTGCCGGCTATCTCAACCTGATGCGCGGCATCGTTGAGCGCGGCGCCGGCAGCGGCAGTCCGAGGGACGTGCTCACGGGCTACGGTGCCGAGATGCGCCTCGCCGACCGGCCGGACCTGCTCGCCGAACGGATGAACCTGCTGCTGCTCGGCGGCACCATGTCGCTCGAGCTGCGCGCGCAACTCGAGCAGGCGGTCACCTCGATCAACCTTCCGACCGGCGATGCCGAGCGGGTCGAGCGGGCGCGCCGCAACCGCGTCTACCTGGCCGTCTTCCTCACGATGGCCTCCCCGGAATACCTGGTGCAGAGATGAAGCCATGAGCCGTTTGCCGCTGACACGCCGCCAGTTCCTGCGCACTGCCGCCCGCCTCTCATTCCTCGGCCCGGCCGCGCCCTTCGCGCTCAACCTGGCCGGCATCGGTGCCGCCGCCGCGCAATCAGCAGGCGGCTACCGCGCGCTCGTCTGCGTCTTCCTGTTCGGCGGAAACGACCAGGGCAACACGGTGCTCGCGACCGATCCGGATTCCTGGTCGGAGTATCGGCGGCTGCGCGGGACCGGCTCCAGCATCGCCCTGCCCGCGCCCGGCGAGTCGAACGGCGTGCTGCCGATCACGCCGGCCAACGCACAGGGAGGACGCGCCTTCGCGGTGCATCCGGGCATGGCGCCGCTCAAGGGCCTGTTCGACGGCGGCCGCGCAGCAGTCGTGGCGAATGTCGGGCCGCTGATCATGCCGCTCACCAAGGCGACCTACGAGTCCGGCTCGACGCCGCGGCCGCGCAATCTTTTCTCGCACAACGACCAGCAGTCGACCTGGCAGGCGCATGCGCCCGAGGGCGCGAGCGTCGGCTGGGGCGGCCGGCTCGGCGACATCCTCGGATCGACCAATGCCACGAGGGCTTTCACCGCGATCTCGGTGTCCGGCAGCGCCGTCTGGCTTTCGGGCCGGGACACGATGCAGTACCAGGTCGGCGCCAACGGTGCCAACGGAATCGGCGGCACCGAAGGATCGCTGTTCGGCTCCAGCGCGGCGGCGGCTGCGCTGCGCTCGATCGTGACCGCCGACAGCCCGAACCTGATCGCGAAGACGCATGCGCAGGTCGCGCGCCGCGCCATCGACGCGCAGGCCAGCCTCGCAGCCGGCATGCTGCCGGAGGCAGCGCTCGAAGCCCTTCCCCGCGTGCCGGGTTCGGGCGCGGAGAACCCGCTCGCCGCTCAGCTGCGGGTGGTTGCCCGCATGATCGGCGGCCGCGCCTCGCTCGGCGTGCAGCGACAGGTGTTCTTCGTGTCGCTCGGCGGCTTCGACACCCATGACGGTCAGATCGCCAACCAGGGCCGCCTGCTCGCCACGCTCGCGCAGGGCATCGAATACTTCGACCGGCAGATGGCGAGCCCGGCGGTGAACGCATCCAGCGAGGTGACCCTCTTCACCGCGTCGGACTTCGGGCGTACCGGCACCAGCAACGGCGACGGCACCGACCACGGCTGGGGCAGCCATCATTTCGTCGTAGGCGGCGCGGTGAGGGGCGGCGACATCTACGGGCGCTTCCCGGCAATCGGCAGCGGCACCGGCGACGACGTCGGCAACGGCCGGCTGCTGCCGGCGATCGCGGTGGACCAGTATGCCGCCACGCTCGGCCGCTGGTTCGGCGTGAGCGATGCCGAGCTCGACGACGTGCTGCCCAACCTGCGCAACTTCACCACCCGCGACCTCGGTTTCATGGCGGCGTAGGCGCCGCAGCGCCCTACCGCAGTCGCTGCAGCCGCACCTCCGCCGAGGCGGATCCGGCGCCGACCCAGGCCTGCCCGTCCTGGATGCTCACCGCGAGGCGCATGGTGCGGCCTGCGAGCGCCTCCAGCGCGGCGCAGGCGTCGGGCGGCACGCAGTACACCACCAGCCGATCCAACCGCGCAAGCGCCGCGGCGCTGCGCTTCCACCAGGCCTGCGCGCGGCTGCCGCCGTAGGCGAGCACCACGACCTCGGCCGCGCGGCCGCAGGCCTTGCGCAGCCGTCTTTCGTCCGGTAACCCGACATCGATCCAGCGCAGCAGCTGGCCGGCATCGTCGTGCTGCCAGAGGTCCGGCTCGTCCATGGTGGAGAGGCCGCGGCCGAACTGCAACGCCGGATCGGCGAAGAACGCGAAGGCGAGCAGCCGCAGCATCATGCGCTCGACCGTCTCCGACGGATGACGGGCGATCGTGAGGGTGTGATCGGCATAGTAGCCGCGGTCCATGTCCGCGATCGCGAGCTCCGCGCGATGGATGGTGGCACCGGTCGCCATGACGCAGCTGCCCTCAGCGACCGGACGCGAGCGGCGCGTGGCCGAGCGGCTGCAGCGATTCGTCGAGCAGGCGCACCAGCAGCGCCTCCCCGTCCTCGCCCACGCGAAACTCGCCGAAGCGCGCCTGCTCGTAGCGCACGGCATGACCTTCCTGGAAGTACCACGCGTCGCTGCCGATGCGCACGCGCGCGCCACGAGCACGGGCCCGCAGCGCCAGCTCGCCGGCTTCGCGCGGCCCGGGCGCTGCCTGCGCCCGGACCAGGCGGCCGACACCTCGCTCATCGCGCGCGAGGATGGCGAATCCGTCGTGTCCGGCCAGCGCGCGTGCCAGCGGAGCTGCCACCGCGTAGTCCAGCGCCATGTAGTCCCCGGTCATCAGCGCCCGCGGGTCCACCGGCGCGAGCGCGAGGCGCAGCACCGCGCCGTCTCGCAGCAATGCCTCCTTCTGCCACACCGCATGGTTGAAGCTGCCGAAGACGAGGAGCGCCCCGGCGAGCAGCAACAGCCACTGCAGCCGGGCCCTACCCATCGTCACGCTCCGCCATGGCGGTCGCCATGCGCATCTGCCGAGCGAGCCGGCGGACGCCCAGATGCAGCACGAGCAACACTGCGCCGGTGAGCATCAGTGCGACGCCCTTGCCGAGCAGGCTGGTCTCGAGGCCGTAGTAGAGGCGCACCAGGTACCACGCCAGGGCCACGAGCGCGAGACCGGCGAGCGTGCCGCGCCCCGCCGCCATGGCCAGCAG
>JAEWEW010000081.1 GCA_023389175.1 Pseudomonadota bacterium | reverse complement strand
CATGGGCTGCATCGTCAACGGCCCAGGCGAATCGCGCCATGCCGACATCGGCATCTCGCTGCCCGGGGCGGACGAGGCGCCGGTCGCGCCGGTCTTCATCGACGGCGAGCGCAGCGTGACGCTGAAGGGCGACCGGATTGCCGAGGAGTTCCAGGCGATCGTCGACGGCTACGTCCGGCGCCGCTACGGCGCCGCTGCGGCGAGGGACGCCGCGGCCGCGACGCAAGACGCCGATTGAGGGCGCGGCAGATGCGCCTTCCGGCCGTGCCGCCGCAGCGGGGCGGCGCCTTCCGTAGTGTTGGGGCAACCAGGGATCGATGGTAGAGAGATGGCTGTGACGCGATTGGCGGGCGTGAAGGGGATGAACGACATCCTCCCGGCGGAAGCCGGGCGCTGGGAGCGGCTCGAGGAGACGGTCGCCGCCTGGGCGCGCAGCTACGGCTACCAGCGCATCCGCACGCCGATCGTGGAGCCGACGGCGCTCTTCGCGCGCGGGCTCGGGCAGGTCACCGACATCGTCGAGAAGGAGATGTACTCCTTCGAGGATGCGCTGAACGGCGAGCACCTGACCTTGCGCCCGGAGATGACCGCCGGCGTGGTGCGCGCCGTGATCGAGCACAACCTGCTGCACGACGGTCCGAAGCGGCTGTGGTACGCCGGGCCGATGTTCCGCCACGAGCGTCCGCAGCGGGGCCGCTATCGCCAGTTCCACCAGATCGGCGTCGAGGCGCTCGGCTTCGCCGGCCCGGACGTGGACGTCGAGGTGATCGCCATGTGCCAGCGACTCTGGGACGACCTCGATCTGAAGGACCTGCGCCTGCAGATCAACTCCATCGGCGATGCGTCCGAGCGGGTGCGGCATCGCCAGGACTTGGTGGACTACTTCTCCCGGCACGAGCAGGCGCTGGACGCCGACAGCCGTCGCCGGCTGCACAGCAATCCGCTGCGGATCCTCGACAGCAAGAATCCGGAGATGCAGTCGCTGGTCGAGGCGGCGCCCCGGCTGCTCGACTATCTCGACGCGCCTTCGCGCGAGCACTTCGACGGCGTGCGGGCCGGCCTTGCCGAGCTCGGGATCCCCGCCGAGGTGAACCCGCGGCTGGTCCGCGGCATGGACTACTACAATCGCACCGTCTTCGAATGGGTGACCGACAGGCTCGGCGCCCAGGCGACCGTCTGCGGCGGCGGCCGCTACGATCCGCTGGTCGAGATGCTGGGCGGCAAGCCGGCACCGGCCTGCGGCTTCGCGATCGGCGTGGAGCGGTTGCTGGATCTCTGCATGCAGGCCGGGAGCCTGGATTCGCCTGCCGCGCTGGACGTCTATGTGGTCAGCAGCGGTGCGGGCGCCGCCTCGGCGGCGCTGCGCGCATCCGAGCAGCTCCGCTCCGCCGGTTTCGACGTGCTGATGCATGCGGGCGGCGGCAGCTTCAAGTCGCAGTTCCGGCGCGCCGACGCGAGCGGCGCCCGGATCGCGCTGGTGATCGGCGAGGACGAGCTTGCCCGCGGCGAGGTGGGCCTGAAGCGCCTGCGCGCGGGCGAGGGCCCGGAAGGACGGCCCGGCGCTCCGGACAAGGGCGGCCAGCAGTCGGTGCCGGTGGATCGGTTGGTGGATACGGTCGCGGAGCTGCTGCTCGGCGAGGACTGACGGACAGGAGGCCGGGAACGGCACATGGCATACGACCTGCAGGAACAGGAACAGCTCGAGGCGATCAAGGCCTTCTGGGCGAAGTACGGCACCGCGATCCTCGCTGCCCTCACGGTGGCGCTGCTCATCGTGGCCGGCACCCGCGGCTGGGCCTGGTACCAGGCGCGGCAGGGTGCCGCGGCGGCCGGCCTCTACGCCGAGCTGGTGGATGCGGTGGAGCGCCGGAACATCGAGCAGGTGAAGCAGCGCTCCGAACCGATCCTCAAGGAATACGGCAGCACCGCGTACGGCCCGATGGCCGGCCTGATGGCCGCCCGCGGCTATGCCGACGCGAAGGACGTGGCCGGCGCCAAGGGCGCGCTGCAATGGGTGATCGACAACGCCGACGATGCCGAGTACCAGCATCTTGCGCGGCTGCGCCTCGCGGGCCTGCTCCTCGACGAGAAGGCCTATGACGCCGCGCTTGCCGCCATCGAGCCGGGCAGCGTCGGCAAGCCAGGGGCGGAGATGGCCGGGGCGCTGGCCGATCGGCGCGGCGACATCCTGTTCGCCAAGGGCGACCGGGACGCGGCCAGGACCGCGTACCAGGAGGCGCTGGCGAGCCTTCCGCCAAGCTCGGCGCTGCGCCAACTGGTCCAGTTGAAGATCGATGCGCTCTAGCCGGTTGTTACCCGGCCCGGTCGGCAGCGCCGGGAACGGCGCCGTCCGCGCCGCCCGCTTCGTGGTCGCAGTTGCGTTCGTGCTGGGTCTCTCCGGCTGCGCCCTGTTCGGCAGCTCCAGGCCCGAGCCGCCGCCCTATCCGACGCCGCAGCAGGACCGCGACTATCGACCGGCCTGGACCACCCCGTCGCTCGGGCGCGCCCGTCCCGGCTTCACGCCCGCGGTCACCCGCGACGCGGTCTGGGTCGCTTCCGCCGGAGGCGAAGTCCACCGGCTGTCGCGCGAGACCGGTCGCGTCGAGCTCGAGGTGGATCTCGACATCGAGCTGGGGGCCGGCGTCGGCAGCGACGGATCGCTGGTCGCGGTGGCTTCCCGCGACGGCGACGTGATCGTCTTCGACGAGAACGGCCGCCGGCGTTGGTCTACGCCGCTCAAGGGCGAGATCGTGACCGCCCCGCTGGTGTCCGAGAGCGCCGTGGTGGTGCGAACCATGGACGGCCGCATCGTCGCGCTGGATCGCGACGGCGGCTCGATCAAGTGGACCTTCCAGCGGCCGATGCCGGCGCTGGTGCTGCGCCAGAGCAGCCCGATGATGGTGCGCGACGACATCGCCTTCGTCGGAATGCCGGGCGCGCGCGTGATGGCGCTCGATCTCCGCCTGGGGGCGCCGCGCTGGGAGACGGTGATCGCGTCGCCGCGCGGCGCCACGGAGCTCGAGCGGCTGGTCGACATCGTCGGCGCGCCGGCGCTCGACTTTCGCGAGGTATGCGCGGTGGCCTACCAGGGCAAGCTCGCCTGCCTGGATGCGCGCGACGGGCGCGTGCTCTGGAGCCGGGACATCTCCTCTGCGAGCGGTCTCGCGCTGGCGGACGAGACCGTGGTGACCGTGGACGGAAGCGACGTCGTGCAGGCGGTGCGGCAGTCCGGCGATCCGGTCTGGAAGCAGGACGGCTACGTGCGCCGTGGTTTCAGCGCGCCGGCCATCGTGGACGACCGGGTGCTTTTCGCCGACCGTTTCGGCAGCCTGGTCGTGCTGTCGCTCGCCGACGGCTCGACGCTCGGACGTCTCGCGCTCGACGGCGGCAACGCGACCGGCCCGCCGGTGGTGGAGGACGAGGTGGCCTACGTGCAGACGGTCGGCGGCAGCCTGAGCGCGATCCCGTTCCGGTAGGGACATGGCCCAACGCGCGCCGGTCATTGCCCTGGTCGGGCGGCCCAACGTCGGCAAGTCGACGTTGTTCAACCGGCTCACCCGTTCGCGCCAGGCGCTGGTCGCGGACGTCCCCGGGCTGACCCGCGACCGGCACTACGCCTCCTGCACCCTGGGCGACCGGCGCTACGTGCTGATCGACACCGGCGGCTTCGAGCCGGTGGCGGCCACCGGGGTGGCCGCCGAGATGGCCCGGCAGACCCGGCAGGCGGTGATCGAGGCGGACCTGGTGGTCTTCGTGGTCGACGGCCGCCAGGGCCTGACCCCGCGCGACCAGGACATCGCCAACGAGCTGCGGCGCGCCGCCCGGCTGGTGAGGGTGGCGGTCAACAAGGCCGAGGGCCAGCCGACGGCGCTGGTGGCATCCGAGTTCCACGCGCTGGGGCTCGGCGAGCCGGCGGCGATCTCCGCCGCCCATGGCGACGGGGTGCTCGACTTCATCGAGGAATGCCTGGACGCCGTGGCCGCCGACCGCGGCGCGGCGCAACCGTCGGAAGAGGCAGCGGACGGCTCGGTGCTTGCCGATGCCCACGGGGGCGGGGCGGCGCCGCAGCCGGCAGCCGGGGAGGGCGAAGTGACCCGGCCGATCCGGGTCGCCGTGGTGGGCCGGCCGAACAGCGGCAAGTCGACCCTCATCAACGCGCTGCTTGGCGAGGAGCGCCTGATCGCCTTCGACACCCCCGGCACGACCCGCGATTCGATCGAGGTCGACTTCAGCTTCGAGGACCGGCCGTACACCCTGATCGATACCGCCGGCATCCGCCGGCGCGGCAAGGTGCATGAGGTGATCGAGAAGTTCTCCGTGGTGAAGACGCTGCAGGCGATCGAGGACTGCAACGTCTGCATCCTGATGATCGACGCGGTCGACGGCGTGTCGGAGCAGGACGCGAGCATCGCGAGCTACATCCTCGAGGCTGGCCGGGCGCTGGTGGTGGCACTCAACAAGTGGGATGCGGTTCCGGCGGAGGACCGGGCCTGGGTCGAGCAGGAGTTCGGCCGCAAGCTGTACTTCCTCTCCTTCGCCCGCATGCATGCCATCTCCGCGCTCAAGCGTCGCTCCCTGCGCACGCTGATGCGGTCCGTGGCGGCCGCGCATGCCGCCGCGACGAGCAAGCTGTCCACGCCGAAGCTCACCCGGCTGCTGCAGGCGGCGGTGCTGCACCAGCCGCCGCCCCGCAGCGGCCCGGTGCGGCCCAAGATGCGCTATGCACACCAGGGCGGCCAGAATCCGCCGATCATCGTGATCCACGGCAGCGCGCTCGGCAAGGTGAGCGAGGCCTACAAGCGCTACCTGGAAGGCTGGTTCCGCGAGCGCCTCGGGCTGCAAGGGACGCCCCTGCGCATCGAGCTGCGCAGCGGCGCCAACCCCTTCGCGCCGCGCCGCCCCGGACAGCCGACCCGATAGCATGGTCCGATCCATTTCGGTTACAGTGGGGCACACCGGATCTGAATTGAAAAGACCAGACGCGCCCCAAGAATAGAGAACATAACGGAGCCGCCATGAGCAACAAAGGGCAACTGCTGCAGGATCCTTTCCTGAATCTCCTGAGACGGGAGCACGTGCCCGTGTCCATCTACCTGGTCAACGGCATCAAGCTGCAGGGCCAGATCGATTCCTTCGACCAGTACGTCGTCCTGCTGCGCAACACCGTCACGCAGATGGTCTACAAGCATGCCATCTCGACGGTCGTGCCGTCGCGCGCGGTCGACTTCCACCAAGAGAGCCCGGAGAGCTGAAGACCATCCACACTGCCAGCGGCCCGAAAGCCCATGCGGCTGCCGCAACCCCCGTCGCCTTGCTCGCCGTCGCGCTCGACGGCGCGCGCCTGGATACGGACCACCTCGACGAGCTCGACGCGCTCGCCCGCTCCGCCGGCCTGACGCCGGTCACCCGCGAGGTGCTGCGGCGTCCACGCCCGGATCCCGCCTTCTTCATCGGCCGCGGCGCCGCGGAGCGCCTGGGCGAGCAGTTCCGCGAGCAGGGCATTTCGCTGGTGGTGTTCGATCACCCGATCAGCGCGGTGCAGCAGCGCAACCTAGAACGGCTCTGGAACCTGCGCGTCTCGGAACGCACCGAGCTGATCATCGACATCTTCTCGCAGCGCGCCCGCAGCAACGAGGGCAAGCTGCAGGTGGAGCTCGCCCAGCTGCAGCACCAGGCCTCCCGGCTGGTGCGCATGTGGTCTCACCTGGAGCGGCAGCGCGGCGGTATCGGCCTGCGCGGCGGCCCGGGCGAGACCCAGCTCGAGCTGGACCGCCGGATGATCGAGGACAAGATCCGCCGCCTGCGGGTCCGCCTCGGCAAGGTGGAGCGCCAGCGCCGCACGCGGCGCCGCGCCCGCCAGCGTTCCGGCACGCTGCGGGTCTCGCTGATCGGCTACACCAATGCCGGCAAGTCGACGTTGTTCAACCGCCTGACCGGCGCCGGCGCGCTCGCGGCGGACCAGCTCTTCGCGACGCTGGATCCGCTCACCCGGCGGTTGCGGCTGGAGGACGGCACCGAGGTGGTGATCTCCGACACCGTCGGCTTCATCCGCGACCTGCCGCACGGCCTCGTGGCCGCCTTCCGCGCCACGCTGGAGGAGACGGCCGAGGCCGACCTGCTGCTGCATGTGGTCGACGCGAGCTCGCCGGATCGCGACGCGCAGATCGCCTCGGTCAACGCGGTGCTCGCGGAGATCGGCGCGGGCGACGTGGAGCAGGTCATGGTCTACAACAAGGTCGACCTGACCCCGGCAGAGTCGGGGCCGCGCAATGGCGCGTATGGTAGGATCGCGGGCTTGGCGCTCAGCGCCCGGACCGGTGCCGGGGTGGCGGAACTTCGGCAGCTGCTGATGGACCGGGCGCGGCCGCAAGCCCCTTTGCCGGGGGATGCCGATGGTGTCCCGGCCACGGCCGACACGGGTGGCGTCTTCGCGCAGGCCAGCTGGCTGCCGGCGGCGGACCGGTCGGCCGATGCGCCGGGCAAGGCGGCCGGATAGTCCAACGATCGGCCCTGCCGATGCCGACGCCAGGTTCGGTCCCGTCGCCGTCCTGAATCGAATCCTGACGCGAAATCCTGAAATGTGGTCACGCTTGCGCGCACTGATGTCGTCCGATGAACCGGGGTGGGGTCGTGGAGGCGGGGCGCCGAATGGCGACCGGCCGCCGCCGCGACCGCCGGACCGGCCGCCGCAGCGGCCGCAAGACGGCCCGCCGGACCTGGACGAGCTGTGGCGGGACCTGAGCCGGCGGCTGAACGGCATCTTCAACAAAGGCGGCCGCAACGGCGGCGGTGGTCCCGGCGGGCCGGGACGGGGCGGTCCGTCGCTCTCGGGCCGCGGCGCGGCCACCGGCTTCGGCGTGATCGCGATCGTCGCGCTGCTGCTCTGGCTCGGCAGCGGCTTCTTCATCGTCCCGGAAGGCCAGGTCGCCGCGATCCTGCGCTTCGGCGAGTTCCGCTACATGACCGACCGCGCCGGCTTCCAGTGGCGGCTGCCCGCGCCGATCGAGCGCCACGAGCTGGTGGACCGCTCGCGTCTGCGCCAGGTGGAGATCGGCTACCGCAGCAACGTGCGCAACAAGGTGCCGAAGGAAGCGCTCATCCTGAGCGGAGACCAGGCGATCGTGGACCTGCAGTTCGCGGTCCAGTACCGAATCGAGAATCCGCAGGCCTTCCTCTTCGAGAACAATCCGACGCCCTCGACCGAGGAGCTGATCCGGCAGATCTCCGAATCCGCCATGCGCGAGGTGGTGGGCCGCCGGCCGATCGACGACGTGCTGTATGAGGAGAAGGATCGCGTCGCCGAGGAAGCGCAGCAGCTCACCCAGGTCATCCTGGACAAGTACCGGCTCGGCATTGGCGTCGTGGACCTCACCATCCAGCAGGCACAGCCGCCGGAACCGGTGCAGGCCGCGTTCGAGGACGCCAACCGGGCCGACCAGGATCGGCAGCGCCTGATCAACGAAGGCCAGGCGTATGCCAACGACGTGATCCCGCGTGCCCGCGGTACCGCGGATCGGATCCTGCTGGAGGCCCAGGGCTATCGCGAGCGGGTGATCGCGCAGGCCTCCGGTGACGCCCAGCGCTTCACCCAGATCCTGGAGGCGTACGCGGACGCGCCCAAGGTGACCCGCGAGCGGATGTACCTGGAGACCATGCAGCAGATCTTCAGCAATACGGCGAAGGTCTTCATGGATTCCAGCAGCAGCGGCAACCTGCTCTATCTGCCGCTGGACAAGCTGCTGCAGGAAGGGCGGGCACGCCCGGCGCCGAACGCACCCGGCACGGCAGGTGCTTCGGCGCCGACCGAGACGCCGAACGCGACGCCGCCGGCGAGCGAGATCTCCACCGGCCGCGGCAGCCTGCGCTCCCGCGACCGGGACGCCGGCCGCTGACGGACGCGCAACCATGGACATGCAGGACCGGAGCTCCCGATGAACCGACTGATCGTACTAGGCGTGATCGTGCTGGCGCTGGTGGCCGCGGCCGGATCGTGCCTCTTCGTGGTGGACCAGCGCCAGACGGCCGTGGTCTTCGCCCTGGGCGAGATCAAGCGGGTGATCACTGAACCCGGCCTCCACTTCAAGCTGCCGCCGCCCTTCCAGAACGTGCAGTACTTCGACCGGCGCACGCTCACCATGGACGATGCCGACATCGACCGCTTCATCACGTCCGAGAAGATCAACATCCAGGTCGACTCCTTCGTGAAGTGGCGCATCGTCGACGCGCGCCTCTTCTTCATTTCGCTGGGCGGCAGCGAGCTGCTCGCGCAGGATCGGATCGCGCGCCAGCTGCGCTCGGCGCTCAACAACGAGATCGCGCGGATGACCGTGTCCCAGGTCATCCGGACCGAGCGTGACGCGCTGGTGGTGAAGGTGAGCCAACAGGTTGCCGAGGAGCTGATCAAGGTGGGCGTGCAGATCGTGGACGTGCGGCTGAAGCGCGTCGACTTCGCTCCCGAGGTCGCGGAGCGGGTCTACGACCGGATGCAGTCCGAGCGCAAGCGGGTCGCCAACGAGCGACGCGCGACCGGTACCGCCGACAGCGAGAAGATCCGCGCCGATGCCGACCGCCAGCGCGAGGTGATGATCGCCACCGCCTACCGCGACGCGCAGAACGAGCGCGGCACGGGCGACGCCGAGGCAAGCCGCATCTTCGCCGAGGCCTTCGGCAAGGACCCCGAGTTCGCCGCGTTCTACCGCAGCCTCGAGGCCTACCGCGCCTCGTTCAACAGCCGCGGCGACCTGATGGTGCTGGATCCGCAGGCGGAATTCTTCCGCTACTTCCGCGGAGCCGATGCCACCCCGGCGAAGTGACCGCCCGTCGTGAGAGCCGGTAAGGCGCCGCGAGACCGACAGCCGCCATGGACAGCGCCGCCGGCACGTCTTCGCTCCTTCTCGCCATCGGGCTCGTGCTGGTGATCGAGGGACTGCTGCCGCTCATCTCGCCCGGGGGCTGGCGCGAGACCATGCGCCGCATCGCCGCCTTCCGCGACGGCCAGATCCGCTTCATCGGCCTCGGCTCGGTCCTGGTCGGCCTGCTGATCGTGCTGATCGCGCAATGAACCGGTGGCTGCTTCCCCCCGCCATATCGGATGTCCTGCCGCCCCGCGCGCAGCAGCTGGAGGACCTTCGGCGCGCCATCCTCGACTGCTACCGCGGCTGCGGCTACGAGCTGGTCATCCCGCCGCTGATCGAATATCTGGACTCGCTGCTGATCGGCAGCGGCGGTGACCTCGACCTCAAGACCTTCAAGCTGATCGACCAGCTCTCCGGTCGCACCATGGGCGTGCGCGCGGACATCACGCCGCAGGTCGCCCGCATCGATGCCCACATGCTGCAGGCGCGCCAGGTCGACCGCCTCTGCTACTGTGCCTCGGTGCTGCGCACCCGGCCGAACGGCCTCGAGGCATCGCGCGAGCCGATCCAGATCGGGGCCGAGATCTACGGGCACGCCGGCCTCGAGGCGGACATCGAGGCGATCGACCTGCTGCTGCAATCGCTGGAGATCGCCGGCGTGGCCGGCCCGGGCCGGCTGCGCCTGGACCTCGGCGACCTCGGGCTGGTCAGGCTGCTGCTTGCGGAGCTGCCCGGGTCGGGCGAGTATGACGTGCTCGCGCTGCTGCAGGACCGCGACCTGCCAGAGCTGCGGCGACTGCTGCCGGCGCCGGCGGAGGCTCCCGCCGCGGCCGCGATCCTGGAGCTCACCCAGTGCTTCGGTCCGGCGGTGCCGGCGCTCGCCCGGGCGCGCACGGCGCTCGCGCGCTGGCCGCAGGCGCTGGAGATCCTGGCGCGGCTGGAACGGGTGGCAACCTCTGCCCGGATCGCGCGCCATGCCACGTCGGCCGAGATCGCGCTCGACCTGGCCGACGTGCGGGGCTTTCGCTATCACACCGGGCTCAAGTTCGCGGCCTATGCCGAAGGCCATGCGCAGTCGATCGGCCGCGGCGGCCGCTACGACGGCGTTGGCGCCGTGTTCGGCCGGGCCCGGGCAGCGACCGGCTTCTCGCTCGACCTGCGCGAGCTGGTCGAGGTGCAGCCGGCGGACGAGGCGGTCGCGGCAGCGGGGGTGATCGTCGCGCCGTGGTCGGAAGACGAGTCGCTGATGACGCTGGTCGGCAAGCTGCGCAGGGACGGCGAAGTCGTCATCGAGCTGTTGCCGGGCCAGTCGGATCACGGGATGGGCCGGGAAGTCGATCGTGTGATCGAATCCGACAACGGCCGCTGGCAGGTGCGGCCGATCGCAGCTCGCGCCGATGCGCGGCAAGGACGCAAGTGATGGGCAGGAATCTGGTAGTGGTCGGCACCCAGTGGGGTGACGAGGGCAAGGGCAAGGTGGTGGACCTGCTCACCGACGAGGCGCAGGGCGTGGTCCGCTTCCAGGGCGGGCACAACGCCGGGCACACGCTGGTGATCGAGGGCCGCAAGCAGGTGCTGCGGCTCATCCCATCGGGCATCCTGCGCAAGGACGTGACCTGCTACATCGGCAACGGCGTGGTGCTGTCGCCGGGTGCGCTGCTGACGGAGATCGAGGAGCTCGAGGCCTCGGGGGTGGAGGTGCGCGAGCGCCTGCGCATCAGCCTCGCCTGCACGCTGATCCTGCCGTACCACGTGGCGCTGGACCAGGCGCGTGAAACCCACCGCGGCGAGGCGAAGATCGGCACCACCGGGCGCGGCATCGGTCCTGCCTACGAGGACAAGGTGGGGCGTCATGCGCTGCGGGTGGGCGATCTCTACGCGCCCGAGACCGCCCGCGAGCGGATCCGCGAGGTGCTCGACCTTCACAACTTCATGCTGGTCAACTACTACGGCGCGAAATCCCTGGATGCGGAGGCGATCGCCGACGAGGCACTCGCCCTGGGCGCGCGGATCGCGCCCATGGTGACCGATGTCTCCGGCGAGCTTGCGGACGCGCTCGCCCGCGGCGACTCGCTGCTGTTCGAGGGCGCGCAGGGCGCGCTGCTCGACGTCGATCACGGCACCTATCCGTTCGTGACCAGCAGCAACTGCGTGGCCGGCGCCGCGGCGGCCGGAGCGGGCGTGGGGCCGGGACAGCTTCACTTCGTGCTCGGCATCGCCAAGGCCTACGCCACCCGAGTGGGCAGCGGTCCCTTCCCGACCGAGCTCACCGAAGCGATCGGCAAGCGCCTGGCCGAGCGCGGCCACGAGTTCGGCGCCGTCACCGGGCGGCCGCGCCGCTGCGGCTGGTACGACGCGGTCGCGATGCGGCGCTCCGTGGAGCTGAACGGCGTGTCGGCGCTCTGCCTGACCAAGCTTGACGTGCTCGACGGGCTCGAGACGATCCGCATCTGCACCGCCTACGACTATCTCGAGGACGACGGCAGCACCCGCCGCATCGAGCGGCTGCCGGCCGGCGCGGCCGCCGTGCAGCGCTGCCGCGCCGTGTTCGAGGAGATGCCGGGCTGGCAGGAGAACACGAAGGGCGTGCGCAGCTACCAGGAGTTGCCGGGCGCGGCCCGTCGCTACATCGAGCGCATCGCCGAGCTTGCCGGCGTGCCGATCGACATCGTCTCGACCGGCCCTGACCGCGAGGAGACGATCGTGCTCAAGCATCCGTTCAAGCAGCTCTGAGGAGCGCAGGATGAAACTGCCCCCACGCTCACTTCCTTCGCTGACATGACCGACCTGCACGTGACCTGGGACGACTACAACCGGCTGATCGAGCGGCTTGCGGTCATCGTCCACGACTCCGGGTGGCGCTTCGACAACATCATCTGCCTCGCGCGCGGCGGGCTGCGGGTCGGCGACGCGCTATCGCGCATCTTCGACAAGCCGCTCGGCGTGATGACCACCAGCAGCTACCGGGCCTCCGGCGGCACGGTGCAGGGGCGGCTCAAGATCGGCGACAAGATCAGCTGCGCGGAGGACGTCACCTGGGGCCGAGTGCTGCTCGCCGACGACCTGGTGGATTCGGGCGAGACGCTCGCGGCCGTGCTGCCGGAGCTGAAGCGGCGCTATCCGAAGATCGAGGAGCTGCGCACCGCGGTGCTCTGGTACAAGGCAGTCTCGGTGTACCGGCCGGACTTCTACGTCGAGTACCTGGAGACCAGCCCCTGGATCCACCAGCCGTTCGAGGCCTACGAGGGCTGCGACATCGAGACGCTGCGGCGCACGCCGTGACGCCAGCAGTGACGCGGGTCGTCCCGGCACGCCCGGCGTAGACCGATCCGTCCCGGCGCCGGCCGGAACGCTGCGTCGGCAATTCCCAAGGCGAGGGGGAGTGGGTTCACTGCGTGGCTCGATCGAGCCGCGCAGCGGGCCGGGCGGACGCGGTGGCCCGGTTCGCCACCATCCGGTCGTGCAGGCGGATGATGGTGGTGCTTCCCGTCCGCACGCACAGGAACGGGAGCACCGCGTGCACGAGGCAGGCCAGCGCGCCGACGAACATGGTCGCGGCAAAGCCGGAAGCAGTGAGCAGATGCTGCGTGTAGGTTTCGCCGACCGACGCGGGGTGCCCGGTGAACATGCCCTTGAGGTCCATGACTCTCCTCCTTCCGCTTGAGCGGAAAGAGAATAACCAACTCGGCCGGGAACTTGTTACGATTATTCAGGCGATCTGCCGGATGACTTCGAATATATTTCTCTAGATCCGGGACTTTGGTGAATGGACAGGACCGACCTCAGGATTCTCGACCTGCTGCAGGAAGATGCCGGCCGCAAGATCGCCGAGATCGCGGAGACCGTTCACCTGTCCACCACGGCCTGCTGGAAGCGGATCCAGCAGTTGGAGGCTGCGGGCGTCGTTCGCCGCCGGGTTGCGCTGCTCGATGCCGGCAAGCTGAACGTCGGCGTGACCGTGTTCGTTGCCGTGAAGACGAGCCAGCACAACGATGCCTGGCTGCGCCGCTTCGCGGAGGCGGTCACCGCCATCCCGGAGGTCGTGGAGCTCTACCGGATGAGCGGCGAGGTCGACTACCTGCTGCGCGTGGTGGTGCCGGACATCGCCGCCTATGACGGCGTCTACCGGCGGCTCATCCGTGACGTCGAGCTGGCGGACGTCAGCTCGAGCTTCGCCATGGAGCAAATGAAATACACTACGGCGCTTCCGCTGCAGTACGCGATCGGACGCGATGACGGGAGCCGCTAGCGACCGATGCCCCCTGGCGGGGCGGGATGCTCCGCGCTGCAGGGATACCGCTGCAGGGCGTTGCAGGGAGATGTTGGTGCCCAGAAGAGGACTCGAACCTCCACACCGTTGCCGGCGCTAGGACCTGAACCTAGTGCGTCTACCAATTCCGCCATCTGGGCGCGAAAGAGAGCCGAGAGTTTAATGACCTGCGAGGATTTGTCAAACCGTGACCAGCTCGACCGAGCCGCCTAGCCGCCAGGCCATCCTGGAGTTGCTGGAGGCGCAGGATGCGCCGACCAGCCCCGAAGAGGTCGCGATCCGCTTGAAGGTCGGGCCGGAGGCGATCGTGGCGCTGCGCCGCCGGCTCGCGGCGATGCAGCGGGACGGCCAGATCCTGCAGAACCGCAAGGGCGGGCTGATGCCGGTCGGCCGCATCGACCTGGTCGCCGGCCGGGTGACCGGGCACCGGGACGGCTTCGGCTTCATGGTGCCCGACGACGGCAGCGGTGACATCTTCCTGCCGCCCCGCGAGATGCAGAAGGTCATGCACGGCGACCGCGTGCTGGTACGGCGCAGCGGCACCGATTCGCGCGGTCGGACAGAAGGCAGCATCGTCGAGGTCACGGCGCGGCCGACGCGCACGCTGGTCGGGCGCCTGGTGAACGAGCGCGGCGTGATGCTGGTCGTCCCGGAAGACCAGCGCATCAAGCACGACGTGATGATCCAGCCGGGCGGCGCGATGGGCGCGAGCGCCGGGCAGGTGGTCTCGGTCGAGATCGTCGAGCCGCCGACGCAATACACGCCGCCGATCGGCCGGGTGGTGGAGATCCTGGGCGAAGTCGACGATCCCGGCATGGAGATCGAGATCGCGGTGCGCAAGTTCGACGTGCCGCATCGCTTCAGCGAGGAGCTGCTGCGGGCCGTTTCGACGCTGCCGGACGTGCTGCAGCCGGCGGACTACCGCAACCGGGTGGACCTGCGCGACGTTCCGCTGGTCACCATCGACGGCGAGGATGCGCGCGACTTCGACGACGCGGTGTACTGCGAGCCGCTCGACCGCGACAAGCCGTCGGCGGGATGGCGCCTGCTGGTCGCCATCGCCGACGTGAGCCACTACGTGACGCTCGGCAGCCTGCTGGACGAGGAGGCCCAGGCGCGCTCGACGAGCGTCTACTTCCCGCGGCGGGTGATCCCGATGCTGCCGGAGAAGCTCTCCAACGGCCTCTGCTCGCTCAATCCCGGCGTCGACCGGCTGGTGCTGGTCGCGGACATGGTGGTGGACGGGCGCGGGCGCACCAAGGCCTACCAGTTCTACCCCGGGGTCATCCACTCGGCCGCGCGCCTCACCTACGACGAGGTCTGGGGGATCCTCTCCGGGCGCAATCCGCTCGCCATCCAGGCGCGCGGCGCGCTGGTCGGCCACCTGAACGACCTGCACCAGCTCTACCGCACGCTGTCCAAGGCGCGCCAGGCGCGCGGCGCCGTCGATTTCGAGACGGTCGAGACGAAGATCATCTGCGATCCCGCGGGGCGCATCCAGTCGATCGTCGCGCAGGAGCGCAACGACGCGCACCGGCTGATCGAGGAGTGCATGCTGTGCGCCAATACCTGCGCAGCGGACTTCCTGGTGCGCATGAAGCATCCGGGACTGTATCGGGTGCACGAAGGCCCGACGCCTGACCGGCTCGCCAACCTGCGGCAGTACCTCTCGACCCTCGGACTGCACCTGGGCGAACGCGGCAAGGATCCGACGCCGCAGGATTACCAGGTGCTGGCGCGAGCCATCGCGGACCGTCCGGATGCGGCGCTCCTGCAGACCATGATGCTGCGCTCCATGCAGCAGGCGATCTACACGCCGTTCAACAGCGGTCACTTCGGCCTCGCCTACGACGCCTATGCCCACTACACCTCGCCCATCCGGCGCTATCCGGACCTGCTCAACCACCGCGCCATCAAGGCGCTGCTCTCCGGAGGCCGCTACCTGCCGGATGTGCTGGTAGAGGGTGTCGCGGTTCCGGCGTCGGCGACCGCGCGGGAGGACGCGGGCAAGGGGCGCGAGGATGCGGCGGCCGCCAAGGCCGGAGCGCCCGCGCACCCGCAGCGGCCGCACGGCAAGGAGGCGGCGGGTGCGGCCGGGCTTGCGGTCTGGGAAGCGCTCGGCGTGCTGTGCTCGGTGAACGAGCGGCGGGCCGACGATGCGACCCGCGACGTCGAGGCCTGGCTGAAGTGCCAGTACATGAAGGAGCGGGTCGGCGAGCAGTACCGTGGCCGCATCACCGGCGTCGCGCCTTTCGGCATCTTCGTCACGCTGGAGAACCTGTTCGTCGAGGGCATGGTGCATGTTTCGGATCTCGGCGCCGAGTACTTCCAGTACAGCGAGACCAGCCACGAGCTGCGCGGCGAGCGCACCGGCAAGCGCTACCGGCTGACCGACGAGATCGACGTGCAGGTCTCGCGGGTGGACCTGGAAGGACGGCGCATCGACTTCCGCCTGGTGCAGGACGCGCGTCCGCGGTCTGCGGACGACGGACGCCCCGACGCGCGGCCGGCCGAGGCGCATGCCGGCGGCGACGATTCCGCCAACGCGAAGAGCCCGCGCGGGCACAAGGCCGGCAAGGCCGGCAAGGGCGGCAAGGGCGGTCGCAAGGCGGCGCCCGCGAAGAGCCAGTCGGTGCGCGAGGCACGCGAGGCCCGCAAGGCAGGCAAGGCGGACAGCCGCGGCCGCGCCCGCCGCGGCCGCTGAGTCGCCGATCGCTGACCGGCGCGCATGCTGCTCTTCGGCTTCCACTCGGTCACGGCGCGCCTGCGGCAGGCGCCCGGCAGCATCCGCACGCTCTACCTGGACCGCGACCGCAACGACCATCGCGCGCGGGAGCTGCAGCGCCTGGCCGCGGAGCAGTCGGTCGCGGTCAACCTGGTGAATGCCGGCCGGCTCGATCGCCTGTGCGCCGGCAAGCGGCACCAGGGCGTGGTGGCGATGGCCGAGGCCAGCGTGCCGAAGGCGGATCTCGAGCAGTTGCTCGCGCGCGCGGCGGCATGGCGGCAGGCGGCATCCGACGGGGCTGCACCGCCGCTGCTCCTGCTGCTCGACGGCGTGACCGACCCGCGCAACCTCGGTGCCTGCCTGCGGGTGGCCGACGGCGCGGGCGTCGATGCGGTGCTCGCGCCCAAGGACCACGCCTGCATGCTGACCGACGTGGTGATCCACACCGCAAGCGGCGCCGCCGAAAGCGTGCCGTACCTGATGGTGACCAATCTCGCGCGCACCATCGAGGACCTGCAGCTCGGCGGCTTTCGGGTCATCGGCACCGCCGACGAAGCGGCCGGATCGCTCTATGCTGCAAACCTGGACGGCCCGATCGCCTGGGTGCTCGGATCCGAGGACAAGGGGCTGCGCCGGTTGGTGCGCGAGCACTGCGACCAGCTGGTGTCGATCCCGATGCTCGGCCGCGTGGAAAGCCTGAACGTCTCCGTGGCCGCCGGCGTGGTGCTGTACGAGACGGTGCGACGCCGGCTCGCCATTTCCGGCACCACCGGCGCCACCGACGCCACCGGCGCCGGCTGAGCGCCGCGCCTAGCGTCCGGGGCCGCGTCGCCTGAACTCCCACGGCGGCACGGGCTCCGGGTCGCCCCAGAGCCCGGTGCGGCGCTCCCGGGCGCGGGCCTCCGCCTGCGCGTAGCGATCCTGCAGCGCCGCCGGCAGGTCGTCGGCATAGCGGCGAAAGTACCAGGCGAGCCCTGCAGCGATCTGCGCGAGCCCCGCGTCGGTGGCGCCTCCGTCCGGATGAACCACGTAGACCTCGCCGACGATCCGTCCGAACCGGTCCGTCTTGGCGACGCGGATCCGCAGCGACTGCTTCTCCAGCAGGCCGCGCAGGTGGCGGCGAGCCCGGTCGGCGAATGCCTGGCTGCGTTCCGGCGCGTCGACGCCGCTCAGCCTCACGGTGATGCGCTTGCCGTCGTCCGTGGTCGCGATGAACGAATCGCCGTCCTGCACCCGCACGGTCCGCGCCGGGAGCATCGCGTCGAGCGCGCTCGAATCGGGCCTCGTCGCGACGGCGCCGCCGGGCGGCGATCCCGGCAGGCTGGTGCCGGCATCGGGGGGCTGGCAGGCGCACAGGGCCGCAAGCGCGATGGCGGAAAGCGCCTGGAGCAGGCGTCGGCGGAGCAGGGAGGCAGTCGAGGTCATGGCGGCCACGATATCATCGGCAGCCCAGCCGATCTCGGACACGCCATGCAAGGTTTCCTGCTCCTGCTCCATGTGGCCGGCGTCGTCGTGTGGCTCGGCGGCATGTTCTTCGCCGTGGTGTGCCTGCATCCGTCCCTCGCGGCCCTGGAAGGACGGGCGCGCGCCGAACTCGTCAGTGCGACGCTCGGCCGCTTCCTCGGCTGGGTCGGCGTCTGCGTCGTGCTGATCTGGGCCAGCGGTGTCGCGATGCTGGCCGCGATCGAGGCGCAGGCGCTTCCGCTCGGCTGGCATCTGATGATCGGCATCGGCGTCCTGATGACGCTGGTCTACCTGTGGATCGTCTTCCGGCTGTACCGCCCGGCGCGCAAGGCGCTCGCCCGCGGCGACCTGCCGGCAGTCGCGCCCCGCCTCGGTCGCATCCGCGGCCTGGTGGTTCTGAACCTGGTGCTCGGGGCACTTGCGGTAGCGAGCGTGCTGCTGCTGTCGTAGCCGCTGCCGACGCCTGCGCCGTGACCTTTCCCACGGAGCGGCGCTGGCATCTGTTGCAGCGACGCGACCGCGGGCGTACCCTTTCCGGGGAGCGCGTCGGCACTACCACCACGCACCTGTGGCCGGGCAGCCGCGTTGCCGCGGCAACGCCGCTGGCTGACTTGCCGGCCCTTTCCGGCGCGCAGTATGGTGCTGGCAGCATCTGGGAAGGCAAGACCATGAACACAACCCGCGAACGTTCCACGCATCCGGTTCGGAAAGGGTTCGGCGGGACGCTGCTCGGCGGCCTGCTGGTTGCCGGCGTGGTCGCCCTCGGCGGGCTGCCCGCGCCGGCATCCGCGCAGAGCGGCGCGGCGCTTTTCGCCGTCGGCGAGCCGCCGCCCAGGTCGGCGAAGCCGAAGCGGGTCGAACCGAAACCGAAGGCGGCTTCCGCGGAAAGCAAGGCGTCCGCAAGCCGGCAGCACAGCCGCAAGAGCGCCTCCAATACGAGCCGGCAAGGCAAGAAGGCCGTGCGGCCGAGCCCGGTCGCGCTCAACGGCCGGTGGCACGACAGCCAGTGCATTCCGCTCACCGGCGCCACCCATCGGCCGCCGCTCTACGTGAAGCGCGTCTACGAGTTCGCCGATGCGCGCAAGACCTGGCGCCTGGATGCCGCCGTCTACGCGTCCGAGACCTGCCTGCGCAATACCCGGCTGCTCACCTATCATGGCGAGGGCGCGTTCGCGATCACCGGCAAGTCGAAGGTCGCCGGCGATGCCTACGATGCCGATTTCCGCATCCGCCGCTGGTCGGCGACGCCGGAAACGCGCGATGGCGTGCTGGCGCTTCTCAACGGCCGCTGCGGCAGCGGCGACTTCGAGGAAGGTCGCACGCTGGACCTGTCGGTCACCGGCTGCCGGGCGCTCGGGATCCGTCCGGTCAAGGAAGCGCCCAGCGACGTGGAGCTGGTCAGCGTGAGCAACGGCAAGTTCTTCCTGGGATCGCGATCCTTCATGCCGGGGCAGGGCGACGATCGTCCCACCCAGTTGAGCAGCTACGGGATGGTCAGGATTCCCTGATCCGCGGATTCCGGCACGTCGGCGCGGGCCCGTGGCTGGCCGGCGCGATCCGCGCGGATCAGGTCGACCGCCTTCTCCGCCATCATGACGACCGGCGCGTTGGTGTTGCCGGACACCAGCCGCGGCATCGCGGAGCAATCCACCACCCGCAGCCCCTCGATGCCGCGCACCCGCAGCCGTTCGTCCAGCACCGCCATCGGATCGTGCGCCGGTCCCATCCTGCAGGTGCAGCTCGGATGGAAGATGGTGGCGCCGTTGTCGCGGGCGAACGCCAGCAGCGCCGCGTCGTCCGCCGCCTCCGGCCCCGGCTTGATCTCGCGCTTCACATAGGCTGAAAGGGCGGGCGTCGCGGCAATCGCGCGGGCGGCCCGCATGCCAGCCACGGTGGTGCGCCGGTCGAGGTCCGTGGCCAGGTAGTTCGGCTGGATCTCCGGCGTCTCGAGCGGATCGGCCGAACGGATACGGATGTGCCCGCGCGATTCCGGTCGCAACTGGCAGATGGACAGCGTGAACCCGGACCACGGATGCACCTTGCCGCCGGCCATGTCTGCCGACAGCGTGGCGACGTGGAACTGGATGTCCGGCGTCGCGCTCTCCTCTGGCAGCGCGCGCATGAAGCAGCCCCCCTGGTTGATGCCGACCGCGAGCGGACCGGAGCGGCTCAGCAGCCACTGCATGCCGATGCCGATGCGGCCGGCGAGCGAGTTGAGCTGGTCGTTGGTGGTGACCGGCCGGCTGCATTCGTAGGAAAGCCGGATCTGCAGGTGGTCCTGCAGGTCCGCGCCCACGCCGGGCGCGTCCAGCGCCACCGGAATACCGTGCCGGCGCAGCAGCCCGGCCGGCCCGATGCCCGAGAGCTGCAGCAGCTGCGGCGAGTGGATCGCGCCGGCGGCAAGCAGCACCTCGCCGTCGCAGCGCGCCACCTGCTCCGCGCCCTGGTGCAGGTAGCGCACGCCGACCGCGCGGCCGTTCTCCATCACGACGCCGAGCGCACGCGCCTCGCAGCGCACCGTGAGGTTGCGCCGGCCGCGAGCCGGCCGCAGGTAGGCGGTAGCGGTGCTGCAACGCAGGCCGTTCCAGGTAGTGAGCTGGTAGTAGCCTGCGCCTTCCTGGACCGGTCCGTTGAAGTCCTCCGTCCGCTTCACGCCCACCTGCGCGGCGCCTGCGATGAACGCCTCGATCAGCTCGTGCCGGGCATCGATGTCCGAGACGCGCAGCGGCCCGTCGGCGCCGTGCCAGTCGCTGGCGCCGCGCGCGTTACCCTCGGAGCGGATGAAGTAGGGCAGCACGTCCGCATGGCTCCATCCCGGATTGCCGAGCGCCGCCCAGCCGTCGTAGTCCTCCCGCTGGCCGCGGATGTAGATGAGGCCGTTGATGGCGCTTGAGCCGCCGAGGGTCCTGCCGCGCGGCCAGTAGATGCGCCGGCCGTTCATGTTGGGATCCGGGTCGGTGTGCAGGCACCAGTTGTAGCGGGTGCTCCACATCGTCTTGCCGTAGCCGATCGGCAGGTGGATCCACACCGAGCGGTCGCGGGGGCCGGCTTCCAGCAGCAGCACCCTGACCGAGGGGTCTTCCGACAGCCTGCCGGCCAGCACGCAGCCGGCCGAGCCACCACCGACGACGATGTAGTCCCAGGCCTCGCTCACTGGTGTACCCTCCTGTCGCTGGCGCGACATCCTCCCCGAGGGAGGCGAGCGCCGCCTTCGGGCGGCCGTGCGGCGGCGCATCGGCCTGCCCGGCCGCGCGCTGCGGCAATTGCCTCTATAGTCAAGGGATGCGCCTGCTTCTGGTTGAAGACGACGAGATGATCGGCGAGGCCGCTTGCGAGCTGCTCCGCGCAGAGCATTATGCCGTCGATTGGGTGCGCGACGGCAGCCATGCCGACAACGTGCTGCGCGCCGAGCGCTTCGACCTGGTGCTGCTGGACCTCGGCCTCCCCGGAATGGACGGCATCGAGTTGCTCCGGCGCCTGCGCTCCCGCAAGTCGACGGTGCCGGTCCTGGTGGCCACGGCGCGCGATGCGGTGGCTGAACGCATCGCCGGACTGGACGCCGGGGCCGACGACTACGTGGTGAAACCGTTCGCGCCCGACGAGCTGCTCGCGCGGATTCGCGCGCTGCTGCGGCGTGCCGCCGGCCGCGCCGGGCCGGCGTACCGGCACGGCGCCGTGGCGGTGGATCTCGCGGCGCGCAAGGTCACGCGCGACGGCGCGCCCGTGGTCCTTTCGGCACGCGAATGGGCGGTGCTCGAGGCGCTCGTCGCGCGGCCTGGCGCCGTCCTGTCGCGTGCGCAGCTCGAGGAGAAGCTCTACAGCTGGAAGGATGGCGTGGCGAGCAACGCCGTGGAGGTATACATCCACGGCCTGCGCCGCAAGCTCGGTGCCGACCTGCTGCGCAACGTCCGCGGCGTCGGCTACTGGGTGCCGGACGACTCAGACGATCCGGGCCCGCCGTGACCGCCGGCTGCCGCGTCGGTGCCGGTCCCGGGGAAGGGCGCTGATGGCGTCCGCACTGCCGGGTTCGTTGCGCGCGCGCCTGCTGTGGTCTCTGATCGCGACCATCGTGGGCGCCGCGCTGATCCAGGGCATGATCTCCTATCGCACCGCCCTGGAGGAGACGCACCGCATCTTCGACTACAACATGCAGCAGATGGCGCTCTCGCTGCGCTCGGGCATACCGCTGTCCGGTCGCGGCGGGGCCGACGAGCTCGAGGCCTTCGGCGGCTTCGATTTCGCCGTGCAGGTGTGGACGCAGGATGGCCTCCTGATCTTCCGGTCCAGCCGCGAGCTGGAGCTGCCGCATCGCGCCGTCCTCGGCTTCTCCGACATCCGGGCGGGCAACGGCGAGTACCGCGTCTACTCGCTGCGGACCAGCACGCGGGTGATCCAGGTGGCGCAGGATCTCGACGTGCGGCGGCGCATGGCCGGCGAGCTCGCGCTGCGCACCGTCGGCCCGATCGCGGCGATGGTGCCGCTCCTGCTGCTCGTGACCTGGTGGGTGGTCACGCGCTCGCTCGCGCCGGTGTCGCGGGTCCGCGCCCAGGTTGCCAGCCGGGTCGCGGACGACCTCTCTCCGGTGCACGAGACAGGGCTGCCCGACGAGGTGCGACCCCTGGTGCAGGAGCTGAACCTGCTGCTCGGACGCGTTCGCGACGCGTTCGAGGCGCAGCGCAACTTCGTCGCGGACGCCGCGCACGAGCTCCGCTCGCCGCTCTCGGCGCTGTCGCTGCAGGTGCAGAACCTGCGGCGGGCGTCCGACGATGCCGCCCGCCAGAACGCGGTGGAGCGGCTTGCGGCCGGGGTGGAGCGCGCCATCCGGCTCGTCGAGCAGCTGCTCGTGCTGGCCCGCCAGGAAGCGGGGGTCGCGAGCGTCGAGCCGCCCCGGCTGGTCGACCTGGTCGATCTCGCGCGGCGCGCACTCGTCGACATCGCGCCCCGGGCGCGATCGCGTGACATCGATCTCGGCATCGCCGGGGCCCCCGACGCCGCGACGGTCGCCGGCCATCCCGAAGCGCTCGCGATCCTGCTGCGCAACCTGCTCGACAATGCCGTCAAGTACACCCCCAAGGGGGGCGCGATCGATGTCGCCATCGAGCCGGGCCCGGTGCTGGCAGTGGAGGACAGCGGCCCCGGCATCGCGGCAGAGCTGCGCGAACGGGTGCTCGCGCGCTTCGACCGCAGTGGCGACGCGTCGCGCGGCGTGGCCGGCAGCGGGCTGGGCCTTGCCATCGTGAAGGCGATCGCGGATCGCCACGGTGCGCGACTCGAGCTCGGCCGCTCCGGGCGCCTCGGCGGGCTGAGGGCAGCGGTCCGTTTCCCGCCGCCCGGCGACACGCCGGCCTGAAGGTCCTGAGGGCCGACTACTTGCGCCGGTAGCCGGAGAAGCGCCCGCCGAACCGGTACCCCAGCCAGCCGCCGAGCAGTCCGCCGAGGTGGGCGAAGTGTGCGACACCGGTTGCCCGCCCGGTGACGCCGAGATAGAGCTCCAGTGCCGCGTAGAGCGTGACGAACACCCGCGCCGGCATCGGGATCGGCGGGAACAGCAGCATGATCCTGGTGTGCGGGAACACCAGGGCATAGGCGAGCAGGATGCCGAAGACGCCGGCCGAGGCGCCGATCACCGGCGCGCTCGATGCGCCGAGCGCCGCGCCCACGAGCAGTTGCGCCACCGCGCCGGAGACGACCCCGGTGAAGTAAGTGAAGGCGAGCCGCTTCGCCCCCCACACCTGCTCCACCGCCGATCCGAACATCCACACCGCGAACATGTTGAAGAGGATGTGGAACATGTCGCCGTGCAGCAGGCTGTAGGTCACCAGCTGCCACGGCGCGGTGAGCGGCAGCACGCCGATCCCGCTTCCGCTGCCCGGCCACAGGGCGAACAGGATCAGCATCAGGTCGCCGAAGCTCATCTGCAGCAGGAAGCCGATGACGTTGGCGATGATCAGCGCCTGGGTGAACGGTGGCAAGGGAACCTCGAGTCGGGATGGCGTGGGACCGGCCTGCGCGGCGAGAGCGCGGCTTCTGGGCGAAATGGGGAAGATACCCGATCGCAGGCGCGGCAACCCGGCAATTCCCTCTGCCGTCCCTGCGCGCAGGCGCCGGTGGCGCCTCAAGCAGCCCTTTAAGCCAGCCCTTTAAGCCAGCCCTAAGCCTTCGGCGCGAAAGTCCGGTTGTTCCCATCAGCAATCGACAGGAGTGACCATGGATAGGCACGACATGGATACGCACGACACGGATACGCACGACATGGATAGGCACGACATGGATAGGCGCGAAGAACAGGGCCGACATTCGCCGCGCCGCTCCCCGCTAGGCAAGCTGACCCTGGCGATGGTCGCTGCCGGCATCATCGGCGGCACGGGGCTGACCGGCGCCTGGCATCTGCCGGCGCAGGCGACGCCGGCGGCCACCGCCAGCGAAGCCGCCCGGCCCGCGACCGGACAGCTGCCCGACTTCGCGGCCATCACCCGAGAGCAGGGGCCCGCGGTGGTCAACATCAGCGTAACGGGACGCCGCGCGCCTGTCACGGCGCGCGGACCCGACGTTCAGGACGACACCCCCCTCTGGGAGTTCTTCCGCCGCTTCGAAGGCCCGGGCTGGCAGATGCCGCCGGGCGCGCAGGCGCCGATGCACGGCCAGGGCTCGGGCTTCATCGTGTCGGCCGACGGGATCGTGCTGACCAACGCGCATGTCGTCAAGGACGCGCAGGAGGTAACGGTGAAGCTCACCGACCGGCGCGAGTTCAAGGCGGAAGTGCTGGGCGCCGACGAGCGCACCGACGTGGCCGTCCTGAAGATCGACGCGAAGGACCTGCCGACGGTGCAGATCGGGACCACACGCTCGCTCGCGCCGGGGCAATGGGTGCTTGCGATCGGCTCGCCGTTCGGCTTCGAGAACTCGGTGACCGCCGGCGTGGTGAGCGCGACCGGCCGGTCGCTGCCCGGTGACGGCTACGTGCCGTTCGTGCAGACCGACGTGGCCGTCAATCCGGGGAACTCGGGCGGTCCGCTCTTCAATGCACGCGGCGAAGTGGTCGGGATCAACTCGCAGATCTACAGCCGGACAGGTGGCTACCAGGGCGTTTCGTTCGCGATCCCGATCGAGGTGGCGATCCGGGTGAAGGACCAGATCGTCGAGCATGGCGAGGCATCGCACGCGCGGCTCGGCATCGCGATCCAGGGCATGAACCAGGCGCTCGCGGATTCGTTCGGGCTCGAGAAGCCGGCAGGTGCGCTGATATCGAGCGTGGAGCCGGGCACCCCCGCCGAGCGTGCCGGCCTCGTATCCGGTGACGTGATCCTCGCGATCGACGGTGTCGAGATCGTCGGCGCCGGGGACCTGCCGGCCAGGCTGGGCATGAAGTCACCCGGCGACACGGTGAAGCTCGCGGTCTGGCGTGCCGGAAAACGGGTCTCGGTGGACGCGCGACTCGGCGATGCCGGCGACCAGGAGGTGGTCGCCGCAAGCGACGAGGCACGCGACCAGGTAGCGAAAGGGCGCCTGGGCCTTTCGGTCCGGCCCCTGCAGCCGGGCGAGCTTGCGCGCGCCGGCGTCGAGGCCGGCTTGCTGGTGCAGGGCGCGGACGGGCCGGCCGCGGCCGCGGGCATCCGGCCGGGCGACCTGCTGATCGCGGTGAACGGGAAACCGGTCGCGAGCGTCGAGCAGGTTCGTGCCGCGCTCGACGGCGCGAGACGCCCGGCGGCGCTGCTCATCCAGCGCGGGGACGAGCGCGTCTTCGTGCCGGTACCGGTGGCCTGAGCCTCGAGCCTGTCCTGGATCGCCGTCAGCCATCGGGCGCCGCCCGTTGGCTGACGGCGATTCGTCCTAGAATGGCCGGGCGATGAGATACAAGGATTACTACGCCGCGCTCGGCGTGGAGCGCACCGCTTCGGCCGACGAGATCACCAAGGCCTATCGCCGGCTCGCGCGCAAGTACCATCCCGACGTCTCCAAGGAGCCGGACGCCGAGGAGAAGTTCAAGGAGATCGCGGAAGCCTACGGCACGCTCAAGGACCCGGAGAAGCGAGCCGCCTACGACGAGCTCGGACAGGTCGGTGCCGGCCAGGAGTTCCGGCCGCCACCGGGATGGTCCGGCCGGTTCGCGGATGCCGGGGACTCGTTCGAGGACATCGACCTCGCGGACCTGTTCGCGAGCTTCGGGCGCGGCCGCGGACGCGGCTCCAGGCGCGAGGAGATCCGGATGCCCGGCCAGGACTACGAGGTCCCGGTGCAGGTTTCGCTGGAGGATGCGCTTGCCGGCGCAACGCTGAACCTCGGCCTTGCCGTGCCGGAGCCGGATGCGCACGGCTTCATGCGCACCGCGCAGCGCACCTACGAGGTCCGGATTCCGCCGGGCACCGCACAGGGCCAGCGGCTGCGGCTCACCGGCAAGGGCGGTCGTGGCCACGGCGGCGGCCGTGACGGCGATCTCTATCTCATCGTCGAATACAAGCCGCATCCGCTGTTCAGGTTGCAGGATGGCGGCGATCTCCACTTCGATCTCCCGATCGCGCCCTGGGAGGCGGTGCTCGGCGCCACCGTGAAGGCGCCGACGCTCACCGGCCCGGTAGACCTGCGGATCCCGCCGGGAACGCCGGCCGGTCGCCGGCTGCGGCTCGCCGGCCGCGGCATGCCGCGGCGCGGCCAGGGGCCCGGAGACCTCCATGCGGTGGTGCGCATCGCCGTGCCGACCCAGGTGAGCGACGAGGAGCGGGATCTGTACAAGCGGCTCGCGGAACGCTCGCGGTTCGACCCGCGCGCCGGCCGGCAAGGAGGGGCGGGCTGATGACCCACGAACGCATCGAGGCAGTCTGGATCGAGGAGCACCGGGCGCTGTCGCTGGACGAGCTCCACGAGCGCTGGGGCCTGGCGGCGAGCCAGCTCGAGGCGTTCGTCGATCTCGGCATCCTGGAGCCGGACGCGGCTGCCGGCGGCAGGCCGGCCTTCACGCTGGAGACGGTGGCGATTGCCCGCACCGCCTGCCGGCTGCAGCAGGAGCTGGATCTCGAGCCGCATGCGGTCGGGGTGGTGCTCTCCCTGCTGGATCGGGTGCGCGCGCTGGAGCAGGAAGTGGCGGCCCTGCGGGCGCGCCTCGCGGCTGCATCCTCACCGCACGAAGGCTAGGAGCCTGGGCCGCAGAAGGACGGCCTCGCGTTGGGATCTGAAAGGGGCGCAGGCAAGGCGCGGGTTCCGGTCGATAGCTGGGCTATCGACCGGGTTCAGC
>JAEWEW010000051.1 GCA_023389175.1 Pseudomonadota bacterium | reverse complement strand
GGGCTGGGCCGCCGCAGGCGCCGCGACCAGCACGGCTGCGAGCACGCCCGAAAGCAAGCCGAACGCCGACAGCAACCGCATCAGGCAACCGCGACAAGTGGCGCATTCCGGATGTCGATCCTGCGCTTCATCCGCATCCCAACCTGCCGCGTCGTCACCAGTCCTCCGAGATCCATGCCTTTCCGGGTGGGTGATTATAGGAAGGCGCGGCCCGGCGCCATCCATCGAAGCAATGCAGGCGATGACGGCAATAGCACCGTGCAATGCGCTCAGAAGATTCCCATGGCCACGCCGGCTGCCAGGGCGGCGCCCAGGTCGGCGGCGGCGCGAAGCGCCTCGGGCGGCAGTCGCTTGGGCGCCAGGATAGCTTCGGCGGTCTGGGCAGCGGTGTTGACGATCATCGGATCGGCGACCGGCTTCAGGCGCCAACCGGTCGCTATCCGCTCGACCTGGCGGACGGCACCCCGGCCGTCGGAGCCGGCGGCGACGATGACGGCATAGGGCCGCGCCGCGATCCGGTCGATGACGCCGTAATAGGTCCGGTCGAAGAATTCCTTCATCTGGCCCGACAGCGAACCGAGGTTCTCCGGCGCGACGAAGAGATAGGCGGAAGCGGCGAGCATCCGCGCCGCGTCGACCTTGCTCGCATGCACGCGATCGACGCGCACGGCGCCAGGCAGGCCGCCATCCTGGTGCACGGATGCACGCGCACCGCGCGCCGCCGCCTGCGCCAGCTGCCGCGAGGCACCGGTCCGGGAATGCCAGACGATGAGCAGTGACTTGTCAGCCATCAACGGTGCCCGCTGGCGGGTGTTGCCCGACTGCAAAGCCGCGCGTAAATCTCTTCCATCAGAGGCATGCCCTTTGCGTACACCATACCAAAGCGTGATACGTTATACGTGTCGGGTGAAGCAATGAGTCAACTATCGGATGTCGTCGCTGCCGTCTGAACTCAACGCGTCCCTGCCTGCGTCCAAGCAGTCCGGTCTCAGGGGGTCGCACTTTCACTCACGAGTTCGCAGGCATGCCTCCTTGGTCGGTCGCCGACCTCTCCAGCGCGATGCCGGCAAGGCAGCCGGTCTGTCGCGCAAACACCCAACCCTCTCCATTTATCGTACCGATGTCCGCGTCCGTCCGGATGGGATGGCGGTGCCGACGATCGATGCAACCATGACACGATCGGACTCTGAATTCCTTTGGGCGACTCGTCCATCCAGGAGGATTCCATGAATCTGTTCGATTCCTTCCGCGAGCGCTATGTCGCCGCGCGCGATGAAGAGATGTCGCTTCTCGACTATCTCTCGCTCTGCAAGGAGGACCCGCTGGCCTATGCCAGCGCCGCGGAGCGGATGCTCGCGGCGATCGGGGAGCCCGAGGTCATCGATACCCGCAACGATCCGCGCCTCTCGCGGCTCTTCTCCAACCGGCTGCTGCGTCGCTATCCGGCCTTCAAGGAGTTCTACGGCATGGAGGACGCGATCCAGCAGATCGTGTCCTACTTCCGCCATGCCGCGCAGGGCCTGGAGGAGCGCAAGCAGGTGCTCTACCTGCTCGGTCCGGTCGGCGGCGGCAAGTCCTCCATCGCGGAGCGGCTGAAGGCGCTGATGGAGACCTACCCCATCTACGCGCTCAAGGGCTCGCCGGTGAATGAATCGCCGCTCGGGTTGTTCCATCCGGAGCGCGACGGCCGGATGCTGGAGAAGGAGTACGGCATCTCGCCGCGCTACCTGTCCGGCATCGCCAGTCCATGGGCGCTCAAGCGCCTGGAGGAGTTCGAAGGCGACCTGACCCGGTTCCGCGTCGTCCGGGTGCAGCCGTCGGTGCTGAAGCAGATCGCGATCTCCAAGACCGAGCCCGGCGACGAGAACAACCAGGACATCTCCTCGCTCGTCGGCAAGGTGGACATCCGCAAGCTGGAATCGCTGTCCCAGGACGATCCCGACGCCTACAGCTACTCCGGGGGCCTCTGCCTCGCCAACCAGGGCCTGCTGGAGTTCGTGGAGATGTTCAAGGCGCCGATCAAGATGCTGCATCCCCTGCTGACCGCCACGCAGGAAGGCAACTTCAAGGGAACCGAAGGCATCTCGGCGATTCCGTTCCAGGGCGTGATCCTCGCCCACTCGAACGAGTCGGAGTGGCAGGCCTTCAGGAACAACCGCAACAACGAGGCGTTCCTCGACCGCATCTACATCGTCAAGGTGCCCTACTGCCTGCAGGTCTCGGAAGAGGTGAAGATCTACCGCAAGCTGCTCGCGAACAGCTCGCTTGCAAGCGCGCCCTGCGCCCCCGGCACGCTGGAGATGATGGCGCAGTTCGCGGTGCTCACCCGCCTGAAGGAGCCGGAGAATTCCAGCATCTACGCGAAGCTGCGGGTCTACGACGGCGAGAACCTGAAGGACGTCGAGCCGAGCGCCCGGTCGGTGCAGGAGTACCGTGACTACGCCGGCATCGACGAAGGCATGACCGGTTCCTCCACCCGGTTCTCCTACAAGGTGCTGTCGGCAGTCTTCAACTACGACCAGACCGAGATCGCGGCCAACCCCGTGCACCTCATGTACGTGCTGGAGCAGCGCCTGTTGCGCGAGCAGCTGCCGGAAGAGACCATGCGCCGCTACCTGGAGTTCATCAAGGGATGGCTCTCGCCGCGGTACGCGGAGTTCATCGGCAAGGAGATCCAGACGGCCTACCTGGAGTCGTATTCGGAGTACGGCCAGAACATCTTCGACCGCTACGTCACCTTCGCCGACTACTGGATCCAGGACGAGGACTACCGGGATCCCGAGACCGGCGAGAGCTTCGACCGGGCCCAGCTCAACGCGGAGCTGGAGAAGATCGAGAAGCCGGCCGGCATCGCCAATCCGAAGGACTTCCGCAACGAGATCGTCAATTTCGTCCTGCGGGCGCGCGCCAACAACAACGGCAAGAACCCGTCATGGACCAGCTACGAGAAGCTGCGGGAGGTGATCGAGAAGAAGATGTTCTCGAACACCGAGGAGCTGCTGCCGGTCATCTCCTTCAACGCCAAGGCGTCGGCGGAGGACAAGAACAAGCACGAAAGCTTCGTCGCGCGGATGGTGTCCAAGGGCTACACCGAGAAGCAGGTCCGCCTGCTGTGCGAATGGTACCTGCGCGTGCGCAAGTCCCAGTGACCCGGAAGGGCGGGGACCGGACGGCCTGACGGCCCGTGAGCGGGACGGAGCAATACCATGTCCATCATCATCGACCGCCGCCTCAACGACCGCAAGAAGAGCTCGGTCAACCGCGAGCGCTTCATCCGCCGCTACAAGAGCCACATCAAGCGGGCGGTGACCGACATGGTCTCGGAGCGGTCCATCAAGGAGATGGACCGAGGCGGCGACGTGAAGATCCCGGTCAAGGACATCTCGGAGCCCACTTTCCGGCATGGCCGCGGCGGCGACCGCGAGCTGGTCCATCCCGGCAACCACAAGTTCAACCCCGGCGACCGGATCAAGCGGCCCCAGGGCGGTGACGGCGACGGCAGCGGGGACCGCGGCGGCGAGGGAGAAGGCGAGGACAGCTTCACCTTCAGCTTGTCGCGGGAGGAGTTCATGGAGCTCTTCTTCGATGACCTGGAGCTGCCGCACCTCACCCGCACCGAGGTCGGCGACATCGTGGAGTACAAGCTGCAGCGCGCGGGCTACACCCGCGACGGTTCGCCGACGAACCTGTCGGTGAGCCGATCGTTGCGCAATGCCCTCGGCCGGCGCATCGCCCTCTCCGCGGGAGCGCGGCGCGAGCTGGAGGCGCTGGAGGCCGAGCTCGCGGAACTGGAGGCACTGGAATGCGTCCGGCAGTCGGATGGCATGCTGGTCGGGCTGCGGGCGCCGGAGGCGCCGGTGGCCCCGGGCAGCAAGCCGCTGGATGCGCGGCGCAAGGCCGAGCTGCTCGAGGCCATCCAGGAAGCACGGCAACGGATCGCCCGGGTGCCGTTCATCGACGAGATCGACCTGCGCTACCGCCACCGCGTGCCGGTCGCCCAGCCGATCAGCCAGGCCGCGATGTTCTGCCTGATGGATGTCTCGGCTTCCATGGACGAGCGCAAGAAGGATCTGGCCAAGCGCTTCTTCACCCTCCTCTATCTCTTCCTCAGCCGCAAGTACCGCCGGGTGGAGGTGATCTTCATCCGTCACACGGAGGAGGCCGAGGAGGTGGACGAGGAGCACTTCTTCCACGACACCCGAACCGGCGGTACCGTCGTCTTCTCGGCCCTGGACCTGATGCGCCAGATCATGACCGACCGCTTCCCGGCCGGCCAGTGGAACCTCTACGGCGCCCAGGCCTCGGACGGCGATGCCTTCGGCGCGGACCCGGACAAGAGCAGCGACTTCCTCGCCGAGCGCATCCTGCCGGACCTGCGGCACTTCGCCTATGTCGAGGTGCCGGATTCGGACAGCCGGCCGTCGCGGCTGGCCGCCGCCTACCGGCGCATCGAATGCGACCACTTCGCCATGCGCCAGGTGCGGGAGCGCCGCGACATCTATCCGGTGTTCCGTGAACTCTTCACGTCAGACACCTGATCACCCATGACCAAGGACACCACCGTCGTTCTGGGCCACCACGGCCCGGTGGACAACGCGTCCAGCCGCGGCGCGCCGCTCTCCACCGGGGCCGAGTGGACCTTCGAGCTGCTCGCCAAGTACGACCGCGCCATCGGCGCGATCGCGGTGGACGAGTTCGGCCTGGACTGCTATCCGAACCAGATCGAGGTGATCTCCAGCGAGCAGATGCTGGACGCCTACTCCATGGTCGGGCTGCCGATCGGCTACCCGCACTGGAGCTTCGGCAAATCATTCATCCATCACGAGCACGAGTACCGCACCGGCATGCGCGGCCTCGCCTACGAGATCGTCATCAACTCCAATCCCTGCATCGCGTACCTGATGGAAGAGAACACCATGCCGATGCAGGCACTGGTGATCGCGCACGCGAGCTACGGCCACAACTCGTTCTTCAAGGGCAACTATCTCTTCCGGCAGTGGACCAGCGCGGACGCGATCATCGACTACATGGTGTTCGCGCGGCAGTACGTGCGGGACTGCGAGGAGAAGCACGGGGTCGCGGCGGTGGAGGAGCTGCTGGACGCCTGCCACGCGCTGATGGATTTCGGCGTGAACCGCTACCGCCATCCCAAGCCGCTGTCGCCAGCCGACGAGCTGCGCCGGCACCGGGAGCGCCAGGAATATTCCTGGCAGCAGTACGACGAGATCTGGCGGACCCTGCCCGCGAACCAGGCCTCGGAGACCGGCTCGCGCCGCTCGCGCCGGTTTCCGGAGGAGCCGCAGGAGAACCTGCTCTACTTCGTGGAGAAGCATTCGCCGCGGTTGCAGCCGTGGGAGCGCGAGCTGGTGCGGATCGTTCGCAAGGTGGCGCAGTACTTCTATCCGCAGGGCCTGACCAAGGTGATGAACGAGGGCTGGGCCACCTTCTGGCACTACACCCTCCTCAATCGCCTCTACGACCAGAAGAAGGTCGATGACGGCTTCATGATCGAGGTGCTCACCTCCCACACCAACGTGGTCACCCAGCGCGGCTACGACCAGCGCGGCTACGGCGGCATCAATCCGTATGCGCTCGGCTTCGCGATGTTCAGCGACATCCGCCGCATCTGCGAGAACCCCACGCCGGAAGACCGGCACTGGTTCCCGGACATCGTTGGTGCCGACTGGCGCAAGGTGCTGGACTTCGCCATGCGCAACTACAAGGACGAGTCCTTCATCGCCCAGTTCCTGTCGCCGCGCCTGATCCGGGAGTTTCACTTCTTCGCCGTGGCGGACTATGAGGACGAGGACACCCTCGGCATCGACAGCATCCACAACGACAGCGGCTACCGCCGCGTGCGGCAGCTGCTGGCGCAGCAGTACAACCGCGACTACCTGCTTCCTGACATCCAGATCGTGAACTACGACCGGGACGGCGACCGCAGCCTGCGGGTGCAGCACCGCCGGCACCGCGGCCGTCCCTTGAACGAGGACGCGAACCGGGTGCTCGGCTACCTGCAGCGCCTATGGGGCTTTCGCGTGCGGCTGGATACGGTGGACGAGGACGGGTCCATCGTCCACTACGAGGAAGCGAAGCCGCATTGAATTTACCCCCGAGGCGGCCTGTGGCCGCGGAGCCCTCCGCCGGAGGCGGAGGGCGTTCGGCAGGCACGAATAGTCCGCAGGGACTATTCGTGTCCGGCCTCACCCCCCAGGGGGCGCCGGCTGTGGCCGGGCAAAGCCCGCTCCACGCCGGCTGCTGGGTGTGCAGGATCGCCTGGCCGCCAGGAGCGCCGGCCGGGACTAGCAAGCACCCGAAGCGGCCTGTGGCCGCGTCAGGCGCGCGCTTCGAAGACCAGGTTGAACGGCGTCTCGGCGGCCCGCCGGAAGCGGCCGAAGCCGGCGCGTTCCGCGACATCCCGCAGGCGCGCCTCACCGGCCTGGGCGCCCAGCCCCAGGCCCACCTCCTGCGACAGCGAGCATGGCGTGCAGATCATGGTCGATGCGGAGTAGTACACCCTTCCGACCGGATTGAGGTTGTCCTCGAGGCGGTCGTTGGCGAACGGCTCGACCAGCATCCAGGTGCCGTCGGACGCGAGGGATTCGCGGACATGCCGGGCCGCGCCCACCGGGTCGCCCATGTCGTGCAGGCAGTCGAAGAAGGCCACCAGGTCGAAGCCGGTGCCGGGATAGTCCTTGGCCGCGGCCACCTCGAAGCTCACCCGGTCCGCGACACCGGCATCCCGCGCGCGCTGACGGGCCTTCTCGATCGACGGCGGATGGCTGTCGTAGCCGACGAAGCGCGACGCCGGCCAGGCCCGGGCCATGACGATGGTGGAGGCGCCGAAGCCGCAGCCGACGTCGGCCACGCTGCAGCCCGACTCCAGGCGCCGCTGCATGCCCTCGAGCGCCGGTATCCAGCTCGACGCGAGGTTTGCGTTGTAGCCGGGACGGAAGAAGCGCTCCGTGCCGGCGAAGAGGCTCGCATGATGCTCGTGCCAGCCCAGGCCGTTACCGCTGCGGAAGGCGCGCTCCACCTTCTCCAGATCGAGGAAGAAAGATCGCAGCACATCGAAGCCGCCCAGCATGCAGGCCGGGCTGGCGTCGTCGGCGAGCGCCATCGCGGCCTCGGGCGACAGGCTGAAGGCCTGCTTGCCGGGGTCGTAGTCGATGAAGCCGCTCGCCGCCTGGGCGTTCAGCCACTCCTGGGTGTAGCGCAGCCGCACGCCGGTCCTTTCCGCCAGCTCCTCGGCGGTGAGCGCGCCAGCGCCGGCCATGGCCTTGTACAGGCCGAGCTGGTCGCCGAGGATCACCAGCGGCGCGCTCGCGATCGCGCCGAACTCGCCCACCATGCGCCCCAGGAGGGCGTCGAGCTTCGCCTGGTCGATGTCCATCTGCTTCTCCTGATTTCGTCGCCGATCTCCGTCGCCGGGAGCCGACCGCGCCGGCACGACCGGCTCGTGAATAGAATCTAGACGCACCCGCGCGTACCGGAAATACGCAGGCCGGCGTATCGCCGCCGGCTGCCGTCCGGGCCGCTGCATGGTGTGCCAGGGAGAGCCGCGATGGACTTCACCGAGGCCGTGGTCACGAAGCTCATGCGCTGCCAGTACGAGCTCGCCGCGATACGGGATCCGCGCAGGCTCCGCCACGGCATCGTCAGCGCGCTCTCGCGGGCAGTGGACTGCGAGATGGCCGTCTACCTCACCGTCGATACCCGGCACCGCTGCGGCAACGTCACGCAGTGGCCGACCGAGCTGCGGATGCCGCCGGTGTCGGCCGACACGATCGACTGGCATCGGCGCGACCACCCGCTGGTCACGCACCTCGTGGTCCACCGCGCGGTGCGCGCCTGGCGTCTCGCCGACGTGCCGGGCGGCGACCGGTTCGCCGCCGGCGACCTGTACCGGACGCTGTACCAGCCGCTGCCGGCGCGCTACCAGATGGTGATGCGCCTGGCCAGCCCGGACGGCGATCTCCACCTGGTCGGGCTGGGTCGCAGCCACCTGGAGTTCGACCGCTGGGAGCGACGAGGCCTGGAGCTTCTCTGGCCGAGCCTGGTCTCCTGCCTGCGCGCGGCCATGCGCGCGCGGCACTATCCCGGCGTATCGCGCGCGCTCGAGCGGGTGCGGGACAGCCGTGGCGTGGTGATGGTGGACGACGACCTTCGGGTGGAGCTCTGCACGGAGCAGGCGCGCCTGTGGCTGGCGCAGTACTTTTCGGCGGAACGCCGGCGCCATGCCGCGACCCTGCCCGCGACGGTGGAGCAGTGGGCGCGCAAGCGGCTGCACATGGAGGCGATCGGCCGCCACAATCCGCAGACCGTGCGCGATCCGCTGGTGCAGGCGTGCGGCGGGCAATACCTGTCCATCGATCTCGTCGTCGATCACGCGAAGGGCGAGCACCTCCTCATTCTTGCCGAGGAGGCGCTCGCCTCGCCGATATCGGCGCTGGGCTCACTCGGCCTCACGTCCCGCGAAGCGGAGGTGCTGTCGTGGGTCGCCCAGGGCAAGAACAACGTCGAGATCGGCATGATCCTCGGCGTGAGCGCGCGCACGGTGCAGAAGCACCTGGAGCACATCTTCCAGAAGATGGGGGTGGAGTCCCGCACCGCGGCCACCCTGAGGGCCTGGCAGGCAAGCCGCTACGCGCTGCTCGAGCGGCCCTGAAGCCGGCGCCGGCGGGCCGAGCCGGCGCAGCCTTCTACTCGTCCCAGCATTCGATACTGGTCTCTCGCACGATCGCGCCATCCGCCAGTTCCGCCGACCCCATGGCCGCGACCCGCGTGCCGTCCGGGTACTGGCAGGTCATGTAGAACGCGAGCCGGTCATGCGTGGTCAGGATCGACTCCACGCGATGCGTCATGTCCCGGCCGCAGTCCTCCTCCCACATGGCTGCCACCGCCGCCCGCCCGCGCAGCACCACCGGCCGGCTCGGCGGCGCATTGCGGTTGATCAGGATGTGCTCGCAATCCTCGCGATACAGGCTGATGAGGAGCGCCGGATCCCGCCCCTCGATGGCACGCGCGTAGGCGCTGGCGATGCGCGCGGCCGCCGCGCGGGCCGCGTCGATGTCCGGCCGGGTATCCGCCTTCATGTCCATGCCCACCTCCATGACCGATGGCTCGCCGGTCATCCGGCGACCAGGCCATTGTGTGTGGGACGGGCGGCGCCGGCAATACGCGGGCAGGCGTATCCCGGCCGGAAACGCCGCCCGGCGGCGACGGACACCGGCCGCGGTCGGCGCCGGCAGGGTCGGCAGCCTCAGGCGGGCGCCGGTTCCTCCAGCCGCATCACCTTGTCGCGCACCGCATCGACGCTCAGGCCGAGCAGGTCTCCCGCCGCGCGGAAGTCCTGCGCGAGCGCCGGGCTGTCCCATCCGCCCCCGGAATGGCGGGCGATGCGCAGGGCGAGCAGGACGGTGCGTGCCTGCGGGTCGCCGGCAAGCCGGTCGTTGGTGATCCGCACCAGCAGCTCCGGCAGCCGCCAGGCCCGCAGCAGCGCCTGCTCGAGATCGCAGAGCTCGATGTTCAACACCCGCCGCTGCGCAAGCGCCGTCCCGATGGTCGGATCGTCGGCGCCGAGGCGCTCCACCGCGAGCGCGAGCAGCGGCGCGTGGCACCACAGCAGTGCCTCGACGAAGTCGTGCATCAGCGCCGCCTCGTGGATGATCTCGGCATCCGGGTCCTTGCGATGCACCGCGAAGGCGAGCGCGATCAGCGCGGCGCGATGGGAGCGCTCCAGCACGTTGCGCACGCCCTGTATCGCCCCCGGCCAGGTGGACAGCACCGATTCGATCGCCGGCTGGCTCGCGAACGCGGTGAAGAACGGCTGCACGCCCATCATCAGGATCGCCTGCGGCACCGTTTCCGAGCCGGTCAGCGCGCGCGCCGGGCGCCGCTGCGCCACGTGCGCGAGGAGCTTGACCGTCATCATCGGATCCGCCAGCACGAGCGGCGCGAGCTGGCCGGCAGTGACCTCGTCCTGGCCGGCGGCAAGCGCGGCGAGCGCGTCGGCGGTGGCCGCGAGCACCGGGATCTCGGCGCCGGCGAAGTAGGACGCCCAGGTGTGCAGCGAGGTCGGGGCGGTCGTCAGCATATCCGGTGTATCGGCAGCGCCGGGGTTGTCTTTAGGCAGTCACCGGAACAGGGTAGGATGGAAGGCACGCCACGAGGGTCGGATATGAGCAGCTTGTCCCCGTCTGTTCTCGGCATCGACGTCGTCTCTGACGTCGTCTGTCCCTGGTGCTACGTCGGCAAGCGCCAGCTGGAGCAGGCGCTCGAGCGCCGGCGGGCGATGTACCCGGACCTGCCGCCGCCGGTCGTGCGGTGGCGACCGTTCCAGCTCAACCCGGGCCTGCCACCCGGCGGAATGCCGCGCAGCACCTACCTGGAGCGCAAGTTCGGCGCGACCGACGGCGGCGGCCGCTATGACCGCGTCCTTGCCGCCGCGCGCGCGGTCGGCCTGGAGTTGCGGCTGGATGCAATCCGCGTGCAGCCGAATACCCTCAAGGCCCACGGACTGATCGAGCTCGCCGCGGAATCGCTGGACCAGTCCGCCGCAGCCGAAGCCTGCTTCCAGGCTTACTTCCAGGAGGGGCGCGACCTCTCCGACGACGCGGTGCTGCGCGAGATCGGGGTGCGCCTGGGCATGAGCGAGACGCTGGTCGATACCTTGCTCGACAGCGATTCGGTGACGCGGATCGTGGCCGCGGCCGATGCCGAGCTGCGCGAGTACGGCGTCTCCGGCGTGCCGCTCTTCATCTTCGGCAACGCGCTGGACGAGCGTGTCGGGGTGAGCGGCGCGCAGGGGACCGAGGCGCTGCTCGAGGCGATGCAGCGGGTACAGGCGGCATAGACCGCGCCGGGTCCGGCTCCGGACCGGCAGCGCAGGCGCCGGTTCCGATCAGCGCCTGCCCCGCAGTCGGTCCAGCACGTCCCTCACGCCCAGTGCCGGGCTGGACAGCACCTCCACGCCCAGGTCCTGCAGCCGCTCCGCGGCCGACGCCATGGACGCCTGCGCCAGCACGACCACATCGGCAGCGACCGGCTCGCGACGAATCGCCTCGGCCACCGCGGCGACATAGGCCTCTCGATCCCCGCGCATGAAGTGGCGCCACGCGTCCTCGACGACGAGGTGCCTTACCGTGACCTCCCGGCCAAGCGAGGCAGCCGACTCCCGGATGAGATCGATCGTCGGCCGAAGCGTGCTCTCGAGTGCGGCCACGACGAGGATGTCGGGGCCGCTGCGAACCGCGCGCTCGGCCATGGCGCGATCGATGCGCAACGCATTGAAGCGGCCGTTCGTCGGCGTGCGCTCCGCGGCCCCGCCGATCGTCGAGCAGGTGCATACCACCACCCAGGAAGCACCGGTTTCCGCGGCACCGGTTTCCGCGGCATCGGTCATCGCCTTCTGGATGCGCGCGACCAGACTCGGATCATCGGCGCCGACCACCTGGGCGTCCGCGAGCAGGTCCTCGGCGACGACATGGCTCGTCCTGACCTCCGGAGCCGATGCCTTCACCAGGCGTTCGAACGTCTCGATGTGGGCTGGCGAGGTATGCAGAAAGGTCAGCCGGTCGCTCATGGCGCGTTCCCCGGACGCGGCGCGAGAGGTCCACCCGGCCTTCGCATGGCGCTGCCCTCGTTCTCCGCCGACTGGAACCCTCCCCGCCGGTAGGTCAGCACCAGCGTGTCACGTACCGCCGTCGGTGGCGCACCGCCGCCCGAAGCCACTGGCGGGCTCCCCCGGGGGGCAGCGAACGCAGTGAGCGTGGCGGCCGCCTGCAGCTCCGGCTGGATCGGCGTCGTCTCGTGGATCACCCGGGCATCGTCCAGCAACAGCGCGCTCCAGGGCTCCGCGATCACGAAGCGCATGCCGAGCGGACCGTCGGCCTGGAACACCCGGGTCTCGCCGCCGCGCACGCCATGCCGGTTGACGACGATCACCGCCACGAAGTCCACGCCGTCGCGGTGCGCCCCCTCGGGCGTCGGCCGACCGAGCCCGTCGGCGGCGTCGATGCGGAACTGGTGTGCCTCGATGTACCAGCGGTCGGACGGCGCGACGTCCGCGAAGAGCTCGCCGAGCGATCGCAGCAGCCCGGGCCACCGCGGATCGGAGACCAGCGCTTCCTCGAGCGGCTGGAACCAGCGGTCGATGCCGCCGTGCAGCGCGTTGTAGTCCGTCGACTGCCAATGCGGACGATGCGGCGTCTGGCTGAGCATGCCGTCCGCCATCTCCAGGATGAAGCAGCCGTGCCGGCGGTACCGGTAGCGTCCGCCGTCGCGCAGGTACTCGTCCGGCGGCAGGCGGTCCCATTGCGGCAGCCAGTCGCGCAGGACCGAGGCCGCGACGCCGGTCAGCGATGCGAGCTCGGCGGGAGAGAGCAGCGCGAAGCCCTGCTGGCGCAGTGCCTGGCCCGGCGCATGCCCCGAGAGGGACCAGGGATGCGGGTCGTCGTTGGTCGCCATCGTCAGTCCTTGCTCCGCTGGTGGGGCCGGCCGGCATCGCGGGCCGGCGGCACGAGCGTCATCCTGCCATCCTGCTGCTCGATGCGGAAATGGCGGAGCACGTTCATGCCGAGCAGGAGGGTGTCCGCCCCGGGCAGCACGGCGACCGCCACATCCGGCAGCCGAAGACCGGCCACCTCCACCGTCTTCGCGCGCGCCTCGCAGCCGTCGACCGTCCCTGCCGCGGTGGCATAGCGGCGCGGCCGGCAGGGCCCGAGGTCGAGCCGGCGCGCGAGGTCTTCCCCGATCGCCACCGTGCTCGCGCCGGTGTCGACCATGAACGCCACCTCGCGACCGTTGATCGCGCCGCTCACGTAGTAGTGTCCGTCGAAGGTCCGCTCGAGCTCGGTGCCGGCCGCGCTCAAGGTCTCGATCGGCCGGGGCCGGTAGCCGCGGCCGGACTGGAAGGGGCCGAAGCGATCGAAGAGCAGGAAGAGGACCGCACCGATCACCAGGAAGAAGGTCACGCGCTTCAGCACCGAGGCCGGCGGGCCCGACCCGGTCACTGGAAGGCCACCTCGGCAAAGCTGCGCAGCTTGCGCGAGTGCAGCCGCTCCACCCCCTGGCGACGCAGCGCATCCAACGCGCGGATCCCGATCTCCAGGTGCTGGCTGACCCGCTCCCGGTAGAAGCGGGTGGCCATCCCTGCCAGCTTCAGCTCGCCATGCAGCGGCTTGTCCGAAACGCAGAGCAGCGTTCCGTAGGGCACGCGGAAGCGGAACCCGTTCGCCGCGATGGTGGCACTTTCCATGTCCAGCGCCACCGCCCGGCTCAGGTTGAAGCGCCGGATCAGCGCGGCATGCGGCTGCAGCTCCCAGTTGCGATTGTCGACCGAGGCCACGGTGCCGGTGCGCATCACGCGCTTGAGCTCGTAGCCCTCCATGCGGGTCACGTCCGCCACCGCGCCTTCGAGGGCGACCTGCACCTCCGCGAGCGCCGGGATCGGCACCCAGAGGGGCAGCTCGTCGTCGAGCACATGATCCTCGCGCACGTAGCCGTGGGCCAGCACGTAGTCGCCCAGGCGCTGGGTGTTGCGCAGCCCCGCGCAGTGGCCCAGCATGATCCAGGCATGGGGACGCAGGACGGCGATGTGGTCGGTGATGGTGCGGGCATTGGACGGCCCGACGCCGATGTTCACCATGGTGATGCCGCTGCGGTCGGCACGCTGCAGGTGGTAGGCCGGCATCTGCGGCAGCCGCTCCGGCGGCGTGCCTTCCGCGGTCGGCGCGCCCGACGGAAACTTGCCACGGTGGCCCGGGCTCCAGGTGATGCTGTTGCCCGGCTCGACGAACGCGATGTAGTCGTCGTCGCCTTGCTGCGTCCGCTCGCCGTTGCCGAGCACGCGTTCGCGCCCGATCCGGATGAACTCGTCGATGTAGAACTGGTAGTTGGTGAACAGGACGAAGTTCTGGAAGTGGCCGGGCGAGGTGCCGGTGTAGTGGCGCAGCCGGTGCAGCGAGTAGTCCACCCGCGGCGCGGTGAACAGGGCGAGCGGCTGGGTGGCGTACGGGCCCGCCGGACCGAGGCCGTTCGCGATGGTGTCGTCCATCGCGGCCAGGTCGGGCAGGTCGAAATGATCCACCAGGTCCCGGCCGATGCGCTCGTCGAAGGATGCGTCCAGCACCATCTCGTCGGAGAGCGCGAAGTGGATCGGGATCGGCTGCTGGCTGAGCCCGACCTCCAGCGCGACGCCGTGGTTCTTGACCAGCAGCCGCAGCTGCTCCGAGTAGTAGCGGCCGAACAGGTCCGGCCGGGTCACCGTGGTGGCGTAGACGCCCGGCCCGGCGACGAAGCCGAACGAGCGCCGCGAGTCCGGGCGGGAGGCCGTCTCCGTCTTGACGCGGACATACGGATAGAAGGCCCGCACCCGCGCCGCGCCGAGCGTGCCCCCGGCGAACTCCGCGAGGCCGGCACGCAGCGCCTCGATCGACTCCTGGTAGAGCGTCCTGACGTAGCCGAGCGCCTCGATCGGCTCGGTGAAGACCTTGCGGCGCGAATCGCTGGGCTGCATGCCTCGATTCTAGTGCCAGCGCGCGCAGGCACCGGCATCGCTTCGCGCGCGCCCACGTATCATCGGCCACCATGTTGCGCAAGTCGATACGCATCTTCCTGCTCTTCGCCCTCCTCCTCGCCGGCGCGCTGCTGGCGGTGATCACGTGGCTCGGCCTGCCGAGCGCGGTCGCCGGCTTCGCGGCCCGGACGGTCTGTTCGGGCGTGTTCATGGCGGGCCGCTCGGGCGAGGACGTGCTCGCACGCGACGTGTTGCCGGCGAGCGCGCTGCTGCGGCTTGCCAGCGTGACGATCGACACGTCCCGGCGCGAGGTTCGTGGCTGGATGCCGGCCGGGCGCGAGCGCGTCGCGGTGCATGTCGCTCCGCTCGGCTGCGTCCTCGATCCCGCGGCGGAGGTGCTCGCGCAAACCGGCGTGCAAGCCGGCCCGCGGACCGGCGCGGGCACCGCCGCACCGGCGGCGCCAGCCGGAACCGCGGCGCCGACGCAATGGCCGCGAGGCGCCGCGCCCGCGCGGCTCGCGGCGGTGCTCGACGAGGCATTCCGCAACGATGGCGAGGCGGCCGGCCGCAACGCCCGGGCGGTCGTGATCCTGCAGGACGGCCGCCTGCTCGCCGAGCGCTACGCCCCGGGATTCGACGAGCGCACGCGGCAGATCGGCTGGTCGATGACCAAGACGGTGCTCGGCCTGCTGGTCCACGCACGGCTCGCGGAGCAGCGGCAGACGTCGGACGTTCGAGCCCTGGATTGGGTTGCGCCGCAGCGGCGGCCGCCGTGGCTGCGGCGCTGGCAGGACGACGGCCGCGCCGGGATCACGGTCGGCGACCTGCTCTACATGCGCGACGGCCTCGACCATGAAGAGGGGTACGCCCCCTGGGATGCGGTGCCGCGCATGTTGTGGGGCGTGTCCGATGTCGCGGCGTATGCCGGGTCGGCGGCCGCGGAGGCGGAGCCCGGGACGCGCTTTCGCTATCTGAGCGCCACCAGCAACCTGCTCTCCGGCCTGCTGCGCCTGCAGTTCGCCGACGACCGGGACTACTGGCGCTATCCGCGGCAGGTCCTGTTCGATCCCATCGGCGCCGCCTCCGCCGTCATCGAGACCGACGCCACCGGCACCTTCATCGGTTCGTCCTACCTGTGGGCGACGCCGCGCGATTGGGCACGGATCGGCCAGGCGCTGATGAGCGACGGAAGGCTGGAAGATCGCCAGGTCTTTCCTGCGGGCTGGCTGGCCCGGGCGCTCGATCCGCCGTCGCTGGAAAGCGCCTCTAGCGCCTCGCCGGCGATGGGCTACGGCGCGCAGGTCTGGCTGGCCGGAAGACCGCAGTCCACCGCCTGCCCGGCCGACAGCGGGTTGCCTGCCGACACGCTGATGATGACCGGTCACTTCGGCCAGGTGGTCGCGATGGTGCCGTCGCGGCAGGCGGTGATCGTCCGCCTCGGCATGACCACCGAGCGCGGTCGCTTCGACCGATGCGTTTTCGCGCGCGCGGTCCTGGATGCGCTCGAGCGCCCGGCGGGCGCGACCGAATGAGCGGCCCGCCGCGCGTTGCCGCTGCGCGCGACGGCTGCCTCGAGGAGGCCGGCGCCGCGGCGACGTGGTACCTGCCCTACCGGCCGCCCTACCAATGGCCGGCGATGATGGCTTTTCTCGAGGCGCGCGCCGTGCCGGCCACCGAGACCGTGGTCGACGGCGTGTATCGACGCAGCCTGCGGGCGATCGGCGACGACGGAGGCCGGTCGATGGGCGTCGTCGCGGTTCGGCTTGCGCCGGAACGCGCGGCGCTGCGGGTCTCGCTGTCGGCCGCGCTGGTGCCGCACGCAGGCCCGGTGCTGGAGCGTATCGAGCACCTGTTCGACGTCGGTTGCGATCCGGCGGCCATGGCACCCGTGCTCGGCGACCTGGCATCCGCCGAGCACGGCCTGCGGCTGCCAGGCACGGTGGACGTCTTCGAGATCGGCGTGCGCGCGGTGCTCGGCCAGCAG
>JAEWEW010000374.1 GCA_023389175.1 Pseudomonadota bacterium | reverse complement strand
CCGGTCACCATCTTGCCCAGCATGCGCAGGGAAAAGATCGACATCTCCCAGGTCTGCCGCGCGCCATGGCCGAGCGCCTCGATCGGCCCGAGGTCCAGCGTCACCATCTCCACCCGCTGCTGGAGCGCCGCGCCGATCCGGCCGACCCGGCTGCTGCTGCCGTCGGCCGCGGATTCCATCTCGGCCCGCGGCGTCACGCCGAGCGCGATCTCCGCGCCGTCGCGCCGGACCACGAAGGCGAGCGGCCGGTCCGGATTCGCCCGCACCTCGTCGATCAGGTCGCGCGCCCGGCGGATCGGCCTGCCTTCCACGCTCACGATCTCGTCATTGGGCAGCAGCCCGGCGGCCTCGGCGGCGCTGCCGCCCACCAGGTTGCCGACCAGAACCGCGCCGGCGCGCAGCTCCAGCCCCAACGTGCGGCCGAAATCGCGCTCGAGCTCGCCATCCGGCAGGCCGCGCGTCTCCAGGGATACCTGGCGCGAGCCCTCCCGGCCGTCGACCTGCAGCAGCACCGGCCGCTTGTCGACGATGCCGTCGATCAGTCGCAGCCGCACCTCGTTGAACGTCTCCACCGGCGAGCCGTCCACCGCCACCACCCGGTCCCCATCCTGGATGCCGGCGCTGGCCGCGGCGCTGTCCGCGGGTGGTGCGCCGAGCACCGGCGCCGGCTCCTGCAGGCCGGCCATGCCGAGCACGGCGTAGAGCACGATGGCGAGCAGGAAGTTGGCCGCCGGACCGGCAGCGACGATGGCGCTGCGCTTGGCGAGCGACTGCCGGTTGAATGCGCGGTGCGCGTCCGCCGTGGCGATCTCGCCCTGCTCGCGCTCGTCGAGCATCTTCACGTAGCCGCCGAGGGGGATCGGCGAGAGGCTCCATTCGGTGCGGTCCGGTCCGACGCGCCAGGTGAGCAGCGGCTTGCCGAACCCGATGGAGAAGCGCAACACCTTGACGCCGCACCAGCGGGCGACGGCGTAGTGGCCCAGCTCGTGGATGAACACCAGCACCGCCAGGGCGAAGAGGAAGGAGAGCAGGGTTGTCATGATTTGAACCTCCGCAGCTGGCGGCGCGCCTCCTCGCGGGAACGCCGATCCAGCGCCAAGGCCTCCTCCAGGGAGGCGGGAGCGCTGGAGGATTCAACGGTCTCGAGCACCGCTTCGTTGATACGGGCAATGTCGCTGAAGCGAAGGTTTCCCGCAAGGAACTCCGCCACACCGACCTCGTTGGCCGCGTTCAGCACGCACGGGGCGCCGTCGCCGACTGCGAGCGCCTCGCGGGCAAGCCGCAGGCACGGGAAGCGCGCCTCGTCGGGCGCCTCGAAGTCCAGCCGGCCTATGGCCGCCAGGTCGAGCGGCGTCGCCCCGCTGCCGATCCGCTCCGGATAGCCCAGGGCATGGGCGATCGGCACCCGCATGTCCGGGTTGCCGAGCTGTGCCAGCACGGAGCCGTCCACGTACTCCACCAGCGAATGCACGACGCTCTGCGGATGGATGAGGACCTCCAGCCGCTCCGCCGGCATGTCGAACAGGTAGTGCGCTTCGATCAGCTCCAGCCCCTTGTTCATCATCGTTGCCGAGTCGACCGAGATCTTCCGGCCCATGCTCCAGCGCGGGTGGGCACAGGCTTCGTCCGGCGTTACCCGGTCCAGGTCCGCCACCGGCGTGGTCCGGAACGGGCCACCCGAGGCCGTCAGGATCAGCCGCCGGACGGCCCCGGCGACCGGCGCGCCGGCGCGCGGCGGCGGCAGGCACTGGAAAAGGGCATTGTGCTCGCTGTCGATCGGCAGCAAAGTCGCCCGCGACTGCCGGCAGGTTTGGATGAACAGCCGGCCGGCCATGACGATCGCCTCCTTGTTGGCGAGCAGGACCGTCTTGCCGTGGCGGGCGGCCTCGAGCGTCGGAGCGAGCCCGGCAGCCCCGACGATGGCGGCCATCACGCAGTCGACCTCCGGCGCGGCGCTCACCGCGGTGATCTCGTCCGGGCCGACCGCCACCCGGGCACCCAGGCCGGCGGCCCGCACCCGTGCCTGCAGGCCGGCGGCCGCGGCCGGGTCTGCCACCCCGATCACCGCGGGATCATGGCGCCGGGCGAGCTCCAGCAGCTTGTCGACGTTGCCGTTGGCGGTCAGGGCATGGACCCGGTAGCGTTCGGGGTTGCGGGCAATCACGTCCAGCGTGCTGTCGCCGATGGAGCCGGTGGCACCGAGGATGGTGATCCGCTTCATCGGGCGAGCGCGTGCCAGAGCAGCAGGCAGGCAGGCATGGTGGGCACCAGTGCGTCGATGCGGTCGAGCACTCCGCCGTGGCCGGGAAGCAGGCGGCCGCTGTCCTTGACCCCTTTGGCGCGCTTGAGCAGCGATTCGTAGAGATCCCCGACGATCGACAGCGCGACGATCGCGGTGAGCGCGAGCGCGGCGAGCGGCAGTCCCGCCCGGCCCGCCAGCATGCTGCTCAGCACCGGCGCATCCGGCCAGGCGAGCCACGCGAGGGCCGCGACCGCGAGCACGGCGGCAAGGCCGCCCCAGGCGCCCTCCCAGGATTTGTTGGGGCTCACGCGCACCGCCAGCTTGCGCCGGCCGAAGGCGCGGCCGACGAAATAGGCGCCGACATCGGCGAACCAGACGATGGCCATGGCAGAGAGTACCAGTACCGGATCGATCAGCCGCAGCTCCAGGAGGGCGACCCAGAGGCAGAACATGGCCACCGCCGCGAATGCCGGATGGTTGCCGCGCGGCTTGGCGGCGAGCACCGCCGGCAGCGCGAGCGTGAGCCAGAGGAGAAGGTCCACCACCAGCAGGCCCGTGAGCCAGGGGCCGGGGCCGCCCACGCCTGCCGCAAGCCCGAAGCCGCCACGCCAGGCGAGCCAGGCAAGGCCCGCCACGACGATCGCCCCGCTGACGACCGCCGCGGCGCGATGGTCTGAGGCGCGGACCTGCGCAGCGGCGCCCCGGGTCGCTTCGCCGCGGCCGAGCAGCGTGCCCCACTCCCAGCCGGCCGCCGCGAGCAGGCCGAGCGAGAGCACACCCCAGGCCAAGGGAGGCGCGAAGAACAGCGCCCAGGCGATGGCGATCAGCAGGACGGCGGCGGTGATGATGCGTTGCTTCAGCATTCGCCGCGTCCTCCCGGCGGGAGGAGAACGATCCCTGCCCTCGGCCAGGTGAGGATGCTCAACCCGCCGCTGCCGCGAGCTGCCCGCCGGTGCGGCCGAAGCGGCGTTCGCGCTGGCGGTACCAGGCGATCGCCTGCTGCAGCGCCTGCGTGTCGAAGTCCGGCCAGTACTCCGGGCAGAAGTAGAGCTCGGTATACGCGAGCTGCCACAGCAGGAAGTTGCTGATGCGCTGCTCGCCACCGGTGCGGATGAACAGATCCGGCTCCGGAGCGAAGGCCATGGCCAGGTACTGGGCGAGCTCCGACTCCGTGACCGGCGCATTGAGGTCCGCGCCGGCTGCGGCGCGCGCCCGCATCAGCGCGCCGGTCGCCTGCAGGATGTCCCAGCGGCCGCCGTAGTTGGCGGCGATGGTGAGCGTCATGCGGCGGTTGGTGGCGGTGTCCCGCTGCGCGGCGTGGATCATCTCCTGCAGCGTGGGCTCGAAGCGGGAAAGGTCCCCCACCACCCGCAGCCGGATGCCGTTGCGACGCAGCTGGTCCACCTCCCGCTGCAGGGCCGACATGAAGAGCCGCATCAGCAGCGACACCTCGTCGGCCGGGCGCCGCCAGTTCTCCGAGCTGAAGGCGAACAGCGTCACGAACTCGATGCCCATGCGGGCGCACTGCTCCACCGTGTTGCGCACCGCCTCGACGCCGCGGCGGTGGCCGGCGGCGCGCGGCAGGTGGCGCTCGGTCGCCCAGCGCCCGTTGCCGTCCAGGATGATGGCGACGTGGCGCGGGACCGGTCCGCCGCCCGGAATGGTCTGGGTCGAGCTGACGAAGGTCATCGTTGCGCGGCGGCGTGGGCGCGGCGATCCCGGGAGACCGGCATCAGACCGTCATCACCTCCTGCTCCTTGGAGGCGAGCATCTTGTCGATCTCCGCCACATAGCGGTCGGTCATCTTCTGGATCTCGTCCTGCGCCCTGCGGTCGTCGTCCTCGGAGATCTCCTTCGCCTTGGACAGCTCCTTCAGCTCGCTGTTGGCGTCCCGGCGCAGGCCACGGACCACCACCTTGGCGTTCTCGCCTTCATGCTTGACGATCTTGACCATCTCGCGGCGGCGCTCCTCGGAGAGCGGCGGCATCGGCACGCGGATCACGGTGCCCTGCGACTGCGGGTTCAGCCCCATGTCGGAGTCGCGGATCGCCTTCTCCACCACCGGCGCCATCTGCTTCTCCCAGACCGACACGTTGAGCGTGCGGGCATCCAGCAGCGTCACGTTGGCGACCTGGTTGAGCGGCGTGGAGTTGCCGTAGTAGTCGACATGGATGTGGTCGAGCACGCCGACATGCGCGCGGCCGGTGCGGATCTTGGACAGGCTCGTCTTGCAGGCCTCCACCGCCTTCTGCATCTTTTTGTCGGTCGTCTGCTTGATATCACTGATGGACATGCTTTCCTCCGGAATCCGTCCGCCCCGAGGCCAGCCGGCGGCTGGCACGCGGTGCCTGTGCTCTCAGACGTGAACGAGGGTGCCTTCGTCCTCGCCCAGCACGACCCGGACCAGCGCACCGGGCTTGAAGATCGAGAATACCTTGACCGGCAGCTTCTGGTCACGGCAGAGCGCGAAGGCCGCGGCGTCCATGACCTTCAGGTTGCGGCTGATCGCCTCGTCGAAGGAGATCTCGCGATAGCGGGTTGCCCCGGCGTCCTTGACCGGATCGGCGGTATACACGCCGTCCACCTTGGTCGCCTTCAGGATCACCTCGGCGTCGATCTCCGCGCCGCGCAGGGCGGCCGCGGTATCGGTGGTGAAGAAGGGGTTGCCGGTCCCGCCCGCGAAGATCACGACCTTGCCTTCTTCCAGGTAGCGCAAGGCCTTGGGCCGGATGTAGGGCTCGACGATCTGCTCGATGTTGAGCGCCGACTGCACCCGCGCGGCCGCGCCGAGCTGGCGCAGCGCATCCTGCAGCGCGAGTGCGTTCATCACCGTGGCGAGCATGCCCATGTAGTCCGCGGTGGCCCGGTCCATCCCCGCGGCGCCGGTGGAGACGCCGCGGAAGATGTTGCCGCCGCCGATCACGATGGCGAGCTCGACACCCAGACGGGTCACCTCGACGATCTGGCCGCACATCTGCTCGATGGTGGCCCGGTTGATGCCGTAGGCGTCGTCGCCCATCAGGGCTTCGCCGGAGTGCTTGAGCAGGACCCGGCGCCAGGCCGGGCCGGTGCCGTGGGCGCCCTGGGGCGCGGCGGCGGTGGCAGCGGGGTTCGCTGTCGGAGCGTTGTCCATGGGCGGTCGCCGCAGAATCAGCGCGCGGCCGAGACCTGCGCGGCGACTTCCGCGGCGAAGTCGCTCTGCTTCTTCTCGATGCCCTCGCCCACGACGTACAGGTGGAAGCCCGCGACGCTTGCCTTGCGCGCCTTGAGCAGCTGCTCCACCGTCTGCTTGTCGTCCTTGACGAACGGCTGGCCGAGCAGCGTGACTTCCTTGAGGTACTTCTGGACGGTGCCTTCCACCATCTTCGCGACGATCTCGGCCGGCTTGCCGGATTCCGCCGCCTTCTCCGCCGCGATCGAGCGCTCCCGCTCGATCAGCTCGGCCGGCACCTGGTCCCGCCCGATCGCCACCGGCTTGTGCGCGGCGATGTGCATCGCCAGGTCCTTGCCCAGCGCGTCGTCGCCGCCCACCAGGTCCACTAGCACGCCGATGCGCGCACCGCCGTGCAGGTAGCTCGCGATGCGGCCGCTCGCCGGTACCCGAACGAAGCGGCGGATGGAGAGGTTCTCGCCGATCTTGCCGACCAGGCCGGTGCGCACCGCCTCCACCGGCTTGCCGTCGAGCTCGAGCGCGGACAGCGCCGCCACGTCGGCGGGCGACTTCTCCGCGACCAGCCGGGCGAGCCGGGCGGTGAACGCGAGGAAGTCCTCGTTCTTGGCGACGAAGTCGGTTTCGCAGTTGACTTCGACCATCGCGGCGCTGGCCCCGTCCGGCGCGACATGGATGCCCACGACGCCTTCGGCGGCGACCCGCGATGCGGCCTTGCTCGCCTTGTTGCCGAGCTTGATCCGCAGGATCTCCTCGGCCCTGGCCATGTCCCCGTCGGCCTCGATCAGGGCCTTCTTGCACTCCATCATCGGCGCGTCGGTCTTCTCGCGCAGTTCCTTGACCATGCTTGCGGTGATTTCCGCCATCTCAGTGTTCCTATGTTCCGCTATCCATCAACGTGCTCGCCGACAGGGCTCGGGCGCCCCTTCTCCAGGGCGAGCGCCCGGTTCGTCTCCACCGCAGCCGGCGCCAGTCGCATGACCTGAACGCCTCGCACCCAGCAGCCGGCGCGGATCCGGCTTTGCGGGGCCGCTGCCGGCGCCCCCCTTTTCAAGACATCATGGTCGCCCGCGCAGAGTGGGGTGGCCGGTCTCCGAAGTCGTAGGTTGCGTGCCGAGGCGCGCAGAGCTACACGTTGAGAACGAGTCATCAAC
>JAEWEW010000360.1 GCA_023389175.1 Pseudomonadota bacterium | reverse complement strand
CATCCACGGGACGATAGAATCGAGAGTTACCTGCTCTTCGGCCGGTATCCGATTGGCCGGTCTCAGATTCCGAGTCCCAGATGTCCGAAGCTTCCAAGCCCATTCCCGAGCCGTCCGCTTCCGGAGGCGCGCCTGCCGCGTCCGCCGTCGGACGATCGGGCCTGCGCCGGCCGCTCGTCATCGGCAACTGGAAGATGAACGGCGATCTGTCCGGCAACGAGCGGCTCCTCGGCGCGCTGCGGGCGCAGCTCGATCGCGCGCTGCTCGATCGCGTGGGGGTCGCGGTCTGTCCGCCCTATCCGTTCATCAGCCAGGCGGCCACCTGGCTCGGTGACACCGGCGCCCAGTGGGGCGCCCAGGACGTCGCCTCCCAGGAGAACGGCGCATTCACCGGCGAGGTGTCGGCGCGCATGCTCGCGGACCTGCGCTGCGCATGGACGCTGGTCGGGCACTCCGAGCGCCGGCGGCTCTTTGGAGACACCGACGAGCTGGTCGCGCAGAAGGCGGAGCGGGCGCTCGAGCATGCGGTGCGGCCGGTGGTGTGTCTCGGTGAAGAGCTCGAGGAGCGGCAGGCCGGTGTCACCGAGGAAGTGCTGGCGCGGCAGCTGGACGCGGTTGTGCCGGTGCTTGCCGGTCGCTCGGCCGCGGAATACGTGCTGGCCTACGAGCCGGTGTGGGCGATCGGCACGGGGCTGACGGCTTCGCCGGAGCAGGCGCAGGCCGCGCATGCCTTCCTGCGCGCCCGCCTTGCCCACGGCGGCATCGCGGACGCGGACAAGGTCCGGATTCTTTACGGCGGCTCGGTCAAGGCGGCCAATGCGATCGATCTCTTCGAGCAGCAGGATGTCGACGGCGGCCTGATCGGCGGGGCCTCGCTGGTTGCCGACGAGTTCGTCGCCATCTGCAAGGCCGCCGCGGTGGCCGCATCCGCACGCGCGCAGGGACGTCAGGGCCTGTGATAGCCGTCTGTGCACCAAACCATGAATGGTCCCGCGCATGACGGAGCCAGGGCGTCCCGGGAGAAGCTGCGCCGATGACTAGCCAACTGTTCAACACGATCGCGCTCACGCTCCAGGTGCTCTCGGCGCTGGCGGTGATCCTGCTGGTGCTCTTGCAGCACGGCAAGGGCGCCGACATGGGAGCCGCCTTCGGCTCGGGCGCTTCCGGCAGCCTGTTCGGGGCGACCGGCTCGGCCAACTTCCTGTCGCGGCTGACCGCCGCGATGGCGGCGGTGTTCTTCGTCAGCACGCTGGCGCTCGCCTTCGTCTCCAACGAAGGCCAGGGCACCGGCAGCGTCATGGAAGGCGTGACCGTGCCGGCCTCGACCGTGCCCGCGGTGCCGGGAAGCACGCCGGATTCGTCGGTGCCGCCGGCCAGCACCGTCCCGCCGGCGCCGGGTGGCAGCGGCCAGGGCGCCTCGAGCGTGCCGGGTAGCTTGCCGGGTAGTTTGCCGGGTAGTGGCGGCGGCAACGCACCCGCGGCGGGAAGCGGCGGCGCTGACCAGATACCGAAGTAATTCGCAGTAAAATCACGACACATGCCGACGTGGTGAAATTGGTAGACACGCTATCTTGAGGGGGTAGTGGCGAAAGCTGTGCGAGTTCGAGTCTCGCCGTCGGCACCATGAACACGGCCCGCTGGGCCGCAGATGCAAGCGACGCAAGTCCGGGAGCGCGGCCTCCGGCAAGCGTGGGATCCAAGCCCGGAGCATTCCGGTTCGATCAACCCAAGGCCGCAGGGAAGGGGCCCGGAATCACCCGTGAACCTGGAAAACTATCTGCCGGTCCTGCTCTTCCTCCTGGTGGGAGCCGCGGTCGGCGTGGCCCCGATGGTCTTCGGCAAGCTGCTCGGCCCGTCCCGGCCGGATGCGGCCAAGCTGTCCCCCTACGAGTGCGGCTTCGAGGCCTTCGAGGACGCCCGCATGCAGTTCGACGTTCGCTACTACCTGGTGGCGATCCTGTTCATCCTGTTCGACCTGGAGATCGCGTTCCTCTTTCCGTGGGCGGTTTCGCTGGGCTCGATCGGCTTCGTCGGCTTCATCTCGATGATGGTGTTCCTTGCGATCCTTGTCGTCGGCTTCGTCTACGAGTGGAGCAGAGGCGCCCTGAACTGGGAATGACGCCTGTCCGCCCGGATGTCCACGCGGCGCAGGCGGCGCCGCTGCGCTTCGGGGCAGACCCTGCCGGAGGGCCGAAGCGCCGGATCCGGGGCAGCCGGGCCAAGTCCTCCAGCCCGCGACGGCTGAACGGAACGCGATCTAACGCGAGTATCCAATGAGCATTGAAGGCGTAATGAGCGAGGGGTTCGTCACGACGAGCCTCGACAAGTTGATCAACTGGACCCGCACCGGCTCGCTGTGGCCGATGACCTTCGGCCTTGCCTGCTGCGCGGTCGAGATGATGCACGCCGGCGCGGCCCGCTACGACATGGACCGCTTCGGCGTCATCTTCCGTCCGAGCCCGCGGCATTCGGACGTGATGATCGTGGCCGGCACGCTGTGCAACAAGATGGCGCCGGCGCTGCGCCGGGTGTACGACCAGATGCCCGAGCCGCGCTGGGTCATCTCGATGGGATCGTGCGCGAACGGCGGCGGCTACTATCACTATTCGTATTCGGTGGTCCGTGGCTGCGACCGCATCGTGCCGGTGGACATCTATGTCCCGGGATGCCCGCCCACCGCGGAGGCGCTGCTCTACGGGATCATCCAGCTGCAGAACAAGATCCGCCGCACCAGCACGATCGCGCGATGAGCACGAGCCTGGAAGAGCTGCAGGCGGCGTTGCAGGACGCGCTGGGCGAGCGCATTCGGTCGCTGGTCATCGCCCGGGGCGAGCTCACCGTGGAGATCCATGGCGAATGCCAGCTGGCGGTCTGCGAGCGGCTGCGGGACGATCCGCGCCTGTCGTTCGACACCATGATCGACCTGTGCGGCGTGGACTACCAGGCCTACGGCGGCGGCAGCTATGAAGGCCGCCGGTTCGCCGTGGTGACCCATCTGCTCAGCACCACCCACAACCGCCGCATGCGGCTGCGCAGCTTCGTCGCGGATGACGAGTTCCCGGTGATCGACTCGATCATCCCGGTGTGGCCGTGCGCAAACTGGTATGAGCGCGAGGCCTTCGACTTCTTCGGCATCGTGTTCGAGCAGCATCCGGACCTGCGCCGCATCCTGACGGACTACGGCTTCGTCGGCCATCCGTTCCGCAAGGACTTCCCGGTCTCCGGCTACGTGGAGATGCGCTACGACGAGGAGCAGGGCCGGGTCATCTACCAGCCGGTCACCATCGAGCCCCGCGACAACGTGCCGCGGGTGATCCGCGAGGAAGGCTATGGGCCGGAACGTGAAGCAGCGGTGGAGAACGCGGTGCGGAATCCGGCGGGAAGGTAGGCATGGCCGAGATCAAGAACTACACGCTGAACTTTAGTTTCGGCACGGGTGCGCCTTGCGCACCCTTAACCTGCGCTGCGCGCAGGTTAGCCTTCACTGGAAGTTCAGCTTGTCGGCTTCGGCTGCCGTGCGGCACGGTACCGGGCAGGTGTGTCAAGCATGGCTGAGATCAAGAACTACACGCTGAACTTCGGGCCGCAGCATCCGGCGGCGCACGGGGTGCTGCGGCTGGTGCTGGAGCTCGACGGCGAGGTGGTGCAGCGCGCCGATCCGCACATCGGCTTGCTGCACCGGGCGACGGAGAAGCTCGCCGAGACGCGCACCTTCCTGCAGAACGTGCCCTACATGGACCGGCTCGACTACGTCTCGATGATGTGCAACGAGCACGCCTACGTGCTCGCCATCGAGAAGCTGCTCAAGGTCGAGGTGCCGCTGCGGGCGCAGTACATCCGCGTGATGTTCGACGAGATCACGCGGATCCTGAACCATCTCCTGTGGCTGGGCGCGCATGCGCTGGACGTCGGGGCGATGGCGGTGTTCCTCTACACGTTCCGCGAGCGCGAGGACCTGATGGACTGCTACGAGGCGGTGTCGGGCGCGCGCATGCATGCGGCCTACTATCGCCCGGGCGGCGTCTACCGGGACCTGCCCGACGAGATGCCGAAGCACCGGCAGAGCAAGCTGCGCAACGAGCGCGCGATCGCGGAGCTGAACGCGGATCGCCAGGGCTCGCTGCTCGACTTCATCGAGGCGTTCACCAACCGATTCCCCGGCTATGTCGACGAGTACGAATCGCTGCTGACGGACAACCGCATCTGGAAGCAGCGGCTGGTCGGCATCGGGGTGGTGGATCCGGATCGCGCCAAGGCTCTCGGCATGACCGGCCCGATGCTGCGCGGCTCCGGCGTCGTCTGGGACCTGCGCAAGATGCAGCCCTACGAGGTCTACGACCTGCTCGACTTCGACATCCCGGTCGGCCGCAACGGCGACTGCTACGACCGCTACCTGGTGCGGGTCGAGGAGATGCGCCAGAGCAACCGCATCATCAAGCAGTGCATCGAGTGGCTGCGCAATCATCCCGGCCCGGTGATGACCGACAACTACAAGGTGGCGCCGCCGTCGCGGGTGGCGATGAAGACCAACATGGAAGAGCTGATCCACCACTTCAAGCTCTTCACCGAGGGCATGCATGTGCCGGAGGGCGAGGCTTATGCCGCCGTCGAGCATCCCAAGGGCGAGTTCGGCATCTACCTGGTCTCCGACGGCGCCAACAAGCCATACCGCCTCAAGATCCGGGCAGCGGGCTTCCCGCACCTGCAAGCCCTGGACGAGATGGCCCGCGGCCACATGATCGCGGACGTGGTGACCATCATCGGGACGCAGGACATCGTGTTCGGAGAAATCGATAGATGAGCGCAGTACCGCCGGCAGCCGGAACGGCCAAGCGAGCGCTGCCGCCGAGCGGCGGCGAGGGCGTGCAACGCGCCGTGGATGCGGGCGCCGGTCCGGCGCCGGAGCCGCGCCCGCGCGAGCGGGTCCTCTCGCCGCAGGCCTACGGGCTCATCGATCGCGAGATCGCGAAGTATCCGCCCGGCCAGCAGCAGTCCGCGGTGCTGTCGGCGCTCGCCATCGCGCAGGACGAATCGGGCTGGATCACGCCGGAGATCATCGACGACGTCGCGCACTACCTCGACATGCCGCCGGTCGCGGTGTACGAGGTGGCGAGCTTCTACACGATGTACAACACCAAGCCGGTCGGCAGGTTCAAGATCGGCGTCTGCACCAACCTGCCCTGCGCGCTGCGCGACGGGGCGAAGGCCGGCGAGTACCTGAAGGAGCGCCTGGGCGTGGGCTACGGCGAGACGACGCCCGACGGCGTCTTCACGCTGGTCGAGACGGAATGCCTGGGGGCCTGCGCCGACGCGCCGGTCTGCCTGGTGAACAACAAGCGGATGGAAAGTTTCATGGACAACGCCCGGCTGGACGCGCTCATCGCAGAGTTGCGCGCGAAGGCCGAAGGGCGGTAGGAGCCGGGATGGGTGCACGGGATCTGCTGATCGACGCGCGGGCGCAGGAAACCTGCTTCCACGGGCGGCATATCCAGCCGCAGGTGCTGGCGGGGCTGACCTCTCCTGACGGCTGGCGGCTTGCCGACTACGAGGCGCGCGACGGCTACAAGGCCTTGCGGCGCATCCTCGGCAAGGACGGCTCGGCGCCGATGACGCCGGAGCAGGTGATCGCGGAGGTGAAGGCCTCGGCCCTGCGCGGCCGCGGCGGCGCGGGCTTCCCGACCGGGCTCAAGTGGAGCTTCATGCCGCGCCAGTTCCCGGCGCAGAAGTACCTGGTGTGCAACTCCGACGAAGGCGAGCCGGGCACGTTCAAGGATCGCGACATCCTGCGGTACAACCCGCACATCGTCATCGAGGGCATGATCATCGCGGCGTACGCGATGGGCATCAGCGCCGGCTACAACTACATCCACGGCGAGATCTGGAGCGTCTACGAGCGCTTCCAGGAGGCCCTGGAGGAGGCGCGCGCGGCCGGGTATCTGGGCGATGGCATCCTCGGCAGCGACTTCAGCTTCCAGCTGCACGCGAGCCACGGCTACGGCGCCTACATCTGCGGCGAGGAGACGGCGCTGCTGGAGTCGCTGGAAGGCAAGAAGGGCCAGCCGCGCTTCAAGCCGCCGTTCCCGGCGAGCTACGGCCTCTACGGCAAGCCGACCACGATCAACAACACCGAGACATTCGCGGCGGTGCCGTGGATCATCCGCAACGGGGCGCAGAAGTTCCTGGAGGCGGGCAAGCCGAACAACGGCGGCACCAAGATCTTCTCGGTCGGCGGCGACGTGGAGCTGCCGGGCAACTACGAGATCCCGCTCGGCACGCCGTTCGCGAAGCTGCTCGAGCTCGCCGGCGGCGTGCGGGGCGGCCGCAAGCTGAAAATGGTCATCCCGGGCGGCTCGTCCGCGCCGGTGCTGCCGGCCGAGATCATGCTGGATTGCGACATGGACTACGACTCGATCGCGAAGGCCGGGTCGATGCTCGGCTCCGGCGCGGTCATCGTGATGGACGAGACCCGCTGCGCGGTCCGCAGCCTGGAGCGGCTTTCGTACTTCTACTTCGAGGAGAGCTGCGGGCAGTGCACCCCGTGCCGGGAAGGTACCGGCTGGCTGTACCGGATCGTCCACCGCATCGAGCACGGCGAAGGCCGGCAGGAGGACCTGGACCAGCTCAACCGGCTCGCGGACAACATCCAGGGCCGCACCATCTGCGCGCTGGGTGACGCGGCCGCCATGCCGGTGCGTGCCTTCCTCAAGCACTATCGCGACGAGTTCGCGCACCACGTGGAACACAAGTCCTGCATCGTGCCGCCGTACGTCTGATCAGGACGAGCGGGCGCGCGCGAGCAAGGCAAACGGAACGCCAGGAAAGCAATGGTTGAAGTCGAGGTCGACGGCAAGAAGATCGAGGTGCCCGAAGGCAGCATGCTGATGCAGGCCGCCAACCGCCTCGGCATCTACATTCCCCACTTCTGCTACCACAAGAAGCTCTCGATCGCGGCCAACTGCCGCATGTGCCTCGTGGAGGTGGAGAAGGCGCCCAAGCCCCTGCCGGCCTGCGCGACGCCGGTGAGTCCGGGGATGAAGGCCTACACCCGCTCGGAGAAGGCGATCCGCGCCCAGCAGGGGGTGATGGAGTTCCTGCTGATCAACCATCCGCTGGATTGCCCGATCTGCGACCAGGGCGGCGAATGCCAGCTGCAGGACCTCGCCGTGGGCTACGGCGCGCCCGCCTCGACCTACAAGGAGGAGAAGCGCGTCGTCTTCCGCAAGGACATCGGGCCGCTGGTGGCCGCCGAGGAGATGACCCGCTGCATCCAGTGCACCCGGTGCGTGCGCTTCGGGCAGGAGATCGCCGGCGTGATGGAGCTCGGCATGGCCGGGCGCGGCGAGCACTCCGAGATCATGAGCTTCGTCGGCCGCACCGTGGATTCGGAGCTCTCCGGCAACATGATCGACCTCTGCCCGGTCGGCGCGCTCACCAGCAAGCCGTTCCGCTACAAGGCCCGCAACTGGGAGCTGACCCGCCGGCGCTCGATCGCGCCGCACGATTCGCTCGGCTCGAACATCATCATCCAGGTGAAGCAGGACCGCGTCATGCGGGTCCTGCCGCTCGAGAACGAGGCGATCAACCAGTGCTGGCTCTCGGACCGGGACCGGTTCTCCTACGAGGGCATCAACTCGGTGGACCGCCTGCCGATGCCGATGATCAAGCAGGAGGGCAAGTGGCACGAAGTCGCCTGGGAGACGGCGCTCGACTACGTGACCCATGCGATCGGCGACGTGAAGGCTACCCACGGGGCGGAGCAGGTGGGCATGCTGCTCTCGCCGCATTCGACGCTTGAGGAGATGGGGCTCGCCGCGGCGCTGATGCGCGGCATCGGCTCGGAGAACATCGACTTCCGCCTGCGGCAATCGGACTTCTCGCTCGATCCCGCGCGTGCCGGCGTCCCCTGGCTTGGCCATGCGATCGAGGACATCGCCTCGATGGAGGCAATGCTGATCGTCGGGTCGTTCCTGCGCAAGGACCATCCGCTGCTGTCGGCCCGGGTACGGGCTGCGGCCAAGGCCGGCGCGAAGGTGGTCTCGCTGCACGCGCTCGCCGAGGACTGGCTGATGCCGATGGCCGGACGGATCACGGTCGCGCCGGATCGCTGGCTGACCGCGCTGGCCGAGGTGCTGGTCGCCTGCGCGCGCGAGGTGAAGCAGGCGGTGCCGGACATCTACGCCGGCATCGAGCCTTCGGAGCAGGCCGCCGCGGCGGCCCGCCACCTGGTCGGGGCGCAGAAGGCGGTCATCTGGCTCGGCAACGCGGCCGTGCAGCATCCGGCATACGGCGAGATCGCGCGGGTGGCGCAGGCCATCGCGCAGCTCACCGGGGCGACCGTCGGCGTGATCGGCGAAGCGGCCAACTCGGTCGGCGGCCACCTGGTGGGGGCGCTGCCCGCCTCCGGCGGCAACGGCCTCAACGCCCGCGCCATGCTGGCGCAGCCGCGCAAGGCCTACCTGCTGATGGGGCTCGAGCCGTCGCTCGACTGCGGCGATCCGGTCGCCGCCCGGGCGGCGTTGTCCGCCGCCCAGACGGTGATCGCGCTCACGCCCTACCGGTCGCAGGAGCTGCTGGAGCTCGTCGACTGCCTGCTGCCGGTGACGCCGTTTGCCGAGACCGGCGGCTCGTTCGTCAACTGCGAAGGCCGGCTGCAGTCGTTCCACGGCGCGGCGCGGCCGCAGGGCGGGGCGCGTCCGGGATGGAAGGTGCTGCGGGTGCTGGGCACGGTCTTCGGGGTCGAGGGCTTCGATTTCGACAACGTCGAGGAAGTCCGCAACCGGCTGCTCGCATCCTTCGCCGGCGACGAGGTCCAGGAGAACGGGCCCGAGGGGCAGGCCGCGCCGCCCAAGGTCGCCAGGGGCGACGGCCGGCGGTTCCAGTCGCGCCTGAGCAACCAGGCAGGCGGCAACGCGCTCGCGCCGCCGGTGCATGCGAGCCCGCCGCTGCAGCGGCTCGCCGACGTGCCGATCTACTGGACCGATCCGCTGGTTCGGCGCGCGCCCAGCCTGCAGCTGACCAGCGACGCCCGGCCGCCCGTGGCCGCGATGGCGCAGTCGACGCTGGACGCGATCGGCGTCGCCGATGGCGACCCTGTTGTTGTGACCCAGTCCGGCGGCGAGGCGCGGCTGCCCGCGCGCCGTGACGACCGCGTGGCGCACGGCGTCGTCCTGGTGCCGGCGGCGCATCCGCTGACCGCCGGGCTGCCGTCGATGTTCGGGCCGGTCACGGTCGTCCGGGATCCGGATGCGGAAGTGGCGGCCGAGGCCGGCGAGGGAGTCGCCTTCTCATGAGCTGGAT
>JAEWEW010000169.1 GCA_023389175.1 Pseudomonadota bacterium | reverse complement strand
CGACTTCGTCGACCACTTCCGGGCGAGCGGGCAGGAGGTGGATTACCACTGGGAGGAGCGCTGGGTGAGGGACGAGGGCATCGGCAAGCTCGCGCCCCGGGCGATCGCCGCCGCGCTCGACGCCGCCGGCGTGGCAGCCGGGGACGTGGACCACTTCGTCTTCCCGTGCACCTTTGCGAAGATGGACGCCCAGCTCGCGCGCGCCTGCGGCATCCGGCCCGAGTCGATCGCGGACGGGCTGGCCGCGTCGGTCGGCGATAGCGGGGTAGCGCATGCGCTGCTGCTGCTCGCGCACGTGCTGGAGCGCGCGCGGCCCGGACAGGTGATCCTGGTGGCCCAGTTCGGCAGCGGCGCGCAGGCGCTGGTGTTTCGCGTCACCGATGCGGTGGACCGCTTCCGGCCGGTGCGCGGCGTGAGCGGCTGGCTCGCGCGGGGAGTCGAGGAGACCAGCTACACCAAGTTCCTGTCGTTCAAGGGCCAGCTCGCGCTCGAGCGCGGGATGCGCGGCGAGCAGGACCGCAAGACGGCGCTCTCCACCGCCTGGCGCCACCGGGCGGCGCTGCTCGGCCTCGTCGCCGGTCGCTGCCAGGTGACCGGCAGCGTCCATTTCCCGCCGTCGCGGATCTCGTACGACCAGGGGCGCCCGCTGCAGGACACGCAGCGGCCGCACAAGCTGGCCGATCGCGGCGCCCGGGTGCTGAGCTGGTCGGCCGAGTACCTGTCCTGGAACCCCGCGCCACCGCATCACTACGGGCAGGTCGACTTCGACGGCGGCGGCCGCATCCTCATGGACTTCACCGACCTCGACGTCGGCGAGGTCGAATCCGGCACCCGCATGGAGATGGTCTTCCGCATCAAGGACATCGACGACCGGCGCGGATTCACCCGGTATTTCTGGAAGGCGACGCCGGCGCGGGACGCCGGCGCGGCAGCCGGCGCTGTAGCCGGCGCCTAGGAGGACACACCATGGCAAGAGGCATCAAGGACAAGGTGGCCATCCTCGGGATGGGCTGCAGCAAGTTCGGCGAGCGCTGGGATGCGAGCCCGGAGGACCTGATGGTCGAGGCCTACAACGAGGCGATGGCCGATGCGGGCATCGAGCCGACCCAGCTCGGCGCAGCCTGGTTCTCCACGCACATGGACGACGTCGGCACCGGCCGCGGCGCCACCGCGATGAGCATCGCGCTGCGGCTTCCCAACATCGGCGTCACGCGGGTGGAGAACTTCTGCGCCGGCGGATCCGAGGCGGTGCGGGCCGCCGTCTACGCGGTGGCCGCAGGCGCCTGCGACATCGCCCTCGCGCTCGGCGTCGAGAAGCTGAAGGACACCGGCTACGGCGGCCTGCCGGTGGCGACCGTCGGCACCTACATCCCCCAGTGGTATCCCAACGCGGTCGCGCCCGCGAACTTCGCACAGCTCGCGAGCGCCTACCGCCACAAGCACGGCATCGACCCGGCGCTGCTCAAGCGCGCGATCTCGCACGTGTCGGTGAAGAGCCACGCGAACGGCGCGAAGAATCCGAAGGCGCACCTGCAGAAGCCGATCACCGAGGAGCAGTGCCTGAAGGCGCCGATCATCGCTGCGCCGCTCGGCCTCTTCGACTGCTGCGGCGTCTCGGACGGCGCGGCGGCGGTGATCGTCACCACGCCGGACATCGCGCGCGGTCTGGGCAAGCGCGACCTGGTCACCTTCAAGGCGCTGCAGCTCGCGGTGTCGAACGGCTGGGAGATGCAGTCGACCGAATGGGACGGCAGCTATGTGCACACCGCCCGCATCGCCGCGCGCAATGCCTACGCCGAGGCGGGAATCACCCGGCCGCGCGAGCAGCTCAGCATGACCGAGGTGCATGACTGCTTCTCCATCACCGAGCTGGTGACCATGGAGGACCTGGGTCTGTCGGACGAAGGCGCGGCGGTGAGGGACGTGCTCGACGGCGTCTTCGATGCCGACGGGGCGGTGCCGTGCCAGGTCGACGGCGGACTGAAGTGCTTCGGCCACCCGGTCGGTGCCAGCGGCATCCGCATGCTCTACGAGATCTACCTGCAGCTGCAGGGGCGCGCGGGTGAACGGCAGCTCGCATCGCCATCGACCGGGCTGATCCACAACCTCGGCGGACAGCCTTCGCAGAACGTCTGCTCGGTGTCGATCGTCGGACTGGAGGCCGCGTGAGCGTCACCGCCCGACCGCCGGGCGCCGGCACGGCGGAGCCGGTGGTGCTGCTGGACGAGCCGGCGCCGCTGGTCGCCCGGCTGCGAATCAATCGGCCCGACAAGCGCAACGCGATCGACTCTGCCGTGCGCCAGGCGCTGCTCGATCACTTCGAGGCGCTGCAGCCGGGCGGCCGGGCACGGGCGATCGTGCTCAGCGGCGCGGGAGGCTTCTTCTCCGCCGGCGGTGACCTGCCGAGCATGATGGGGCTGGACGAGTCGCAGGCGCGCGAGCGCATGCGCCATGTGCACCAGCTGTGCCGGATGGTTGCCGAAACCGGCCTGCCGGTGGTGAGCGCGATCGAAGGTGCCGCGGCCGGCGCGGGCGCCGGGCTCGCGCTCCTCGGCGACCGCATCGTGGTGGGTCCGGGATCGCGCCTGCTGTTCCCGTTCCTCGGCATCGGCCTCGCGCCGGATTGGGGGCAGCTCCACACCCTGCCGCGCCGTGTCGGGCTGCCGGTGGCGCAGCGACTTCTCTGCGACGGCGCACCGGTCGGCGGCGAGGAGGCGGTGCGCATCGGCCTGGCCGACCTGCTGGTGCCGGACGATGCGGTGATGCCGGAAGCGATCGCGCTGGCGGCGCGGCTTGCCAGGCTGCCGGCCGATGCCTATGGGCGCATGAAGCGGCGACTGCGGCAGCCATCGGCATCGCTGGCGGAGGAGTTGGGCCGGGAGGAGGACGACCAGGCGGTGCTCCTGCTCGCGGAGGACTTCCGCGAGGGTTTCGAAGCATTTCGTGCAAAGCGTCCGGCGGACTTCGTCCGGCGCCACGAAGCAAGCGGCCCGTGATCGACGGCCGCGACTCATCAGCCTGCGACCACGGGAGCATTCGAGTGAATCCAACGCCGTCCCCTGTATCGGCCTTCGACGCGGTCGTCATCGGCGCCGGCGCCGGCGGCCTCGCGGCGGCCGCGCACCTGGTCGCGGCCGGCCGCAAGGTGCTGGTGGTCGAGCGGCTCGAACGCCTCGGGGGGCGCGCCTCGAGCGAGTCGATCGACGGCTTCACCGTCAACGTCGGCGCGATCGCGATCGAGCGCGGCGGCGTCTTCGAGGAGACCTTCGACCTGCTGGGCGTGCCGCTCGACATCCGGGAGCCGAATCCGGCGACGGTCTTCTACATCGACGGCAAGGTCATCAACGTCGCCAAGGGCGGCTGGGGCATGCTGCTCGGCAGCTTCACCCGGCAGGCGGCGAAGATCGGCGCCAAGTTCGCCGACGCCCGCGCCGGCGACCTGCCGGAGGCGAAGCTGACCACGCAGGAGTGGCTCGCGCAGTACACCGGCAACGAGACGGTGCACGCGATCTTCCGCAACCTGTGCGCCGCCATCTTCGCCGCCAATGCCGACGAGCTGCCGGCACGGGCCTTTCTCACCTACTTCGCCGTCAAGGGGGCGTTCAAGCGGTTCGGCTTCTGCCCGCGCGGCACGGTCGGGCTCTGGAATGATCTGGCCGACGGCATTCGCCGCCATGGCGGCGAGATCTGGACGCAGGCAGCGGTGACCGCCCTCCATGCGGAGGGCGGGCGGCTCTTCGGGCTGGAGATCGAGCGTGGCGGCACCAGGCAGCGCGTCGAAGCAGCCACCGTCATCAGCAACATCGGACCGGCCGCGACGGTGGCGCTGCCGGGTGCGCCGGAGGCCTTCGGCGCCGAGTACGTCGCGCGGGCGCGGCGCGAGCCGCGGCCGGCCGCCAACATCGTCCTGAACTTCGCCACCCGCGAGCGCCTGCTCGAGGTGCCGGGCCTGATCACCTTCGGCCGCACGCGGCGGCTGTGCAACATGGGTGAGCTCACCGCGACCTGCCCGGAGCTCGCGCCCGCCGGCTGGCACCAGTATGTCGCCTATGCGGTGCCCCGGCCGGCGCTCGGCGACTTCGACGAGAACGCGGAAGTCGAGGC
>JAEWEW010000093.1 GCA_023389175.1 Pseudomonadota bacterium | reverse complement strand
GCATCCAGTCCCTGCGTCGCCATGAGCTGGGCCATGCGCTTGCAGGCGAGCGCCGGATCCTCCAGCAGGCCGGCCGCGTCGGCCAGCCGGAACAGCTGGGCGAGGTGCAGCAGGTTGCGCGCCGACTGCTGGCCGCCCACCATCACGAAGTGGTCCTGGTAGCCGTTCAGCCAGGCCATGAACACGACGCCGGTCTTATAGAACCGGGTGGGCGCGCCGAAGATGTGCCGCGACAGCGGCACGGTCGGCCCCAGGATGTCGTGGAAGCGGGCGGTGTCGCCCGCGCCCAGCGCGGACAGCGCGGCCGAGGCGGCTGGCGCGATCGCATCGAAGATGCCGAGCAGCGCGTCCGAATGGCCCTGCGAGTCGCCCGCGATCAGCTCGGCGAAGTTGAAGTCGTCGCCGGTGTACATGCGGATACCCGGGGCGAGCCGCCGGCGCATCGCGATCTCCTTGTCCTTGTCGAGCAGCGAGATCTTGACGCCGTCGACCTTGGACGCGTGCCGGTTGAGGATGTCCACCGCCACGTCCATCGCGGCCATCGGATCCGCATGGCCCCAGTAGCCGGCGAGTGCCGGGTCGAACATGTCGCCGAGCCAGTGGATGATCACCGGCTCGCGCGCCTGCGTGAGCAGCCGGTCGTAGACCTTGCCGTAGTCATCCGGCGACCTGGCGCAGGCGGCGAGCGCCCGGCTCGCCATCAGGATGAGGCGGCCACCGAGCGACTCGATCGCCTCCATCTGCGTCTCGTAGGCGGCGATCACCTCGTCGACGTCCATCGCCGGGCTCGCGAGCACATGGTCGGTGCCGCAGCCCGATGCGATCAGTGCACCCGGATGGTCCTTCGCAGCGTCCAGAGAGCGCCGGATGAGCTCCAGCGACGTCGGCCAGTCCAGCCCCATGCCGCGCTGCGCGGTGTCCATCGCCTCCGCGACACCGAGGCCGAGCTCCCACAGCCGCCTGCGGTAGGCGATGGTGGTCTCCCAGTCGACGGCGGCGCTGACCCAGGGATCGGCCGGCGACAGCGGATCGGCCACCACGTGGGCGGCGGAATAGGCGACGCGATTGAAGGCGCCCTGGACCTGCTGCGGGAACCCCCGGGGCGTCGACAGCTTGAAGGTCCGCAGCACGCCGCCGGCGTCGGGAAGCATCAGTGAAGGCATGGCATTCGCCTCGAATGAGCGGGTTGCGATCGATGCGCCGCGAGGCGCATCCGGTTGCGGGTGCCGCCGGCCCTACGCCGGCAGCTCGCCGAGGTCGACCCAGCGGCGCTCCTCCCAGGACTTGAGCGCGGCTTCCACCAGCTGCACGCCCTTCGCGCCCTCGCGCAGGTTCCACGGGAACGGCGCGTCCTCTTCCAGGTGCCGGATGAAGAGCTCCCATTGTGCCTTGAAGGCGTTGTCGAAGACCGTGGTTTCCGGCACCAGCTGCCAGCCGTCGAAGAAATCGATCGGCTGCGGCAGGTCCGGATTCCAAACCGGCTTGGGCGTGTTCACCCGCGGCTGCGTGCGGCACTCCCGCAGGGTGGCGACCGCGGAGCCGTGCGTGCCGTCGACCTGCAGGGTGAGCAGGTCGTCGCGGCGCACCCGCACGCACCAGGAGCTGTTGAAGTGGGCGATGATGCCCTTCTCGGTCACGAAGGTCGCGTAGGCGGCGTCGTCGGCCGTGGCCGCATAAGGCTTGCCGTTCTCGTCCCGCCGCTCGGGAATGTGGGTCGCGCCGAGGCAGGAGACGCTCTTCACCGAGCCGAACAGGTTGTCGATCACGTAGCGCCAGTGGCAGAGCATGTCGAGGATGATGCCGCCGCCGTCCTCCTTGCGATAGTTCCAGGACGGTCGCTGGGCCGGCTGCAGGTCCCCCTCGAACACCCAGTAGCCGAACTCGCCGCGCACCGAGAGGATCCGGCCGAAGTAGCCGGATTCGATCAGCATCCTGAGCTTGAGCAGACCGGGCAGCCAGAGCTTGTCCTGCACCACCCCGTGCTTCACGCCGGCGCGCCGCGCCGCCTCGTAGATCTCGGTCGCCTCGGCAAGGTTGGTCGCCGAAGGCTTCTCGCAGTAGACATGCTTGCCGGCCGCGACCGCCTTCTTGACCAGCGACGGACGCATCTGCGTGGTCGCGGCATCGAAGAAGACGGTGTCCTCCTTGTTCGCGAGCGCCTTGTCCAGGTCCGTTCCCCAGCGCTCGATGCCGTGCTGGCGGGCGAGCGCGGCCATGCGCTCCTCGCCCCGGCCGATCAGGATCGGATCCGGCATGACCCGGTCGCCGTTGGCGAGGCGCACGCCGCCCTGCTCCCTGATTGCCTTGATCGATCGGATCAGGTGCTGGTTCATTCCCATGCGGCCGGTGACGCCGTGCATCACGATGCCGAGTTTCCTGTTGGCCATGGTCCTCTCCGGAGATTCAGGTGACACGCAGCTTGAGGCTGTCGTCGTAGGGTAGCGCGGGATGCTCGAAGAACGTGCCCGCGTTGACATAATGCAGCGCGCATGCGCGGCGCCAGTGGCGCGACAGGTTCGGCGCCGACTGGTGGAAGGTGTTCCCGTGGTGGAACGACACGCCGCCGCAGGCGACCGGTGCCGGGCTCATCGGCTGGCGGTCGAGTATCGCCTGCGGAAGCTGGAGGTTGTACGGCTCCCCCGGGGGCGCCTCGTGCGGATACACCGGCCCGAGGTTCGTGCCTTCACCGAAGTAGAGGCAGCCGTTCTCGAGGGTCGCGTCGTCGAGCGCGATCCACGCGGTCACCACGCCCTCGGGATCGTTCGGCCCGAAGTAGAAGTTGTCCTGGTGCGCGGGCTTCGGCCCGCCGCCTTCCGGCGGCTTGAAGAAGATCTGGCTGAAGTAGACCGAGACGCCGGGACCGATGAGCTGCTCGACCAGTCCCACCAGCGCGGGCGACCGCGCGAGCTCCCGGACCGACGCCCGATGGTGGTGAGGGTTGTCGAGCTTGCGCAGGACGTCACGCGCCTTCACGCCGCCGTCGACGTACCAGGCGCGCTCCCCTGCCGGCAATCCCGCCAGGAATTCCTCGCCCCAGCGCTGGATGTCCTCGATGACCGCCGCCATCCGGCCGCGATCGAACACGCGGGGAACGGTGAGATGGCCGACGTGGCGGTAGCGTGCGATGTCGGCTTCCGAGAGCGTCATCAGCCGCCTCCGTGGAAGTGTCGGATACTATTAACTGTTCAGTTAATAATGTACGCCCGCGGGTCGCCGGGCGTCAACGCGCTTGAAGGCCAACATGCCGCGCATTACCATCGAAAGTCCCTTCTTCTCACCAACTGGTTAATTGACTCATGCCCCGCATACGCACGACCGTCGTCGGCTCCTATCCCGTTCCCGAATGGCTGGTGGCCAGCCCCTCGGAGCAGGCGCTGATGGACGCGACCCGCGTCGTCATCGACATCCAGGAGCAGGCGGGGGTCGAGGTCGTCTGCGACGGCGAGCTCTACCGGTTCGACATCAACCATCCCGAGACCAACGGCATGATCGAGTACTTCGTCCGGCCGATGGACGGGGTGACCCAGCGCTTCTCCTTCGACGAGCTGATGGCATACCGCTCGAGCACCGGCATGAAGTTCCGCACCCGGCCGCCGGGCACGGTCATCGGGCCGATCGGCCACGGCAGCCTCGACCTGCCGCTCGCCTGCGCGCGGGCCAAGGCGCTTGCCAGCAACCCGTTCAAGTTCACCGTCACCGGCCCGCACATGCTTGCCAAGACGCTGATCAACAAGCACTACCGCGACACGCCCGAGCTCGCGCATGCGATCGCGGAGGCGCTCGCCCAGCAGATCCGGCATCTCGACGCCGACGTGGTGCAGATCGACGAGGCCAACCTGCCCGGCCATCCGGAAGAGTGGGAGTGGGCGGCTTCGGCCATCAACCGCATGCTCGACGCGGTGCCCGGGACACCCGCGGTGCACCTCTGCTTCGGCAACTACGGCGGCCAGACGATCCAGGAGGGGAGCTGGGACCAGCTGATGCGGTACCTGAATGCCCTGCATGCCGACCATGTCGTGCTGGAATGCGCGCACCGGCCGCCGGAGGAGCTGCTGGCCTTCCGGGACCTGCGCCCCGAGATCGGCTTCGGCCTCGGCGTGGTCGACATCAAGGCGACCGACATCGAGAGCGCGGACCAGGTGGCCCGGGCGATCGAGCATGCGGAGAACGTGCTCGGCGCCGGGCGGGTCCGCTACATCCATCCCGACTGCGGCTTCTGGATGCTCAAGCGGCCGATCGCCGACGCCAAGATGCGCGCGCTTGCCCGCGGCCGCGACCTGTTCGAAGGCCTGGCTGCATGACGGACGCGACGATGACCGCAGACACCGCCTCCGCCCTGCCCGACCGCTTCGCCGACGTCGAGGCGCTCGAGGATTTCATGACCGAGCCGTCCCCCGGCCTGGTGGCCGACCTTGCCCGGGTCGACGGCGACATCATCGTGCTCGGCGTCGGCGGCAAGATGGGGCCCACGCTCGCGCGCATGGCCAAGCGGGCCGCGCCCGGCAAGCGGGTGATCGGCGTCGCCCGCTTTTCGGACCGCTCGCTCCTGTCCCGCCTGCAGTCGCAGGGGATCGAATGCATCGCCTGCGACCTGCTCGACCGCGCGGCGCTCGAGCGCCTGCCCAACGTGGCCGATGGCGTGAGGAATGTCGTCTTCATGGCCGGCCACAAGTTCGGGGCCGCCGAGAATGCCGCGCTCACCTGGATGATGAATGTCGGCGTGCCGATGATGGTCGCCGAGACCTACCGGGAGGCCCGCATCGTCGCGTTCTCCACCGCCTGCGTCTACCCGTTCGTGCCGGTCGATGGCCCGGGCGCGAGCGAAGCGACGCCCGCGGAGCCGCCGGCCGGCGACTATGCCAACTCCTGCGTCGGCCGGGAGCGCATGTTCGAGTACGGCTCGCGCAAGCACGGCACGCCCGGTCGCCTGGTCCGCCTGTCCTACGCGATCGATACCCGCTACGGCGTGCTGCACGACGTGGCGACCGCGGTCTACGGCGGCGTGACGCTGGATCTGGCCATGGGCCATGCCGACGTGATCTGGCAGGGCGACGCCAACGACCAGTCGCTGCGGCTGCTCGCGCACTGCACCACGCCGGCGAGCCCGATCAACATCACCGGCCCGGAACACACCAGCATCCGCTGGCTTGCCGGCGAATTCGGCAAGCGCTTCGGCGTCACGCCGAAGCTCTCGGGCACCGAGGCGCCCACCGCCTGGCTGGAGGACACCACCGAATCGCAGCGCCTCTTCGGCCGTCCCCGCGTGCCGATCGATCGTATGATCGACTGGGTCGCGGACTGGGTCGCGCGCGGGCAACCCGGGCTCGGCAAGCCGACGCACTTCTCCACCCGGGATGGCAAGTACTGAGGCGGCCGACGGGTCGCGGCCCGCGGACGGCGAGCCCGACGCGGTGCGTCCGCTCGTCGAGGCCGACCTACCCGGCTGCCTCGCGCTCTCGCAGTCGGCAAGCTGGAACCAGTGCGCGGCCGATTGGCGCTTCATGCTGTCGCTCGGCCGCGGCTGGGGCATCGACGCGCGGGCCGACGACGGGTCCATGCGCCTTGCGGCGTCCACGGTGGTGGTGCCCTACGCACCGGTCGCGCCGCAGCAGCGGGGATGCGCCTGGGTCAGCATGGTGCTGGTGCTGCCCGAGTTCCAGCGCCGCGGCTATGCCTCGCAGCTGCTGCGCCATGCGCTCGCGCGGCTCGCGGCCGACGCCGTGGTTCCGGTGCTGGATGCCACGCCCGCCGGCTTCCCGGTCTACGTGCGCGAGGGATTCCAGCCCACCTGGGGCTTTCGCCGCTACCGGCGCGAGGCGCTGGCCTCCGCACCGGTGAGAACGACGGCGCCGGCGCCGGCCTGCCGCCTGCGCCCGCTGCAGCCCGAGGATTGGCCGCAGGTGATCGCACTGGACCGTCCGGCCTTTGGCGGAGACCGGGAGCCGCTGCTGCGGCACCTGGCCGGGCGGCTGCCGGCGGCGGCGCGGGTGGCCGAGCGCGACGGCCGAATCGTCGGCTATTGCTTCGGACGCGACGGACGCGAGGCCTGCCAGGCCGGACCGATGCAGGCGCCCGACGACGCGACGGCGCTCGCGCTGCTCGACGAAGTGCTGGCCGCGATGCCAGGGGCGGTCTACATCGACCTGGCCGACCGGCATCTCGGCCTGCTGCAGGCGCTGCTCGAGCGGGGCTTCGTCCTGCAGCGGCCATTCACCCGCATGGTCCACGGGGCGACCGAGGCGCCCGGCGACCCGGCCCGCCTGGTGCTCATGGCCGGTCCGGAGCTGGGCTGAGCGCCGCGGCCCGCGGCGCCTCCTACTTGGTCATCTTGATCGAACGGTCCAGGAACTCGTTGGTGTAGACGTTCTTCACGTCGAATTCCTTGTCGAGGCCGATGTACTCCTTCACCAGCTTGTAGTCGGCCTGCATGCGGGCGTCGTCATGGATGCCCAGCGCCACCTCGCGCGAGTACTTGTCGCTCATCAGCACCTCCACCAGGTGCCAGTTCTCCAGCTCGTTGTCGAACTTGAGCGCGCCATTGGCATCGATCATCGCCTGCACGCACGGCTTGGGTTCCTTGACGCAGGCCGCGAACGCGCGCTGGGTGACCTTCACGAACTTCTCGACCACCGGCTTGTTGGCCGCAAGGTACTTGGCGTTGACGATGATGGAGTTGCCGTAGGGATTCAGCCCCGCATCCCGCCACGCGAGGAAGCCCATGTTGTCGCCGAGCTCGCGCTGGAAGATGTGGTGGATGTTGTAGAACGAGGTGGTGGCGTCGATCGCACCGGACTTCAGCGCGGCCAGCTTGGCGTTGGCGTCGATGTTGACCCAGGTCACCGACTTCGGATCGATACCGTTCGCCTTGGCGAGCGCCGGCCACATCACCCGTGCGCCATCGGCCGCCGGGTTGCCGATCTTGCGCCCGGCCAGGTCCTTGATCCCCTTGATGCCGGAGCTCTTCAGCCAGTACATCCCCTGTGGCGAGTTGGCGTAGACGTTGTACACCGCCACCGTGTCGGCGCCCTTACCCTTGGCCACCAGCACGCCGGCCATGTCGGCGAGCCCGATCGGGTTCGCGCCGGCGCCGACCTTCTGGGTGGCGAGGGCCGACCCCTTGCCGGGCTCGATGTTCAGGTCGATGCCTTCCTTCTCGTACCAGCCCATCTTCTTGGCGTAGTAGTACGGCACGTGATCGCCGCCCGGCACCCAGTTGAGGATGAAGTCCAACCGGGTCTGGGCGGCAGCCGGCGCGGCGGCAAAGAGCGTGGCGGCGACCGCAGCGGCGACGGCGAGGGTGGCGCCGGGGGCCCTGCCCAATCTGGTTCGGATCGACATGGAATCTCCTGTATGTTTGTCCCGAGCGGGCAGCGCCTGCCGCAAAGGTTCAAGCGACAGCCCGAATGGAGTAGATTAACCGACTAGTTACTTGCGCGAACTTTATTTTAGGGGCGCCGTCGCGTGCGCGGAATCCCCGCGGAATCCCGAGGTCGCTCCAGCCCGATGCCGAGGATCGCCGCGCACGGCGGTCCGCCCGACTCCCTTCCTGATTGCGCCATGCCATGAAGCTTCACTGGACCGACCTTCCCGCCAACGTGCTCGAGCCGCTGCGTCGCGGCAGCGCGATCCCGGCGCATCCGCTTGCGCTGGACGAGAACCGCCAGCTCGACCGCGAGCGCCAGCGCGCGCTCACCCGTTACTACATCGACGCCGGCTCGGGCGGCCTCGCGGTGGGCGTGCACTCCACCCAGTTCGCGATCCGCGACGTGGGCCTGTACGAGCCGGTGCTCGCACTCGCCGCGCAGACTGCGCGCGAGTGGGCCGACCGCCCGCTGGTGATGATCGCCGGGCTCGCGGGCCGCACCGCACAGGCCCGGCGCGAGGCGGAGATCGCGCTCGGGCACGGCTACCACGCCGGGCTTCTCTCGCTCGCCCCGATGAAGGGCAGCTCGATCGACGAGCTGGTCGCGCACTGCGCCGAGGTCGCGGCGGTGATACCCCTGGTGGGCTTCTACCTGCAGACGTCGGTCGGCGGCATCCTCCTGCCCCCGGCGTTCTGGGAGCGGTTCGCGGCGATCGACAACGTCGTCGCCATCAAGATGGCGCCGTTCCATCGCTACCGCACGCTCGACGTCATCCGGGGCGTGGTGGCGGCGCGCGCGGAGAAGCGGGTCACGCTCTACACCGGCAACGACGACCACATCGTGCTGGACCTGGTGACGCCGTTCGACGTCATGCGCGACGGCGAGCCGGTCCGCGTGTCGATCCGCGGCGGCCTGCTCGGCCACTGGAGCGTCTGGACGCGTTCGGCGGTGCAGTTGCTTGCTAGAATCCACGCCGCGGTCGCAGCGGGGCCGATCGACGCAGACCTGCTTGCCCTCGACTCGCGGGTGACCGACTGCAACAGCGCCTTCTTCGACGTGGCCAACGACTTCGCCGGCTGCATTCCCGGGTGCCACGAGGTGCTGCGTCGCCAGGGCCTGCTGCGGGGCATCTGGTGCCTGGATCCGGAGGAGACCCTGTCGCCCGGCCAAGGGGAGGAGATCGACAGGGTGTGCCGTGAGCACGCGGACCTCGCGGATGACGACTTCGTCGCCGAGAACCTTTCACGATGGCTCGGTCAATGACGCTTCGCTTCAACTCCGTGGCAACGCGCTACACCATGGCGATCCTCGCCCATGTGGCGCTGGTGCTCGGCTGGTACCTTTTCGTCCGCATCGGCGAGGTTCCCCGCTTCGTCATGCCGTCGCCGGCCGACACGATCGCTTCGCTCACCCAGGCGAACTACGACTGGTGGTCCAACACCTGGGTGACCGGCACCGAGATCTTCGGCGGCTACTTCCTCGCCCTGGTGGTGGGCGTGCTGCTCGCGCTTGCCTTCACCTGGTCGCGCACGCTGGAGTCGTTGGTGCTGCCGCTGCTGGTGACGCTGAACATGATTCCCAAGGTGGCGCTGGGGCCGCTCTTCATCGTCTGGTTCAAGTACGGCGTGCTGCCCAACACGCTGATGGCCTTCTCCATCGCGGTGTTCCCGATCCTGCTCAACACCGCCAAGGGCCTGCGCGAGATCGAGCCCGACCTGCTCGACCTGGTGCGCTCGCTGCGCGGCACCCGCTGGCAGCTCTTCACCAAGGTCCAGCTGCCCGGCTCGCTGCCCTACATCTTCGCGGGCATGAAGGTCGGCGCCATCCTGGCGGTTGCCGGTGCCATCGTCGGCGAGTTCCTCGGCTCGGACAGCGGGCTCGGCTACCTGATGCTGCAGGTGCAGGTCACCCTCGACACGCCGGCGATGTTCATGGCGGTCATCCTCATCACCGTGCTCGGCATGCTTCTCTACGGGCTGGTCCTGCTGCTCGAGTATCTCCTGATCCCGAAGGACGCGAGGGTCCGATGACCACTGCCACCGCCCCGATGCCGACCCGCGTGGAGCCGTTCATCCATCTCGCCGGCGTCACCAAGATCTACCGGACCGGTCGCAAGGAGCACCTCGCCATCTCGGACGCCACCTTCGACGTGCTGCCCGGCGAGCTGGTCTCGCTGGTCGGCCCTTCGGGCTGCGGCAAGTCCACGCTGCTCAAGATCCTCGCCGGCCTGCATGGGCACGACCAGGGCGAGGTCCGCATCGGCTCCGCGACGCACCCCTTCGATCCGGCGCGCGACATCGGCATGGTGTTCCAGGCACCGCTGCTGCTGAAGTGGCGCAGGATCCTGGACAACGTGCTGCTGCCGGCGGAGCTCCTCGGCCTGCCGATGGGCGCCGCGC
>JAEWEW010000114.1 GCA_023389175.1 Pseudomonadota bacterium | reverse complement strand
ACTTGAACACCTCGCCGTCGATGGCGTCGCCGCGTCCGACGAAGGACTGCAGCAGGATGTTGCCGTCGGACATGATCCGCGGCAGCACCGCCCGCGAGACCGGCGTCGAGAGGAAGTCGAAGACCATCACCCCCTCGCGCTTCAGGCGCTCGTAGCACTCGATGCCCCGCTGCGGCTCGTTGCCGTGGTCCTGCGCGATGATCTCCACCGGATGGCCTTCGATGCCGCCATCGAGGTTCATGATCGCGGCATAGTCCTTCGCCGCCTGCACCACCTGCGGCGAGATGAAGGTGTAGGCCTTGCTCAGGTCGTAGCACATGGCCAGTTTCACCGGCTCCTGGGCCACTGCCGCCTGCGCCGACAGGAGCAGTGCCAGTCCCGAGAGGGTGGAAAGCAGACGTCTCTTCATGTCGATGTCTCCTGCGTACGAATCGGAAGCCGTCCCTGGTCACCAAGTACGCTCATGCCGGGAACGGGGATGGGAAGCCTGCACTCGCCTCGGTTCATGTCAACCACCGCTTGCGCCGGCTGTAGTGCTTGATGTCGTGGAAGTTGCGGCCTTGCGAGCCGCCGAGATAGAACTCGCGGACGTCCGGGTTTCGCTTCATCGCCTCGGCGCTGTCGTGCATGACGATGCGGCCATTCTCCATGAGGTAGCTGCGCGAGACGACCTCGAGCGCGGCGATGGCGTTCTGCTCCACCAGCAGGACCGAGAGGCCCTCCTGCCGGTTGACGCGGCGGACGATGTCGAAGATCTCGGCCACCAGGTACGGGGCGAGGCCGAGGCTCGGCTCGTCCAGCATCAGCAGGCGCGGCTGCGTCATGAGCGCCCTGCCGATGGCGAGCATCTGCTGCTCGCCGCCGGAGAGGAAGCCGGCCGCGGCGCTGCGCCGCTGGTAGAGCCGCGGGAAGTAGGTGTAGACCAGGTCGCGGTTGCGGGCCATGTCGTGGCGGCTCGCCACCGCGGAGGCGGCGACCAGGTTCTCGTCCGGCGTCAGGTGGTCGAACACACGGCGGCCCTCCAGCACCTGGACGATCCCCAGCTTCACCCGCGCCTGCGGCGACAGCGCGGCGAGATTGCGGCCGCGGAAGCGGATGTCGCCGCGGGTCACCAGGCCGCGCTCGGGGGCGAGCAGGCCGCTGATCGCCTTGAGGGTCGTGCTCTTGCCGGCGCCGTTCGCGCCGAGCAGCGCCACCATGGCGCCCGGCTCGACCTCGACCGAGACGCCTTTGACCGCGAGCGCGACCCGATCGTAGATCACCTCGACGTTGTTGAGCACCAGTCCGTCGTGGCCGCCGCCTGCCGCCGCCGGCGGGCTCTCGGTCGCGCTGCTCAGGTCTTCGGCCTTGATGTCGTTCTCCTCGCCTACTTCCGCACGTAGCCGAACGGCCAGACCAGCAGGTAGTTGCGGACGTTGCCGTACAGCTTGCCGAGACCCATCGGTTCGATCAGCAGGACGATCACGATGAGGGCACCGTACACCACATGCGGGATGTGCGCGAGCGCCTCCACGCCGATGGAGGCCCCCATGAGCTGCGCGAGCCAGGCGATGAAGGCATTGATCTGGCCCGGCAGCAGCAGGATGAAGGCGGTGCCGAAGTAGCTGCCGATGATGCTGCCGAGGCCGCCCACGATCACCATCGCGAGCAACTCTATCGACACGTTGACCGCGAACTGCTCGGCGGTGACGGCATGGTAGAAGCCGAAGATCAGCATCGCGCCGCTCACCCCGCCGATGAACGAGGACACCGCGAAGGCGACCAGCTTGAAGCGGAAGCTGTGCACGCCGATGACCGCGGCCGCGTAGTCCTTCTCCCGCACCGCCACCAGCGCGCGGCCGAGGGCGCTGCGGCGCAGGTTGAGCATGAAGACCGTCACGCAGACGCACCAGGCCAGCACCACGTAGTAGACGCCGGCCTCCGAGGTCACCGCGACGCCGAGCAGCCGCATCGTTGGCGCCTGCAGGGTCGCCGAGACGCCGCCGCTGATGGCGGGCACATGCGAGATGACCCAGTCCATGACGAACTGCATGGCGAGCGTGCTGAGCGCGAGGTAGAGCCCCTTGACCCGCAGCGCGGCAAAGGCGAACACGCTGCCCACCACCGTCGCCGTCAGCCCGCCCAGAACCACCGCGATCTCCCACGGCACGCCGTTGCGGGTGGCGTGCACCGAGGCGTAGGCGCCGATGCCCATGATCGCGGCGTAGCCGAAGTGGAACTGGCCGGCCCATCCCAGGATCAGGTTCAGCCCCAGCACGGCCGAGGTCCAGATCAGCCACGGCTTCACGTAGCTGATGAGCGTGAGCGAGCTGAGGAGCCACGGCGCCGCGAGCGCGAAGACGAGCAGCGCGATCATCGCCCGGCGCTCGAACGGGATGGTGAAGAGCGCCCGGTCCGACGCGTAGCTGGTGTGGAAGACTCCGGCCTTGCGGTAGAACATGTCAGATTCTTTCGATGTCTTCGCGGCCGAACAAGCCGTGGGGTCGGATCATGATGGTGAGGATGAGCACCGCGGCGACCACCAGGTCGCGCGTGCCGCCGCCGAGCATCGGATCGAGGTAGCCGGAGGCGACGCTCTCCAGCACCCCCAGCAGGAGCCCGGCGAGCACCGCGCCACCCAGGCTGTCCATGCCGCCCAGCACGGCGACGGTGATGCCCTTCAGCAGCAGCAGCGACAGCGACTGGTCCACGCTCTGGATGGAGCCGAACAGCACGCCGGCAACGGTGGCCACGACCGATGCGAGCGCCCAGGAGAGCGCGACGCCGCGCTCCACCGAGATGCCGACGGACCAGGAGGCGATGTAGTCGTCGCTGATGGCGCGCAGCACCACACCCCGCCGCGTGTGGAAGAAGAGGACGAACACGGCGAAGAGCGCCAGCGCGACCACCGCCCCGACGACATAGGAGCGGTTGAGCAGCAGCGGGCCGAGGAAGAGCGGATCGTCGCTGATGCCCAGGCGCAGCGGCCGGCCGGTGCCGCCCCAGATCGAGAGCGCGACGGCGCGCAGGAAGATGTCCACCCCGAGCGTCATCATCAGGATCATGATGATCGGGCGCCCGGCGAGGCGGCGAAGCGCGACCCGCTCGATGCCCATGCCGAGGACGAACATGCTGGCCATCGCGAGCGGAATCGCCGCCCAGAGAGGCAGGCCGAGGCCGGAGGCGAATGCGAGCACCACGTAGGCGCCGACCATCGCGAGCGCGCCCTGGGCGAGGTTGGGAACCGACGAGGACTTGTAGATCAGCACGATGCCCATGGCGACCAGCGAGTACATCAGGCCGGCCATGCCGCCATTGATGGCGAGCTCGAGGTAATACATCAGGTCCACGATCAGACCTCCGCGAGCGCGAGCTCGCGCTCGATGGTCCCGGTGGCGCCGGTCTCGTAGGTCACCTGGGCCTTCAGCATCACCGAGCGCCGCCCGTCGTAGAGCGCGTCGATGAGGGGCGCGTAGCGCTCCTCCACCACGTTGCGGCGCAGCTTGCGGGTGCGGGTGATCTCTCCGTCATCGGCATCGAACTCCTTGTGCAGGCTGGCGAACCGGCGCAGCCGCAGGCCTTCCGGCAAAGTGGCGTTCACCCGGCGGATCGCGTCCGCGATCAGCTCGATCACCTCGGGCTTCTGCGACAGGTCCGCATAGGACATGTAGGCGATGCCGCGCAGCTCGGCCCAGTGGCTGACCGTCTCGCGATCGATGCACACGATCGCCGAAAGCCAGTCGCGGCCCTGGCCGAGGACCGCCACGTCCCGGATGTAGGGACTGAACTTCAGGCGGTTCTCGATGTAGTTCGGGATGTAGCGCTCGCCGCGCGCCGTATGCACCACCTCGGACAGCCGGCCGAGCACCACCAGCTGCCCGTCCGGCTCCAGGTAGCCGGCATCGCCGGTGCGCAGCCAGCCGTCGGGCGCGAGCACCTCGCGGGTGGCCGCGTCGTTCCCCTGGTAGCCCGAGAAGACGCTCGCCGCGCGCAGCAGGATGGCGCCGTCCTCGTCGATGCGCAGCTCGACGCCGGGCAGCGCACGCCCGACGGTGTGCAGCCGGACCTCGTCCGGCGCCTGCATGGCATTGAACGCGCTGTTCTCGGTCTGGCCATAGAGCTGGCGCAGGCGCACGCCGAGCGCGCGATAGAACACGAAGGTGTCCTCGCCGATCGCCTCGCCGCCGGTCAAGGCGTGCTCCAGGCGGGCGAGGCCGAGCTGGTCCTTGATGGGGCCCATGACCAGCGCCTCGCCGAGCGACCTCAGCATGCGCTGGCCGAGCGTCGGGCGGTCGCCCTCGAGCCGGCGCCGCTCCGCGGCCACGGCGGAGTCCATGAAGAGCCGGTAGAGGCCCCGCTTGAGCGGCGTGGAGTCCTCCATGCGGACCTGAACGGTCGTCAGCATGTTGTCCCAGCTGCGCGGAGCGGCCAGGTAGAAGGTGGGCGCGATCTCGCGCAGGTCGTGCAGCACCGTCTCCGGGCTCTCCGGGATGTTGATCCGGAAGGCGAGCGCTATGCCGGCACCCACGGTCACCGCGAAGTCCCCGATCCACGCCATCGGCAGGTAGGCAAGCACCTCCTCGCCGAAGCCGAAGCCCTTGCCCTGGAAGGTGTTGCGCACCCCGGCAAGGATGTTGCGATGGCTGAGCACGATGCCCTTCGGCTTGCTCGTGGTGCCCGACGAGTGGATCAGCACGGCCGGGTCGCCCGGCCCCGCGAGGTTCACCAGGGTCTGCCGCAGCGCCGGGTCGGCCGCCAGCCGGGCTGCCCCGGCCTCCTGCAGCGATTGCCAGGAAGAAAGGCCGGGGGCGCCGTAGTGCGCGAGGCCCCGTGGGTTGTCGTAGACGATGCGCTCCAGCACCGCGCCGCGCTCCCGCAGCTCCAGCGCCTTGTCGACCTGCTCCTGGTCCTCGGCCAGCACCGTGTGGATCGGCACGCTCTGCGTGACGTGCAGCACCTCCTCCGGCGTCGCGTCCGGAAAGACCGGCGTGGCGCAAGCCTTGAGCGCGCCGGCGGCGACCATGCCCATGTACAGATGCGGCCGGTTGTCACCCAGGACCAGTACGCCCTTGCCCGGCCCGAGATCCTGGGTCTGCAGGGCAGCCGCGCAGCACAGCACCGACTCCAGCACGTCGGCCCAGGTGAACTCCTGCCAGATGCCACGGTCCTTCTCGCGCATCGCGACCTGCTGCGGGAATGCCGCGGCGTTGGCGGCGAGGCGGCGCATCAGCGTGGTTTCGATGTCCAGGTCCCAGGACGGCGCGGCGGCGCGAGCGCCCGCGAGGCCCCAGCGCGTCCCGGGGACACGCGGGATCACAGCGCTCTCACGCCGCGACATGCGCGCCTCCGAGATAGGCCTTCACCACCCGCGGGTCCGCGATCACCTCGCGCGGCACGCCGGACTCGATCACTTCGCCGTAGCTGAGCACCAGCATCCGGTCGCAGATGCCGACGATGATGTCCATGTGGTGCTCGATCAGCAGGACGGTCACGCCCCGCTCTTCGCGCGCGTCCAGGACGAAGCGCGCCATGTATTCCTTCTCCTCCTGGTTCATCCCGGCCATCGGCTCGTCCAGCACGAGAAAGCGCGGCTCCGCGACCAGCGCACGTGCGAGCTCCACCCGCTTCTTCAGGCCGAGCGGCAGCACGTCCACCGGTTCGTCCCGCACCCGCTCCAGCTGCATGAAGTCGATCACGTCCTCCACCACCCGGCGATTGGCGACCTCCTCAGGAAGCGCCAGCCAGGGATAGAGGGCGGTGCGCCACACGCTCGGTCGCATGTGGACATGGCGGCCGAGCAGGATGTTGTCCAGCACCGTCATGCCGTTGAAGAGCGCGAGGTTCTGGAAGGTGCGGGCGACACCGCGGCGGGCGACGCGATGCGGTGCGAGACCGGTGATGTCTTCCCCGTAGAGGTGGATGCTGCCGCGCTGCGGCGGAAAGAAGCCCGTGACCGCATTGATCAGGGTGGTCTTGCCGCTGCCGTTCGGCCCGACCAGTCCGAAGATCTCGCCGCGTTCCACCCGCAGGTCCACGCCGGCCAGCGCGACCAGGCCGCCGAACCGCCGCTCGATGGAACGGCACTCCAGGGCCGCGGCGCGACCCGGTTCCCCCTCCTTCTCCCCCAGAACCCTGGTCCCGGGCATCGGTCGCCTCGAAACGTCCCCGGGCCTTGCGCG
>JAEWEW010000084.1 GCA_023389175.1 Pseudomonadota bacterium | reverse complement strand
ACCTGATCCCGAACCTGGTCGAGACCGCGCGGGGCCACCTTGCGCACGAGCGCGGCACGCTCGAGGCCGTCACCGCCGCGCGCGACTCGGCGCGCGCCGCAGGCGAGGCGGCGCTGGGAGCCGGCCGCGGCAGCGACCCGGAGGCGATGACCGCGCTGGCCCGCGCCGAAGGTGCGTTGTCATCCTCCCTGGGACGCCTGTTCGCGCTGGTGGCGGCCCATCCTGACCTCAAGGCCGACCGGAACATGATGCAGCTGTCCGAGGAGCTCAATACTGCCGGGGACAAGCTGTCGTCCGCACGGCAGGCGTTCAACGACGCGGTGATGCAGTTCAACGCCGCCCTGGAGGCGTTTCCGGCGGCGCTGTTCGCCGGCATGCTCGGCTTCCGGCGGGCGAGTCCGCTCGCGCCACTGGGATCGGACGCGGAGCGCCCGGCACCGGCTGTCCCGCTCTGACCGGCCGCCGCGCTGTCGGCTGCCGGCGCCCGGCGACGCGCGAGGCGGCCCGGGTCAGGCCTTGCCGTCGCGCAGCCGGGCGAGCTCGGCCTCGGCGAGATCCAGCCGGACCTTGCCTTCGGCGACCAGCGCCCTTGCCACGGCATCCACCTCGTCGCCGACCGCGCCGGCCATCATCGCGATGTTCTGCGCATGCAGCGCCATGTGGCCCTTCTGCACGCCCACCGTCGCGAGCGCCTTGAGCGCCGCAAAGTTCTGCGCGAGGCCCACCGCCGCGATGATCCGCGCGAGCCCTTCGGCGGTATCGACGCCGAGGATCTTCAAGGCGATGCGGGCGGTCGGATGCAGCCGCGTCGCACCGCCGACCAGCCCGACCGCAAGCGGCATCTCCAGCACGCCGGCCAGGTCGCCGTCGGCCGTGCACTCCCAGCGGGTGAGGCTCGCGTAGCGCCCGCCGCGGGCCGCGTAGGCATGCGCCCCTGCCTCCACGGCGCGGGTATCGTTGCCCGTGGCCAGCACGACGGCGCTGACGCCATTCATGATGCCCTTGTTGTGGGTCGCCGCCCGGTAGGGGTCCGCGTCCGCGAAGTGGTAGGCGCTCACGATGCCGTCGCGCACGTCGGCGCCGCCGATGTCGGCGGTGCGCCAGACGCAGCGGGCACGCGCGAGCCGCCGGTCGGCCAGGTTGGAGAGGATGCGCAGGCAGGTCCTGCCGCCGGTCCAGGCGGCGATCGACGGCGCGAGCTTCTCCGCCATGGTATTGACCGCGTTCGCGCCCATCGCGTCGCGGGTATCGACCACCAGGTGGGTGATCACCATCGGCCCGCCGCGGGTCTCGATGACGCGCACCTCCACGTCGCGCAGGCCGCCGCCCAGCCGGGTGAGCACCGGGTCGCAGTCGTCGCAGATGCGGCGGATGTCGTCGTGGCGCTCGAGGATCCGCACCCGCGCGTGCTGCGGGTCGGTCACCCCCACCAGCTGCACCTGCGCGATCATCAGCGTGCCCGACATCGAGGTGACGAAGCCGCCGCTGTCGCGGCATTGCTTGCCCGCGTTGCAGACCGCGGCGATCACCGACGACTCCTCGGTCGCCATCGGGATGAGGCGCTCCCGGCCGTCGATGACCATGTTGGTGGCGACGCCTAGCGGCACGTTCATCGTCCCGATCAGGTTCTCGATCAGGTGGTCGGCCAGGTGTGCCGGCAGGTTGCCGGTATCGGCGAGGTGCGCCACCTCGCCGGCATCGAGTCCGGCGAAGCGCGCCGCCACCTCGATCCGTTCTGCAATGCTGAGCTTGTGCAGGCTGGGCGTGCGGCCGGAGGAAGCGGGCGTGTCCATGTTGTCGTGCTCGTGCTGGGTTGGGTCAGTGTCCGCTCATCATCCGCGGCAGGGCGGTGACGAGCCCCGGAAGGGCGGCGCAGATGGCGAGACCCGCCGCCTGCAACAGGAAGAAGGGCAGGATGCCGCGATAGACCTCGTCCATGCCGATGTGCGGCGGCAGCGTGCCCTTGATGTAGAAGAGGGTGTACCCGAAGGGCGGGCTGATGTAGCCCATCTGGATCGTGATGGCATAGAGCACGCCGAACCAGATCTCGTCGAAGCCCAGCAGCCGGACCACCGGAAGGAAGACCGGCACCGTCAGCAGAATGATCCCGATCTCGTCCAGCACGGTGCCGAGGAAGACCAGGATGGCCATCATCGCGAGCAGCACCAGCCAGCGGTCCACGTCGAGCGCGCGGATGAAGTCGAGCAGCGCGTCCGCGCCGCCGAGTCCGGTGAAGATGGCGACGTACGCCTTGGCGCCGATGGTGATCCAGAGGATCATCGACGTCACCTTGAGCGCGTCGATGCCGGCGCCGCGCATCATCGCGAGGTCGAGGCGGCGCGAGAGGGCTGCGGCTGCCACAGCGCCGGCGACACCGACGGCCGCCGACTCGGTCGGCGTCGCGATCCCGAAGAAGATGGAGCCGAGCACCGCCAGGATCAGCAGGGTCGGCAGGGCCAGCGAGCGCAGCGAGGCCAGCTTCCGGGCCCAGGAGACGCGCACCGCGGTCTCGTCGAGCGGGAACCGCTCCGGCCGCAGCCATGCCTGCACCACGATGTACCCGATGTAGAGGGCGGCCAGGATCAGCCCCGGCACGACGCCTGCGATAAGCATCTTGCCGATGGAGACCTGGGCGGTCACCGCATAGACGATGGTCAGCACCGACGGCGGAATCAGGATGCCGAGCGTGCCGGAGGCGCAGATCGTGCCGAGCGCGAGCCTGCGGTCGTAGCCCCGGCGCAGCATCTCCGGCAGCGCCAGGATGCCCATGGCGGTGACGGCGGCGCCGACCACGCCGGTCATCGCGGCCATGATGACGCAGATCACCACCGTCCCTACCGCGAGGCCGCCGCGCAGCCGGCCGAACCAGAGCTCCATGGCGCGGTAGAGTGCCTCGATCACGCCGGAGCGCTGCAGGATGCAGGCCATCAGGATATAGAGCGGGATCGCCAGCAGCGCCTCGGACTTCATCGTGTCGAAGATCTGCAGCACCAGCACCACGACGGCGCTCTCGTTCCACATCGTCACGGTGAACAGCAGCGACAGGCCGCCGAGGACGAACGCGATGGGCAGCCCGGTCAGCATGAACAAGGTCAGGCTGCCGAACATCAGCACCAGCACGGCGGTGGAACTCATCGGTGGGTCGCCTCGCCGGTGTCGACCGGATCGACGCCGATGAGCGCCTCATCGCGCCAGATCACCCGCAGCAGCTCGGCGACCGCCTGCAGCAGCATCAGCGCGAGCGCGACCGGCACCATCGCCTTGAAGGGCCAGATCGGCGGGTTCCAGGCCGAGAAGCTGGTCTCGCCGTAGGCGAACGCGCTCCAGGCAGGCGGGATGCTCCAGGCGAGCAGGATCAGGCAGAAGGCGATGATCACCGGGAAGTTGAGCAGGTCGAAGATCCGGTTCCACCGCGCATCAAGCCGCTGGCGCACCAGGTCGAGCGCGACATGGCCGCGCAGGTGCAGCAGGTACGGTCCGCCGAGCAGGAAGTACGGGCCGAACAGCAACACCGCGAGCTCCATCGCCCAGACGGTAGGCGCGTTGAACACATAGCGCGCCACCACCTCGTAGAGCATCACCGGCACCACCACCGCCATCAGGGTGGTGCAGGCGAGGAAGAGGGCGCGGTTCAGCCGCGTGACGGCCCGGACGCAGGTGGCCAGCCAGCCTGGCAACTCAGGCTCAGCCGATCAGTCCGAGCTGCTTCATGAACGCCACCTGGCTGTCCATGACCTTGACGGCCAGCGCATTGCCCTTGGTGGCGGCCTTCCAGGCCTCCATCGCCTTGGGGCGCGCGGCGTTCATCTCGTCGGCGGGGAAGCGGATGATCTCGCAGCCCTTGGCCTTGTACTTCTCCAGCACGGTGGCGTCGCTTACCAGGATGTGCTGGCGCAGGGCGCCGGAAATCTCGCGCGCCGCCACGGCCAGCGCCGCCTTGAACTCGGCCGGCAGCTTGTCGTGGGCGCCGCGGTTGGCCACGTAGGCGGTCGCGGTGGTCGGCTGGTGGAAACCCGGGACGATCACGTACTTGGCCACCTCGGCCAGTCCCGCTTCGAAGTTGGCGGTGAGGTCGCCGCGATCGGCCATGTCGATCACGCCCTTGTCCAGCGCCGAATAGACCTCGCCGGTCGGCAGCGGCGTCACCGAGACGCCCAACGCGCCCATCACGGTGGAGGCGAGCCCCACGAAGCGGCCCTTCTTGCCCGCGAGATCCGCGATCCGTTTGATCGGCACCTTGGAATGCAGCGGCTCCTGGCCGTACACGGTTGGCGCGATGTAGTGCAGCCCCGCCGGCGCATACGCCTCCCGCGCCATCTCCAGGCCGCCGCGCTCGTAGAACCAGGCCTCGAGGTGGTCGCTCTCGACGAAGCCGAACGGCACCGTGCTGGTGAAGGCGAAGGCCGGGACCTTGCCGGCTTCGTAGCCGTCGAAGGTCTTCATCAGCTCGAAGGCGCCGCCGCGCACCGCGTCGAACGCCTGTGCCGCCGGAACGATCTGGCCGGCCGCGAACAGGTTGATCTTGAAGCGGCCGCCGGTCAGCTCGGCCACGCGCGCGACGAAGCGTTCCTCGAACTTCTGCGGCGTGGTGCCGCCGTCCCAGAGCGCCTGCATGCGCCAGGTCGTGGTCGCCTGGGCGGAGGCGGCGCGGGGCACTGCGAGGGCGGCGGTGCCGACCGCCGCGGTTGCGGCCGCGGCGCGGCCGAGCATGGCACGTCGGCCAAGGTAAGGCTGGCTCATGGATTCGTCTCCTCCTGGGGTGTCGGTCCGTCGTCCTGGCGACGAACCCTCGGTCCGGTGACCCGGCGCCCTGGCATCGCGGCCTTGGGCGACGCTGCATCCTAAAGGGACAGTAGGTGATCTTCAAGGGACAGTTGGTGGGATAAACTCGACAACTGACCCACGCGAACCAGGGGCACACCCTGAAAGTCGATCGATTGCTGACCAGCTTCGTCAAGCTGATCGACGACGGCCTGCTCAAGCCGGGCGAGCGGCTGCGCTCGATCCGGGCCGGCGCCGCGGAGCATGGCGTCTCGAAGAACACCATGGCCGAGGCGTATGAGCGCCTGGTCGCCCTCGGCTACCTGGAAGCGCGCCGCGGCGCCGGCTACTTCGTGAGCCGCCTCGCCCGCAAGTCGGCCCAATCCCCGCCGCCGCATGTGGTCGAGGCGGTGGACATCGTCTCGTTCCTGCGCGAGCAGCTCGAGCAGCACTACGAGGTGCGCGTCGGCGACGGTCGGCCGCCGCCCTCCTGGATGGAGGGACCGGAGCTCGGCAACCTGCTGCGGGCCGGCTCCCGTGCCGGACGCAGCGACATCGGCCACGGCTATGGCAGCCCGTGGGGCCATGCGCCGCTGCGCGAGCGGATCGCGCTGCTCCTGGCGGAGCGCTCGATCGAGGCCGACCCCGGGCAGGTGCTGCTCACGCAGGGGGCCAATCATGCGCTCGACCTGCTGGTGCGCCAGTTGGTGGAGCCGGGCGAGACCGTGCTGGTCGACAGCCCCGGCTACTACCCGCTGTTCGGCAAGCTGCGCCTCGCCAGGGTCGAGACCGTCGGCGTGGCGCGCCGCCCCGACGGCCCCGACCTGGACGACCTGGCGGCGAAGGCCGCGGCGCATCGCCCCAAGGTCTTCTTCACCCAGTCCCTTGCCCACAATCCCACCGGCGGCTCGATCACCCTCGCAGGCGCCCATCGGGTGCTGCAGCTCGCCAGCCGCCACGGCTTCCTGATCGTGGAGGACGACCCGTTCGCCGACATCCTGCCGGCCGCGAGCCCGCGCCTCGCGGCGCTGGACCAGCTGGAGAACGTGATCTACGTGAGCAGCTTCTCCAAGACGCTGTCGGCGAGCCTGCGGGTGGGCTACATCGCTGCGGCCCGTCCGCTCGCCCAGGCGCTGTGCGACCTCAAGATGGTGACCCATGCCAGCACCTCGGACTTCGTGGAGCGCATCGTCTACGACCTGGTCGCGAGCGGCCAGTACCTGCGCCACCTCCGGCGGCTGAAGTCGCGGCTCTCCGGCGCCACCACCGGCGCGCTGGCCGGCCTGAAGGCCTGCGGGCTGCGGGTGTTCGCGCCGCCGGCTGGTGGCTACTACCTCTGGGTGGAGTTGCCGGCGGGGCTCGACGACCGGGAGCTCGCCCGGCAGGCCGCCGCCGAGGGCATCTTCCTCGCCCCCGGCTCGGTCTTTCGCCATGAGCGCGGGCCGGCGACCCCGGCGATGCGGGCCAACATCGCCTATGTGGAGGATCCCCGCTTCCTCGCCTTCCTGCGGCGCCGGCTCGGGGCGGACATACCCCCTCCGGACGCCTGACCCGGAGCGTCGTACCATCGGCCGGTTTCGTACGGCGCGGCTGCCGGCACGGCCGCGGGCCGCCTTCGATCGGCGACAGGAGCCGCCGAACGGCCGCGGTCACCGACCGGATGCCCCCCGGCCTAAGCTTGCCGGTGTCCCGGCCCGCCCATCATTACCCGCTTCACCAAGGAATCGCCCCAGATGACCCGGACGCTCGACTCCCTCCACCCGAACGGTTCCCGCCGGCGCCTGCTCCGCATGGGCCTCGTCGGCGGCGCCGGCCTCGCCGCCCCTCTGGTCGCGCGCAGCGCCCCGCTCGCGCCGGCTCCGGGGACGGTGCTGCGCATGCGCCATCTCCACACGGGCGAGCGCATCGTCATCCCGGCGATCGACCCCGGCGTTCTCGCCGAGCCTTCGCTCCCGCTGCTGCAACGGGTGAGCCGCTTCCTGCGCGACCACTATTCCGGCGACGTCACCACCATGGACCCCGGCCTGCTGCTGCAGATCCAGTCGCTGCAGCAGATGCTGCGCGCGGATGCGACCGTGGAGATCATCTCCGGCTACCGTTCGCCGGCCACCAACGAGCGGCTGCGCCGTCGCGGCGGCGGCGGGGTGGCGACGCGCAGCCTGCACCTGGTGGGCCGCGCCCTCGATATCCGGCTGAGCGGCGTGCCGCTCGCCCAGTTGCGCGACGCGGCGCTGGAGCTACGGGCCGGCGGCGTCGGCTATTACCCCCGCTCCGACTTCGTGCACATCGACACCGGTCGCGTGCGTCGCTGGGGCTGAACGGCGCCTGCGGGCCGGCGCCGGGCAGCTTTCAGCCGCCGACGACCGACGGCGGCATGGCGGCATCGAGCTTGCGGTCGAATCCGTAGAGATCGGGCAGGAACCGCGTGGTTCCGTCCTCGTCCACCACCGCGGTGGTGTAGAAGACCACCACCGGGATCGACGGCGCGACCCGGACCACGCGCAGGTCGCTTTCCTGGAGTACGCCGGCGATCGCTTCGGCATCCCATTCCGGCTGGCGCGCCAGCGCGAAGGCCGCCAGCTCCAGGGCCCTCTCGACGCGGATGCAACCGTGGCTGAAGTCGCGTCGCGCCTGGGCGAACAGCCCGCGCGACGGTGTGTCGTGCAGATAGATGTTCATCGAGTTGGGCATCGTCAGCTTGACCTTGCCGAGGGCGTTGCGCGGCCCGGGCCGCTGGCGGATGCGCATCCGGCCCTGCGCCACCGCCTCGAGGTTGGCGGCCGTCACCTGGCGCGACACCGTGCCGTTGCCCGCGACGAACTCCATGCCTTCGCGCTCGAGGTAGCCCGGATCCCGGCGCAGCCGCGGCAGGGTCTCGCCGCGCGCGATCGAGTACGGCACGTTCCAGTAGGGATTGAAGTCGACGGCATTCACCTGCGCGATGAAGACCGGCGTGGGCGTCCTGCCCTGCCGGCCGACGACGACATTGCTCTCCAGCACGGCCTTCACGCGACCGTCGGCCTGCTTCTCGTAGGCCCACAGCCGGAAGTCCGGGATGTTGATGGCGATGGCGCGATCGGCGTTGATCGGCGGCAGCCACCGCAGCCGCTCGAGCGCGAGATCGACCTGGCGCAGCCGGGCCCGGTTCGGCACCTGGATGGCCGCGAGCGTGCCCGGTCCCACGACGCCGTCGACCGCGAGTCCGTGGCGCTGCTGGAAGCGGCGCACCGCCTCGACCACCTCGCCCTCGTAGCGGTCCGGGACGGTGGCCGAGGCCGCGAGGTCGCCGAGCTCGATCAGCCGGGAGGCCAGCGCGGCGACGGCCGGCGAACGGTCTCCCTCGGCTAGCCGGGTGCCGACCGGAAATCGCGGCGGCTCGCGCCCTGCCACGATCAGGGCTTCGAGCCGCTCCCGGGCATGGAGCAGCCGGCGGTAGTCCGGGAAGCCCGGCGCGGCCGCATCCAGCAGGCGGCGCAATGCCGCCGCGTCGCGGGCCGCGGCGGCCAGCACGCCCTCCAACGGCGCGGTCGGAGCGGGCGACCAGGTACCGGAGACCTGGCGCTGGCTCGCGCGTCCCTCGCGGAGATCGGTGAGGTAGCGCAGCAGCGCGAGGGTCATGGTGACGTCCAGGCGCGCGAGCGCGTCGGCTGCGCCGAGGCGTCCGTCACGCCAGGCAGCCAGCTGGCCGGCGATCCAGTCGCTGCGATAGTCGGCGGGATCGAGGCCGTGGCGGCTCGCGGCGGCGAGCGTCGCATGCAGCTGCGGCACCGCGGGACCCGGGCGGCTGCCGTCGGCCCAGAGCGGCCGGCCCTGGTTCTCGCGGTAGACCGCCTGCAGGCGCGCTGCGAGCGGTCCCGCGCGCGGGACCAGGCGTGCAGCGTCCGGCACCGCCAGCAC
>JAEWEW010000373.1 GCA_023389175.1 Pseudomonadota bacterium | reverse complement strand
ATGACTCGTTCTCAACGTGTAGCTCTGCGCGCCTCGGCACGCAACCTACGACTTCGGAGACCGGCCACCCCACTCTGCGCGGGCGACCATGATGTCTTGAAAAGGGGGGCGCCGGCAGCGGCCGGGCGGAGCCCGATCCGCGCCGGCCGCTGGGTGTGCGGCGATGGGGCCGTGCCATCGGCGCCGGCCGGGATGCAGACGAACCGTGCGCTCGCCCTTGCAAAGGGGCCGCCGGCAGCGGCCGGGCAAAGCCCGTTCCGCGCCGGCCGCTGGGTGTGCGGCGGTAGGCTCACACCACGAGCGCCGGCCGGGGTGTAGACGAGCCGGGCGCGAACCGTGCGCTTGCCCTTGCAGATGAGGCGCGGCCGAGAGTGGTGCGCGTGCTATCTTCTTAGGTTTCCATCAAAACGACGACAAGGGGCAGGGGATGGCATTCCAGACCGGGGCGAGCGGGCTTGGCATCGATGACGTGGCGATCGGGACGGGCGCGGAGGCGCGCGCCGGCCAGCACGTCTCGGTCCACTACACCGGCTGGTTGTGGGAAGCGGATCCGGCGCAGCCGGAAGGCGGCCGCGCCGGCAGCAAGTTCGATTCCAGCAAGGACCGCGGGCAGCCCTTCGACTTCCCGCTCGGCGCGGGCCACGTGATCTCCGGGTGGGACCAGGGCGTCGCCGGCATGCGGGTGGGCGGCAAGCGGCGCCTGCTGATTCCGGCGAATCTTGGCTACGGTGCCCGCGGCGCGGGCGGCGTGATCCCGCCCAACGCCACCCTCCTCTTCGAAGTCGACCTGCTCGCGGCCTGACCATGGGCGCCCGTGGGTCGCGGGCGCCATCGACATGACTTCCCCGGAACCCGTCAGCAGCAACTTCATCCGCCAGGCGATCGACGCGGACCTTGCTACCGGCGCCTATGCCGATCGCCGCTGGGCCGGTCGCCCGGGCCCGGCCGCGGTCCAGCGCGCCGGCGAGCCCGACCCGGCGACCATCCGCACGCGCTTTCCGCCCGAGCCGAACGGCTATCTCCACATCGGACACGCCAAGTCGATCTGCCTCAACTTCGGCATCGCGCAGTCCTACGGCGGCCGCTGCCACATGCGCTTCGACGATACCAATCCGGTCAAGGAAGACCAGGAGTTCGTGGACGCGATCCTGGAATCGATCCGCTGGCTGGGCTTCGACTGGACGCATCCGGACGGCCAGTCGGATCTGTACCATGCAAGCGACTATTTCGAGCAGCTCTACGATTTCGCCCGTTACCTGATCGGCGCAGGCCACGCCTATGTCGACCAGCAGACCGCTGACGAGATCCGCGATGGGCGCGGCTCGCTCACCGAACCCGGCCGCGACTCGCCGTACCGGGACCGCCCCGCCGCGGAGAGCCTGCAGCTGTTCGAGGAAATGCGCGCGGGCCGCCATGCCGAAGGCTCGATGGTGCTGCGTGCGCGCATCGACATGGCCTCGCCCAACATCAACATGCGCGACCCGGTGCTGTATCGCATCCGCTTCGCCCACCACCATCGCACCGGCGACGACTGGCCGATCTATCCGATGTACGACTACGCGCATCCGCTCTCGGATGCGCTGGAGCGCATCACCCATTCCCTCTGCACGCTGGAATTCGAGGACCATCGGCCGCTCTACGACTGGCTCATCGCGCGGGTCGCCGAGGGGGGATACTTCGACACCCCGTTTCCGCGGCAGATCGAGTTCGCCCGGCTCAACCTCAACTACTCGATCTCCAGCAAGCGCCGGCTGCAGCAACTGGTCGGCGAAGGCCATGTCGACGGCTGGGACGACCCGCGCATGACCACCCTGGTCGGCCTGCGCCGGCGCGGCTACACCCCGGAATCGATCCGCCTCTTCTGCGACCGGATCGGCGTCGCCAAGGCCGCCCAGTGGATCGACATGGACGTGCTGGAGCAGACCGTGCGAGAGGACCTCGAGTCTCGCGCCGGCCGCGTCGCCGTGGTGGTCGATCCGCTGCGGCTGGTGGTCACCACGGTGGCGGACGCCATCGCCGACGCCTGCGAGGCGCCGGTGCATCCGCACCAGCCCGAGCGCGGCATCCGCCGATTCCACTTCGGCCGCGAGCTCTGGATCGAGCGCGGCGATTTCGAGCCCGATCCGCCCAAGGGATTCTTCCGTCTCGCCCCCGACCGCATGGTCCGCCTGCGCCATGGCTACGTGGTGAAGTGCACCGGCTTCGACCGGGATGCCGACGGCCGGGTTTCGACCGTCTATTGCGAGCACCTGCCCCAGACCCGCTCGGGTACGCCCGGCGCGGATTCGGTCAAGGTCAAGGGCAACATCCACTGGGTCAACGCCGCCGAGGCGGTGCCGGTGACGCTGAGGATCTACGACCGCCTCTTCACCGAGCCGCAGCCGGACGTCGGCGGCCGCGACTTCCTCGCCGCGCTGAATCGCGACTCGAAGAGGGTCTGCACCGGCTACGCGGAGCCGTCCATCGCAGGGGCGCAGCCGGAGGACCGGCTCCAGTTCGAGCGCGAGGGCTACTTCGTCGCGGACCGGCATGACCATCGGCCGGATCGACCGGTGTTCAACCGCACCGCCACGCTGAAGGACTCGTTCGCCCGCAAGCGCTAGCCGGGCACGACCGGGCCGGGTATCTCCGGTATTGTTCTCCCGCCTGAACGCGGCTATCTTCTGGGCTCCATCGGGCGGCCGTGCCAGGCGAAGCCCTGCGCGCGCACGCCGACAACGACCAAGGAGACTCCATGAAGCACTCGACATCGAGGCGTGCCGCGACCGTGCGTGGCCTCGGCCTGGCGCTCGGCGCGGCCCTCTCGCTCGGCTTCGCCCCGACGGCGGCCGCCCAGCAGGTGACCTTCATGACCGGCCCTCAGGGCGGATCGTGGATCCCCCTGGGCGGCGCGTTAAAGGGCATCTGGGAGAAGGCGGTGCCGGGCCTGAAGATCCAGATGACACCCGGCGCCGGCATCAGCAACGTGCGGGGTGTCGACGCCGGCAAGGCCCACATCGGCTTCGGCAACTCCATCACCACGGTGGACGGCGTCAAGGGCAATCCGCCCTATCCCAAGGCCACCACCAACGTGTGCCAGGTGGCCAATCTCTACCCCCAGTACTTCCAGGTGGTCGCGCTGGCGGATGCCGGCATCAATTCCATCGCGGACCTCAAGGGCAAGGCCGGCGTGATGCAGTCGCGCGGCAACACGGCCGAGCTGATCACGCAGCACATCCTGAAGACCCAGGGGCTCAGCTACGATTCGCTGCGCAAGGCCAACTTCGTCGCGAGCTATGACGACGCGGTCTCCATGCTCAAGGACGGACAGGCCGAGGTGTTCACGCTCGGCACCACCGCGCCGGCCTCCTCGGTGATGAACCTCGCAAGCGCGCGCGACATCAAGCTGGTCGGCGTGGACGACAAGACGCTCGCCGAGATGAAGAAGATCAATCCCGGCTACAACATGGCGACGATCAAGGCCGGCACCTACCAGAAGCAGGACAAGGACGTGAACGTCATCGCCTACTCCACCCACCTGGTGGCGGCATGCGACCTGCCCGAGGAAGTGGTCTACGGCATGACCAAGTCGCTTGCCGAGAACGCCGGCGACCTGGTCTCGGTGGTGAAGGCGGTGTCCGGGCTGGATGCCAAGAAGATGGCTCAGGATATCGGCGTGCCGTTCCACAAGGGCGCGGAGAAATACTACAAGGAAGTCGGTGCCCTCTGATTCACGGGCGGCTCCCGAGGCCGTCCCATGAACGAGGCGCCGCCGATCTCCACGACGCTGCCCGAGATGCCGGCGGAGCCGGCGCCGCGGCCGCCGCGGATGATGCTGGCGATCAGCGTCATCGCGATCGCGATGTCGCTGTACCACATGTACGTGGCGATGGTCGGGCCGCCGGAGACCTTCTTCTTCCGCGGCACCCACCTCGCCTTCGCGCTGGTGCTGGTCTTCCTGCTCTATCCCGCCACCGTGCGCGGCCGCACCGGCGCCGCGCTCGATGCGCTGTTGCTCGCGGCGAGCATCGGCATCGTCGGCTATGTCTTCGTCAACCACGACTACCTGCTCGACCGCATCATCTACATCGACGAGCTGACGCTCGCGGACAAGGTCGCCGGCGTCGTCGCCGTGGTCACCGTGCTGGAGGCCACGCGGCGGATCATCGGCTGGGCGCTGCCGCTCACGGCCATCGCGTTCCTCGGCTACGCGCTGCTCACCACCGTGTCGTTCCCGGTGCTGCTGGAGCAGCTCTACATGTCCACGGAGGGCATCTTCGGCAGCACCCTCGGGGTGTCCGCCTCCTATGTGATCCTTTTCGTGCTCTTCGGCTCGTTCATGGAGAAGAGCGGGACCGGGCAGCTCTTCATGGACTTCGCGCTCTCGATCACCGGCCACGCGGCCGGCGGGCCGGGCAAGGTGGCCGTGGTCAGCTCGAGCCTCTTCGGCACCGTGTCCGGC
>JAEWEW010000313.1 GCA_023389175.1 Pseudomonadota bacterium | reverse complement strand
CACGGGAAGTGGAAGGTGCCGCGCGGCTCGGCGGCCTGTCGCTGGTGGCGGGACTCGCGGTCGCACAGGCGCTGGGCGCTGCGGGAATCGCCGGCCTGCGCCTCAAGTGGCCGAACGATCTGCATCTCGCCCACGGCAAGGCAGGCGGCATCCTCTGCGAAGCGCGCGGCCGCGGCACGCTCACCCGGATCGTGGTCGGCTGCGGTCTCAACCTGAAGCGACCGCCGGCGGCGGAGGCGCTGACGCAGCCGGTCGCCGGCCTGTTCGAGGATCGCGACCCGCCCGACCCGACCGGCCTTTCGCTGGCGATCGGCGAGGCGCTGCTCGCGGCAACCGACCGGCTGCTGGTCCACGGCTTCGAGCCGTTCATGGCCGAATGGCGCGAGCGGGACCTGCTCGCAGGCCGTCCCATCGTGATTCATCATGACGGCGGCGAGCGCCATGCGATCGCCTGCGGCGTCGATCGGGACGGCGCCCTGCTGGTCGAGCCGAAGGGGCGGCCCGGAGTGCGCGAGCGGGTGCTGGCGGAGGAAGTGAGCGTGCGCCCACTGTAGCTGCGGCGGGCGTCGATCGGCGCACTGCTTGCTGAGTCAGTGCACCGTAATCAAGGATTCAGGCGGACTTGACCAGCTCCAGCAGCTTCAGCCGCTGCACCTTGCCCGAGGGGCCCCGCGGCAGGTCCTCCACGAATCGGATGATGCGCGGCGTCTTGTAGCGTCCAAGCGACTGCTCGCAGAAGTCCCGCAGCTCCGTCTCGCTGCAGCGTGCCTCGGGGCGCAGCACAACGCAGGCCATGATCTCCTGGCCGTAGTGCGGATCGGGGATGCCGACCGCGGCCGCCTCGAGGATCGCCGGATGCCCGAGCAGCGCTTCGTCGATCTCGCGCGGCGCGATGTTCTCGCCGCCCTTGATGATCAGCTCCTTGATGCGGCCGGTCACATGGAAGAAGCCGTCGGCATCGCGATGGCCGAGGTCGCCGGTGCGAAGCCATCCGCCCGGATGGAAGCTGGCACGGGTGGCCTCCTCGTTCTTGTAGTACCCCTGCATCACCTGCGGGCCGCGCACCAGGATCTCGCCGGTCTCGCCATCGGCGAGCGACCGCCCCTCCGGGTCCGCGATCCGGGCTTCGCAGCCGCTCGCTCGACCGACCGAGCCGATGCGGCGCTGCCGAGGATCCAGCGGATTGGAGAACACCGGCGCCACGGTCTCGGTGAGGCCCATGGTCTCGATGATGCCGATGCCGAAGCGGCGTTCGAACGCCCGGTGATGCTCGGGCGCCAGCGCGGCGGATGCCGACCGGCAGAAGCGGATGCGCGCGAGCGACTCCGGATCCGGCGCCGGACCCTCGAGCAGGAAGGCGATGATCGTCGGCACCACGTTGATCCAGGTGCAGCCGTAGCGGATCGCGGTTTCCCAGAAGGTCGAGGCGGAGAAGCGCGGCGGCATCACCAGGCTGCCGCCATGCGCGAGCGGGGCAAGCATGGTCACCGCGAATGCGTTGATGTGATAGAGCGGCAGCACCGCGAGCACCCGGTCGGACGGCCCCAGGGCATGCTCGGCGCTGATCGCCCGTGCGTTGGCCGCGAGGTTCGACTGGCTCAGCATGACGCCTTTCGGGCGGCCGGTGGTGCCGGAGGTGTACATCAGCAGCCCGAGCGAATCGGCCGACGGCACAGGCAGGTCGACATTGCGCCCGAAGCCGCCGCAGGCCACGCCGGCATCCAGCCAGTCGAGCGAATCCGGGTCCAGAACCAGCACGGTGATCTCGCGATCGCTGTCGGACACCATGGCCCGGACCCGCTCCGCCCAGTCCGGCGAGACCGCGACCACCCGCGCGTCGGCATGGTCCAGCACGTAGCGCATCTGGTCCGGCTGCGAGAGCAGGTTGACCGGGTTGACGCACCAGCCGCCGTACAAAGCGCCCAGGAGCACCACCAGCGTGCCGACGCCGTTCGGCATCACCACCGAGACATGGTCGCCGGGCGTCGAGCCGAGGCCGCGCAGGAGGGCGCCGAGCTCGCGGCAACGCGCGGCGAGCTCGCCGTGGCTGAGCGCCAGGCCGTCCCTGGTGCCGATGGCATAGGTCGCGTCCGGGCGGGCCGCGGCCTGGGCGTCGATCAGCGCCCGGATCGTGGCGGCGGCGTCCGACCGAGGTGCCGTCCCGTCGGGCGCGGCATCAACGGCCATGGCGCGCGAAGAAGTCGCCGAACAGCGAGGCCTCCGACGGCACTTGTTCCGGGATGGGACGCGAGATGCGGGTGATGTTCAGGTAGTGGCGCACGTTCAGGTTGTCGCTGAAGTTGTTGCGCCCCCAGGTGCCGCATCCCATGGAAAGCGAGAAGGGCAGGCCGTTGTCGAAGCTGCCGCCGGTGGCGAAGCAGTGGGCCTGGTCGACGATCACCCGCGACACCGGCGCGGTGAGGCCGAGATGCAGCGCCCGTTCCGGCAGCCGGCTGTGCAGGCTGACCGAATGTCCCGCGCCCTGGTAGCGGTAGATGGCGTCGACGATCTCGCAGGCGTGGATGAAGTCGCGTGCGCGGTAGAGCGCAAGCACCGGCGAGAGCTTCTCGCCGGAGAACGGATGCTCCGGTCCGGTGCCGCTCTCCGGCACCAGCAGCATCAAAGGCCTGGCTGCAGCCAGGTCGTCGAAGCCGGCGAGCGCGGCGATCGCCGCCGCCGGCTGGCCGATCACGCGGGGCGACAGCCTGCCGTCAGGCCACATCACCGCCTGCAGCCTGGGCTTGCGGTCCGCATCGATCAGCACGCCGCCCTCGGCGCGCAGGGCGGCGACGACGCGGTCATGCACGGCCTCCACCACCACCACGCTGTTCTCCGAGGAGCAGCTGGTTGCATGGTCGAAGGTCTTGGAGGCGGCGATGAGGCGCGCGGCAGCGGCGATGTCCGCGGTCTCGTCGACGATGCTCGCGACATTGCCGGCACCGACGCCGAACGCCGGCGTGCCGCTGCGGTAGGCCGCGCGCACGTTGGCCTGCGAGCCGGTGGCGACGACCAGGTCGCACTGGCGCATCAGCTCCAGCGTGGATTGCTTGGAGACCGGAGCCGGCAGCATCTGCACCAGGTCGACCGGCGCGCCGATGCGCCGGAGCTGCTCGTGAACATAGCGCAGGAGCAGGTCGCAGGTGCTCCAGCCCTTGGGGCTTGGCGCGACGATGACCGCGTTGCGCGCCGCGAGCGCGTTGATGATCTTGTTGGCCGGCGTGGCGGCCGGGTTGGTGGACGGGGTGACGGCGCACACCACGCCGACCGGCCGCGCGATCTCGATGATGCCGGTGGCCGCGTCCTCCGCGATCACGCCGACCGTCCGGGCGCTCTTCAGGTCCCGCAGGAGGCCGAGCGTCTTGCGGTGGTTCTTGCGGACCTTGTCCTCGACGTCGCCGATGCCGGTGTCGCTGACGGCGCGCTCGGCAAGCGACCGGTTGCGATCGGGCTGGAGGATCGCCCAGCCGGCAGCGAGCGCAAGCTCCCGCGCCTGGGCCTGGTCGAAGCCTTCGGCGATCCGCTGCGCGACCCGCGCCCGCGCGACCAACTCTGCCACCATGGCGGCCACCGTCGCGTCCGCGCGATCTTCGCTACCTGCTGCGTCGGTTCTTTCCACTCGATGGATGCGTCCCGCCGGTCGTTCGCGAACACTGTAACATGCCAAAGCGATGGCGAAGGACCGATGCGATCAGGCGGCCGGCGCCGCGGAAGCGACGCCGGGGCACGCCGTCTTCGAGACGGCGATCGGCCATTGCGGCATCGCCTGGGATGGTGATGCGCTGGTCGGCGTGCTGCTGCCGGAGGGCAGCGAGCAGGCGACTCGGGCCCGCATGCGGCGCCTGCATCCCGCGCTGCCGCCAGTCGACATCGGCCGCACCCCCGCGTACGTCCGCGAGGCGATCGATCGCATCGCCGCCATGCTGAGCGGCGAGCCGGATGACCTGCGCGACCTGCCGCTCGACCTGACCCGCGTACCCGCTTTCCATCAGAGAGTCTACGAGCTGGTGCGGGACATACCGCTCGGCCGGACGTTGACCTACGGCGAGGTCGCGAACCGCCTCGGCGATCCCGGCGCGGCACGCGCGGTCGGCCAGGCGCTCGGGCGCAATCCGTTCGCGCCGGTGATCCCGTGCCATCGCGTGCTGGCAAGCGGCAGCCGCTCGGGCGGCTTCTCCGCGGGCGGCGGCGTCGCCACCAAGCTGCGCATGCTGCAGGCGGAGGGGGCGCGGATGGGCCGCGATCCCGGGCTGTTCGACGGCGACCCGGCGGCCTATCGCTGACCCGCCGTCACCGCGTCACCACCTCGCCGGTCGTCGTCTGCCGGGGCTGCACTGCCTCGAGCAGTGAAGCGAGCCGCGCCGGGTCGAGCGGCTTGGTCAGGTGATGGTCGAAGCCCGCTGCCTGCGCCTGCTGCCGATCCTGCTCCTGTCCCCAGCCGGTGACCGCGATGAGGGTGATGCCGCGCCCCCAGGGCTCGGCCCGCACGCGGCGCGCCACTTCGTAGCCGTTCATGAGCGGCAGCCCGATGTCGAGCAGGATCACCTGTGGCGCGAAGCTGCGTGCGAGCTCCAGCGCCCGCTGGCCGTCGTGCGCGAGGGCGGTCTCATGCCCGTCCAGTTGCAGCAGCATGGCAAGCGACTCGGCCGCGTCGACATTGTCGTCCACCACCAGGATGCGTCGTGTCGCCGGATCCGGTGCCGGCCGAGCCTTCTGCCCCGGCAGCGGGGCATGCTCGACGGCAGGCGCCACCCCGAGCGGAAGGCGCACGGTGAAGGTGCTGCCCTTGCCGGGGCCGCCGCTCGCCGCGTCGATGCGCCCGCCGTGCAGCTCCACCAGCCCGCGCGACAGCGCGAGCCCGATGCCGAGGCCGCCCTGCGAGCGGTCGATCGCCGGCGTCACCTGGGCGAACATGCTGAAGATGCGCTTGAGCTCCGCCTCCGGGATGCCGATGCCGTTGTCGGTGACCTCGATCACCGCCTCGGCGCCGTCGGCCCGGGCGCGCAGGCGGATCCGGCCCCCGTGCGGCGTGTACTTGGCTGCATTGCTGAGCAGGTTCGCGAGCACCTGGCTGAGCCGGGTGGGGTCGGCCTCGACCATCAGCGGCTCATCGGGCAACTCGATGGCCAGCTCGTGCCGCGCCGCGTCGATGACATTGCGCGAAGCCTCGACCGCATGATGGACCACGCTCGCCAGCTCGATCCGCTCGGTGCGCAGCTGGGCCTTGCCGGTGGCGATCCGCGCAACGTCCAGCAGGTCGTCCACCAGGCGCGTCATGTGGCGCACCTGCCGGTCGATGACGTCGCGCGACCAGCGCATCTGCTCGTCCTCCGGCGATTTGAGCCGCAGCACCTCGAGCGCGGTCACGATGGGCGCGAGCGGATTGCGCAGCTCGTGCGCCAGCGTGGCGAGGAACTCGTCCTTGCGGCGCAGCGATTCGGCGAGCTCCGCGTTGAGGCGCCGGCGCTCCTCCTCCGATCGCTTGCGCTCGGTGATGTCGATGCCGAGGCCATAGGTGATGTGCGGGCTGCCGTCCGGATGATGGAAATGACGGCCGCGGCCTTCCATCCAGCGCCATTCGCCCGAGCTGTGCCGGAAGCGGTATTCGACTACATAGTCGGACCCGGTCGCCACCGCCGTCTCCAGCGCATCGCGGACCTTGTCGCGGTCGTCCGGATGCAGCAGCGCGAGAAAGTCCTCCCGCGTTCCCTTGAATCCATCCTTCTCCAGCCCGTAGATCTCCTCCAGCTCGCGGCTCCACCAGGCGCTGTTCGATCGGAACTCGCGCGACCATGCGCCCATCCGGCCGCCGCGCATGGCGAGCGCGAGCACGTCGCGACTCTCGCGCAACTGCAGCTGCGCGCGGGCGCGGGTGATGCCGGACCAGGCGCGGCCGGCGATGTCGCGGGCCAGCTCAATCTCCTCCTCGCTCCAATCGCGCCGGCCGCGCAGCCTCAGAGAGAGCGCGCCCATCAGCCGGCCCTCGTGCACCAGCGGCACGCAGAGCAGGGCGCCGGTCTCGGCCGGGCGGGCCTCGGGGTCCATCCAGGCCTCGGCCGGCAGTGGCTCGTTCCCGCCGGGGAGGGCGATGGTCTCCCCGGCCGCAAGCCGGCGCATGAGATCGGACTCCGCCGGCGCGAGCCGGTGCCGCCCGACCACGCTCGGCAGCCCGTTGGCATGGTCCCGGGTCACTTCCGCGATGCCCTCCTCCGGCGAGATCTCCGCGAACGCGCACCGATCCGCAGCGAAATGCCGGGCGACCCGCCTGACGATTCCGGCCTCGATGTCGGCCACGCTGTTGTTGTCGCGCGAGACGTCGTTGAGCTCGACCAGCAGCCGCTGCGCATCGCCACGGCGGCGCAGCTGCAGCTCGGATCGCTTCCTGTCGGTGATGTCGATCGCGAGGTTGGTGACGCCGATGATCGCGCCGTCGGCATCCCGCAGCGGCCCGCCGATCCAGTCCACCCACTCCGCCAGGTTCCCGCGCTTCAGGCACAGCTCGATCCGGCAGGCCCTTCCGGTCTCGAGGATCTGGCGCCGCGCCGCGGTGAGCGCGGCGGCGAGCTCCGGCTCGAAGAACTCCTCGGCGGTCTTGCCGAGCATGTCGGCTTCGGAAAGACCCAGCGGCGGCTTGCGCACCCAGACATAGCGCAGGTCCCGGTCCACGTCGGCGGCCGAAAGCGCCGACAGCTCCAGCGCCGCCTGCAGCCGCTGGCTCGGCCGCGCAAGCCGCATCATGGCCTCCAGGCGGCGGTCTGCCTCGATGCGATTGCGATGCAGGTGCTCCGCCAGCAGGCAGATCAGCACACCGGACGGGAGCAGCAGCGCGAGGCGGACCAGGTGGGACGGCGCATCCTCGGGCAGCTCGCCTGGCACGACCAGCGTCGTCAGCAGCATCGAGAGCACCGTGGTGAGAATGCCGGGCCAGAAGCCGCCGTACCAGGCGCTCACCAGGATCGCCGGGAACGAGCCGATGAAGGGAAGGTACGGGCCCAGCAGCGGCGTCAGGGCATACCGCACCAGCAGCCCGGCAAGGGCGAGTACCACGGCAACCAGCCAGGGGTTGAGCCGCGAGGCGACCGGGGGACGGTGGGCCAAGGGGGTTTCTCCGAGTGCTCTGGAGCGACGGGCAGCGGCCGAGCCGCGGTGACTCATGATATGCGAAGGGGCGGCACCCGCCCCGAGCCGCGCCCCGATCGATTCCCGCGCGCCTCCCCCCGCCCGGGGGCGCGCTTCTGCCGCTACCCGGTCAGCACGGCCGCGGCGAGCGCCGGTCCGTCAGCTGCGCCACGGGCCGGCGGTGCCCAGCCCGATCCGCAGCGCCTCGGTATCGTAGATGCTGGTGACATCGATGTTGGCGAGGTTCACATCCGGTCCGAAGGCCGTCATCACCGCCTTCTTCATGCTCTCGACGTCGCACCGGCGAACGCCCTCGATCCAGGGGCCGGGCAGCTCGATCATCATGCGATCCGGCGAGAGCCCTTCGCGCAGGACCGAGAGCGTATCCTGGCGCAGCCTGCCGTCCGCGATCAGCTCGGCCGCCTCCACCAGCACGAGGCTCGCCCCCGCGTCGAGACAGATCCGGGCCTGGTCGACCAGCAGGCCCGGGTTGCTCAGCGTCTCCTTGGAGCCGACCTCGCCGAAGACCTCCAGGCCGGCCCGCACGGCGCCGGTGATCTGCGCGTGGCGCTGGTCGTCGGTGAGCGGCACGGTGTTGTCCGAGATCTCGATGGTCTCGAAGCCGAGGGCGAGCGCTTCCTCGTAGAAGCGTGGCAGCGCGGCCTCGCCCATGGTCGCGAAGACATACTCGTGGAACTGGCCGCCGATGAACGGCTTGACCCCGGCTGCCTTGTAGGCCGCGAGCTTGCCCACCAGCAGCTCGCGCGGGTAGAGGCGGGCGGTGCCGGTCTTGATCTTGATGAGATCGACATAGGCAGCGCAGGTACGCAGCATGTCCTCGACGTAGCCAAGCGGCAGCCCGTCGTCGATCACCATGCTGAGGCCGGTGCGCCGCGGCTTGGCGACGCTGCGCCGGCCGTCGACCGGCACGAAGCCGAAGGGGGCGTCGTTCGCGTTCATTGCGGCGGCAGTCCGGTGAGGGCGTACATCTTGCGGAACTTCTCCATCTCGCCAACCAGGAAGGCGCGGAACTCCTCCGGCGTGTTCCCGACCGGATCGACGCCCAGCTTGGCCATGCGGTCCTTGAACTCCGGGGTGGCGAGCACCGCGGCGATCTCGTCGCGCAGCTTCGCGACGATGGCCGGCGGCGTGCCGCCGGGGGCGAACACGCCCATCCAGTGCGGCACCTCGAAGTCCTTCAGCCCGGTCGTCTCGGCGGCGGTCGGCACGTTCTCCGCCCACTTCACCCGCTCTCGCGTGGTGACCGCCACCGGCACCAGCTTGCCGGCCTTGATGTGGGGCAGCACCGGCGCCATGCCGACGATCGCGAAGGGGATCTGGCCGCCCAGCACGTCGTTGGTCGCCGGGGCCGCCCCCTTGTACGGCACATGCTGCAGGTCGATGCCGGTCAGGCTGTTGAGCCAGGCGCCGGCCAGGTGCTGCGAGCTCGCGTTGCCGGCCGTCCCGAAGCTGAGCTTGCCCGGCTCGGCCTTCGCCTTCGCGACCAGTTCCGGCAGCGTCTTCACCCCGGCCGAGGGATGGGCCACGATGACCAGCGGCGTGATCCCGGCGAGCGTGACCGGCGCGAGGTCCTTCATCGGGTCGTACGG
>JAEWEW010000310.1 GCA_023389175.1 Pseudomonadota bacterium | reverse complement strand
CAGCTTCTCGCCCTGCTCGTCGGCGAGGGCGGCATCGCGCAGCTCGCGCAGGGTCGCGGGCGCAATGGTGCCGCCGGCGCGGTCGAGCGCCGCCATCACGGCGTCGTAGTTGCGCACGCCGCGCTCGTGGGTGTCGCTGTAGCCCTTGACCAGTCGCTGGCACCGCGCCACTTCCAGCGCGAGCGCCGGATCGGCCTGCGCGCTCGCCCCGATCCTTTCCAACCAGGCCTCGATGCGCCGGTTCTCCTCCGCATAGCGGGAGGTGCTTCGGCGCCAGCGACGGCTCGCGGCGACCAGGCGCAGCAGCAGGTAGCCATGCAGGGTGTTGGTCCGCACGATGCGGCCGCGCTGCGTCTGCCGCTCCACCAGCCGCCGCGGCCATCCCGAGCGCATCAGCCAGTCGCCCGCGCCGCGCGGCAGCGACTCGCAGATCTCCTGCAGGCGCGGATGCATGTATTCGCTGATCGCGAGCAGCTGCCCGGACTGCACCCGGGTCTCGTCCCGGACCCGGTCGAACCGGCTCGCGCGGGTCTTCAGCGCCGCGACGCGGGCGGTGTCCTCGTAGGACATCCAGAGGGCGAGATGGCGGCCGGTCTCGCGCAACAGGAGCTCGCCGTCCGGTCCCTGCCCGCCCGCGGCGGCGATCCTGGCCAGGCGGTCGAGGTAGAGGCCCGCGTAGGCCGGATCCTGGTAGTCCACCAGGCGGCGCACCCCTTCGAGCAGCACTGCCTGGACATCGGCCGGGAAATCCCGCTGCACCCGCTCCACCAGCGCGCGCACCGCCGGATGGCGCGGCTGCGGCGCAGGGCCGGCCGGCATGCCGGGCACCGCATCCGGCGCAGCGCCGGGCGCCTCCGCGTCGCCAGCGAGCGCCCGGGCGAAGGCATCGCCGAAGGCGGCAAGGCTCGGCTTCACCCCGACCCCACCGCGCTCGATGGTCGCCTCGAACTGGGCACGGCTGAACGGCAGCACGCCGGCACCGGCCAGCGCGCCGAACAGCACGGCGCTGATCACGCTGCCGCTCTTCTGCGCGGCTTCGGCCATGTCGAAGCGGATGAAGCGCCGGGGCGCCTCGGCGATGTTCGCGAGCAGCTCGGCGCTGTCCACCCGGCCGTCACCCATCGCGCTCTTCTCGGCGATCGAATAGACCCGATGGGTCGACGCGATGAGCGTGGTGCGGTCCTGCGTCACCAGTCCGCGCTGCACCGCCCGGCCGGCCTCCATCAGCTCCGAGGCAAGCACCACGTCCACGTCGCCCGGCAACGGCATGAGCGCCAGCACCGGCCGCGCACCGGCAGCCTCCGCTTCGCTGCGCGGGAAGAGCTCCACGTAGTAGATGGTCGCGCCGGTGCGCTGCGCGACGCCAGGCACGGATGTGGTCTGCGCGATGTAGCCGTTGTGCTCGCCCAGGTCGACGATCCAGTCGGCCAGCACGCCGCCACCCTCGCCGCCCATGGCGAGGATCGCGATCTTGATCACCTGCTTCATGCCGCTGGTTCCCCTCGCGTGATCAGAAGGCGTAGCGTTCCCGCCGGCGCGCCTCGACCTGCTGCAGCCAGCCGATCACCCGGCCGGTGAAGCGGTGCAGCAGCGTCTCCCAGCGGCTCGGGTTGGTGACCACCTGGGCCTTGTAGAAGGACGGGCAGAGCACCGCGGCATGCGAGACCTCGCCGCAGACGCCGCAGCCGACGCAGCTGTCCAGCACCGTCGCGACCGGATCCGTGCGCAACGGATCCGGGTTGGACTTGATCGACAGCGACGGGCAGCCGGACAGACGGATGCAGGAGTGGTCTCCGGTGCAGGTGTCGGGGTCGACGCCGAACTTCTCGCGCACCACCCGCCTGCCCTCGGCCGCGGCCTTGCGGGCCAGCGGCTTCTCGCGGCGCTGCCGGTTCAGCATGCACTCGGACTGGGCGACCAGCACCTTCGGGCCCTTCTCCTTCGTGGTCAGCGCTTCCTTCAGGGCATCGCGCATGCCGGCGACGTCGTAGGTGCGACGGATCGACCTCACCCACTTCACGCCCACCCCGCGCACCGCCTGCTCGATCTCGTGGCCGGTGCTGCGCGTCGGGTTGGTGGCCTTGGAGGAGAGAATGTCCTGGCCGCCGGTGGCGGAGGTGTAGTTGTTGTCCACCACGATGGTGAGGTGGTCGCTGCGGTTGAAGACCGAGTTGGCGATGCCGCTGGTGAGTCCGTTGTGCCAGAAGCCGCCGTCGCCCATGACGGAGATCGCGCGCTTGCCGGCCGGCACGTTGAGCGCCCCCGCGGCCGCGCTGCCGAGCCCGTAGCCCATCGTCGTGTTGCCGATGTTGAAGGGCGGCAGGATGGAGAACAGATGGCAGCCGATGTCCGCGCTCACATGGTGCGGGCCCAACTCCCGCTCCACCAGCTTCATCGCGCTGAAGATCGGCCGTTCCGGGCAGCCGGTGCAGAAGCCGGGCGGACGCGGGTGCACCGTCTCCGAGAGTGGCCGACGCACCCGGGTCTCTTTCAGCGCGGACACCGCGGTGCCGGCCGCAGCCGCCGTCGCGACGGCATCGGCCGCGGCCGGGCGCGCCCGTGATTCCAGCCGTCCGTAGCGCTCGCAAAAGCGGCGCACCCCGCTCAGGACCTCCGCCGCGGTGTACTCGCCGGCCGCCGGCAGCAGGTCCTTGCCGTGCAGGACAGTATCCGAGCCGGCCTGGCGCAGGATCAAGGCGAGATTCTGCTCGATGAAGTTGGGCTGGCCCTCCTCCACCATCAGGACGGCACGCTTGCCCTGGCAGAAGCGCAGCACCTCGCTCTCGATCACCGGGTAGGCGACGTTCATCACGTAGAGCGGCACCCGCGAGTTGCCGTAGACGTCGGCCAGGCCGAGGCGCTCCAGCGCCCGCGCGAGCGTGTTGTAGTTGCCGCCCTGGACGATGATGCCGATGTCGTCCGCCTCCGGCGCGACGAACTCGTTGAGGCCGCGCTCCTCGATGAAGCGCACCGCCGCCGGCCAGCGCTGCTTCACCTTCTCCTGCTCGTGCACGAAGCTCGCGGGCGGCAGCACGATCCGGCTCACGTCCCGCCGCGGCTGCTCCATCGCCTCCGACAGCGTGAAGGCCGGGCGCCGGTTGGTCGCGGCGACGAACTCGCCGTGGACATGGCAGGCCCGGATGCGCAGTTGCAGCATCACCGGCGTATTGCTCGCCTCGGACAGCTCGAACCCCGCCTTCACCGCCGCCACCATGCTCGGAAGGTTGGGCCGGGGATCCAGCAGCCAGATCTGCGACTTCATCGCGAAGGCGTGGCTGCGCTCCTGCATGATGGACGAGCCTTCGCCGTAGTCCTCGCCGACGATGACCAGCGCGCCGCCGGTCACACCGCCGGAAGCGAGATTGGCGAGGGCATCCGATGCGACATTGGTTCCCACCGTCGCCTTGAAGGTGACCGCGCCGCGCAACGGATAGTTGACCGAGGCGGCCAGCGTGGCGGCCGCGGTAGCCTCGCTCGCGCTGTTCTCGAAGCGGATGCCCTGCTCCGCGAGGATGTCCTGCGCATCCGCCAGCACGTCCATCAGGTGCGAGATCGGCGCTCCCTGGTAGCCGGCCACATAGGAGACGCCCGATTCGAGCAGGGCCTTGGTCACCGCGAGGATGCCCTCGCCGCGGAACACCTCGCCCTCGGAAAGCCGCAGCTTCTTGACTTCCTCCACGAACGACCGTTCGGCCATCTCCCGTTCCTCCTCGCGTCCTGCAGGACGCCCCTTCGCAGGCGCCCCAGGCCGCTATATTATTGACAAATAAATATTTCCACAATCATGGATCCGCATGACCCCAGTCTACCGACACGCGCCGGATTCCGCCACGACCGACCCCGATGACGTCCCGGACGGGCGGCGCCGATTCGTCGACGACTACCTGCCGGCGTTGCTGGCCCAGGCGAGCCAGCTCATCTCGTCGGAATTCCATCAGGTGGTGCGCAGCCAGGGACTTTCGGTCTCCGAATGGCGGGTGATGGCGTCGCTCGCCGGCGGCGCCCCGGTGAGCATCGGCCGGCTGGCCGCGGTGACTCTCACCAAGCAGCCCACCCTGACGCGGCTCCTCGACCGGATGGAGCTCCGGGGCGAGGTGGAGCGGCTCCCTCACCGCACCGACCGTCGAATCACCCTGGTCCGCATCACGCGCAAGGGAGCCAGCACGGTGCACCGCCTGATGGATCTGGCACGCGAGCACGAGATGCGGGTGCTGGAGCCTTTCGGCCTCGCGCGGGCCGACCAGTTGAAGGATACCCTGCGCCGGATGATCGAGCTCCACCGGGCTCCGCTCGCCTGAGCCGCCCGGCCCCCGCGGGCGCCGCTCAGACTCTCCCGAGGAAGCGCAATACCTCCCGCGCGAAGACCTCCGGCATCTGGTCCGGAAGCGGCACCATGCCGCCTTCGATGTCCACGATCCGGCCCTGCGGCAGCCGCTCGAGCAGTTCATGCGCATGCGGGGCGGCAAAGGGATCATCGGTCGCCCGCAGGATCAGCACCGGCTGCGTGATCGCGCCGATCCGCGCTTCCATACGGTAGGACGCCACGGCACGGTGGCCTTCCTCGAGGCGCGGCCCCACCTTCAGGGCATCCAGCACGAACGCCTCCAGCAGGTCCGGCCGGCCGGCCGGATAGAAAGCCTGCCGCTTCTGCCAGAGCGCTGCCAGGTGCGACCCGTCCTCGCTTGGCGCGACCTCGTCGATCGGCGGCCGCCCGGCTCTGGCGCGGCGGAAGGCCTCGTCGGTATAGGGCGTCGACGACAGCACCAGGCAGAGCACCCGCTCGCCGAAGCCGGCCGCGAGCTCGACGGCAATGACACCGCCGGTGTGGTGGCCGACCACATGCGCCTGCGGGATGCGCAGCGCATCGAGCAGCTCCGCCGCGGCCGCCGCCCAGCGCTCGATGCTGGCCGGGCCCGGCCACGGCGCCGACTCGCCGAAGCCGACCGTGTCCATCGCGATCACGTCGTGCTGCAGGGCGAGCCGCGGCATCACCGCCCGGTACTCCGCCCAGCTGCGCGGGGACTGATGGAGCAGCAGCACTGCGGGAGCACCGCGCATGCCGCAGCGGGCGTAGTGGACCTGTCCGCCGGAGAGATCCGCGAAAGCCCGCCGGATCAGGAGCGGGTCGTCGTCGCCGGCGGCTGCCATAGGCCCGCATGCCGCAGCATGCCGAGGGTGCGCGCGAGCACGTCGTCCCGGTACGCCGGTATGTCGCGGCCGGCATAGTCGTAGAAGCCGCTGCCGGTCTTCAGGCCGAGACGGCCCTCGGCGACCATCCGGTCGACGATGGGCGGGGCGGCATAGCGCGCGGCATCGACCGAGGCCGACATCTCGCGGCTCGCGTGGTGCAGGATGTCGCAGCCGCCGTAGTCGATGAACTCCACCACGCCGATCGCGGCGAAGCGCAGGCCGAGGCCGAAGCGGGTCGCCCGGTCGATCTCCTCGGCGGTGGCGGCGCCCTCCTCCACCATCCGGGCCGCCTCGTTCATCACCAGGGCCTGCAGTCGGGGCACGATGTAGCCCGGCGTCGGACCGCAGACCACCGGCAGCTTGCCGATGCCTTCCATCAGCGCCCGGGTGCGCGCGAGCACATCGGGATCGGTGCCCGCATGGCAGCTCAGCTCCACGACCGGAATGACATACGCCGGGTTCAGCCAGTGCATGTTGAGGAACCGCTGCGGCCGCCGCACGAAGTCGGCCAGCTGGGTGACCAAGATGCTGCTGGTGGTGGAGGTGAGGATCGCATCGTCGCGGCAGTGCCGGCAGATGGTCTCGAATGCCTCGCGCTTGGCCTCCAGCGTCTCCGGCACGCCCTCGAACACCAGCTCGGCCGCGGCCAGCGCGTCCGGGGCGTCGGCGCTGCCGACCAGCTCGACCCGGCCGGCGATCGCCGCCACCTGGGAGGAATCGAGCGTGCCCAGGCGGGCAAGGCCTTCGAGGTTGCCGCGGATCTCGGCCCGCGCCTCGTCCCGCAACGCTTGCCAGGCGCCCGGCTCGCGACGGCGCAGGTCGACCAGCGCGATCCGGTGACCGGCATAGGCGAAGGCGGTCGCGATGCCTCGACCCATGCGGCCGGCGCCAACTGCCGCGAAGCGAGGAGCGCCGGCGACCGGAGCGCCGCCGGCGCTCACGGGATGCGGCTCAGTTGCCATCGCGCAGCCTGCGGCCGAGCTCGTCCGGTCCGAGGCCGTCCAGGCCGAGCGCCTCGAAGGTGCGCGGTCCGCGCCGCAGGTCGCGACCAAGGAAGCCGCCGGCGATCGCAAGCAGGCCGTGCGCCACCGGCGCGTCGACGCCGCGCGCGCGCGCGGCCGATGCGAGGAAAGCGAGCCCCATCTCGATGTCCTCGGTGACATAGCGGTGGCGGTGCAGGTCGATGTGCTCGCGCCAGTCGCCCGACTTCACCAGCTTCTTGTGGGCATCGCCGTACATCCACTTGTCATTCAGGTAGTGGTCGGCGAGCGGATAGTGCGGCGGCCCGTAGCCGAAGGCCTCGCGCACCGCCACGCGCTCGCGATCCAGCGCATCGGTGACGTCGCGCACCGCCGGCTGCGTGCCTTCGTTGTGGATGTCCCAGCGCTCGAAGTGCTGCAGCGGCGCGGCGTTCATCACCACCAGCGGCGGATGGATGATCGGCCCGGCGTTCATCAGGGCGCCGGAGAGCGCATCGCCGCAGTCGTGCACCGCCGGATAGGCCTGGCGGATCACCGCGATCGCCTCGGCGCCGAGCCGCGAGGGATAGACGCCGGTCGGCAGGCGGATGGCGCGGATGGTGACATTCACCTCGCGCTCGCCATGCTTGCGGGCGAGATACGGCAGCGTGCCGGTCTCCGCCCAGGCCACCTGCGCCGAGCTGCCGAGCGCGCGGACCGCCTGCGCCATCGCGTAGCTGCCGAAGGTGCCGGGCGGCAGGAACACCACCTGGCCGTCCACGAGATGCGGCGCCATCGCACGCGCGACGTCGTCCTGGGCGATGGCCGGCAACGCGACCACGATCAGCTCGGCGCCCTTCATCGCGGCACCGATGTCCCCGGTGGCGAGCGCGATCGGCACGTCGCGCGCGCCGTCCGCGTCCTTCAGCAGGATGGAGCCGGCCTCCTGCACGGCGGCGAGCGCGCCGGCATCGCGGCGCCAGAGGCGGATCTCGTGGCCGGCTTCGGTGAGGTCTGCGGCGGCGGCGTAGGAGCCGTGGCCGCCGCCGAGAATGGCTATGCGCATGGAACGATCCTTGACGAGCATGAGCGCTTCCGAGCCGGATGGCGTTCGGGGGCGCCGATGTTGGAAGCGCCGATGTTAACTGCAGGGCAAGGTCTCGCAGGATCTCGAGGCAGAAGACGAAGCACAGGACGGGAACGGTGACACCGTCGGGCGCGAGGCTGCCCACCGACGGTGCCGGTCAAGAATGGCACGGCGTCCTCGATTTCTGGTTCCCGGAGCGGCGCCGACTGGATGTGGATGCCGAAGCCCACCATGACCACTGGTTCTGGCGGATGCGTGGCGGCGCCGATGCCGCGATCGCAGCGCGCTTCGCCGACCTGACTTCGCAGGGCGCCGCAGGCGGGCTCGCCCACTGGGCGTCGGACGCCGAAGGCAGGCTCGCGCTCATCATCGTGCTGGACCAGTTCTCGCGGTCGCTCTGGCGCGACACGCCACGCGCCTACGCGCAGGACTCCACCGCGCTCGCGCTTGCGTTGGAAGGTCTCTCGAATGGTCACTATGCCACGCTGGCCACCCCCTGGTTCCGGATCGTCCATGCGCTGCCCCTGGGGCACTGCGAGGGGCCGGATCACCTGGACCGCATCGACCGGCTCATCCAGCTTCGAACCGACATCCTTGCCCAGGCCCCGGCGCACCTGCGGCCGATCTATTCATCACTGGTGAATCAGGCGCGCGACGTGCGGAAGGTCATCGAGGCATTCGGCCGCCATCCGCATCGCAACCGGGTGCTCGGCCGCCCGTCGACCCCTGCGGAGGAAGAGTACATCGCGCAGGGAAGGTTCCCGCATCAGAGAGCCTTTGGTACGCCCATGGCGTGAGCTACCCGCGCCGCCCGCTTCGCGAGGGAACCCTCCGGGCCGCCGGCCCGCGAACCGCCGCGACCGCCTGCGCGATCGCAGTCTCCGCGCAGGCCACCGCGTCATCGAGCGTGAAGCCGAATCCGGTACGGTAATAGTGCCAGGTGGTTGCTGCGAGGTAGTAGCGGATGTTTGTCGCGGCGATCCGGCGGTCCCTGGCCGGCGCGCCGGGCGCGATCCGATCGATCAGCCGGGCGATCGCCTCCCAGCGCCGCTTCGCCGTGGTGGCCTGCATCCGTGGCAGGAGATCCGGATGAAGCAGCGCCCGCGTGAGGCCGAAGCGTGCCTCGAAGGCGCCGTAGAGCGCGCGCGGCGCCGCCAGAAGCTCCTCCTCCGACGTGGGTGGCGCCGGCAACTGCAGCCGGGCGGCGCCTTCCGCGGCGACGGCATCGAGCAATTCCTCGCGCGACGCGAAGTAGCGGAACATCGTGCGCTCGGCCAGGCCCGCGGTGCGCGCGGCCGACCGCATCGTGAGCTGCGCGACGGGCCCCTCCTCCAGGAGGGCGATCGACGCGTCGAGGATCAGCGAGCGCGTGAGGTCGGTCTGCCGCTGGGTCAGCGAGCGGACGCCGGCACCGCCTGCGCCGCCGGGTCGTCGATCGACCGGATCTCTTGCATACATGCTGTCATTATGTCATAGTGTCTGCCATCCGTGGCAGTGACGCGGCCATGGCAGTGATCCGGTATCGAACCAAAGGAGGTGCAAGATGGAACGCAAACAGGCCTTCGTCACCACCCGCACCGCAGCCGAGGCCCTCAAGGTGATGGGCGCGGACGTGTCCTTCCTCTGCCCCGCCGAGCGTACCGGGCAAGCCTGGTCGATGATGGAGGTGGCCCTGCCTCGTCATGCCGGCCCGCCGCCGCACCACCATCCTTGGGACGAGGCGTACTACGTCGTCGAGGGGGCGGTGACATTCTCGCTCGACGGCGCCGAGCGGCAGGTTGGCTCGGGCGAGTTCGTCTATGCGCCCGGCGGCACGGTGCACGGATTCAAGGGCGCGTCGGACCAACCGGCGCGCGTGCTGATCTTTGACGCGCCGGCGCATTCGGAGGTGTTCTTCCGCGAGGTCGACCGGGAGGTCAAGGCGCCGGGGGACATGGCGAAGGTGCCCGGCATCGGCGTGCGGCACCAGATCCACTTCCTGTAGGGAAGCGGCGAGGCGGCGGAGAGAAGCGCGCAAGAAGGGAGCAGACGCTCGCACGCATTGGGAAGTGGTTGCGGGGACAGGATTTGAACCTGTGACCTTCGGGTTATGAGCCCGACGAGCTGCCAGACTGCTCCACCCCGCGGAAGCAAGTATACCCCACCGCGCCCCGGCCCCGCAAACGCATCACCCCGGCTGCAGGCACGCCAGAGGTCGCCAGCGGACGACGGGAACGCCCGCCCGACGCTAACGCGTTGCCGTCACCGTCGTCACGCCGACCTTCATCGCCAGGCTGCCGTCCACCGCGAGATGCTGCCACTGCGGGCAGACGTCTTCCTCCAGTACGACGCACCGATCCTCGCCGGCGCGGGTGACCGCCTCGAAGAGCGGCGTGCTGCTGATGTACTGCCACAGGAACTCGGCCGGCGCGGGCAGGCGAAGCGTCTTCGAGCGTGCCTCGGCGTGGACGTTCCGAAAGCCTGCGCCCTGAAGAAGCGCCGAAAGCTCGTCGACATCGTGCAGGGAGAACACTCGGTCGGCGAAGGCGGCAGCCTGCGGGCCGATGTGGCGCGCCAGCGCCTCGGCCAGTATCGTGAACAGGGGCGGCTTGGGCCCGGGCAGGCTGATCGCGGCGCGGCCGCCGGTACGGAGCACGCGCCGCATCTCGCGGAGAGCCGCCGGCTTGTCGGGCATGAACTGGAGCCCCATCTGGCAGAGGACGACGTCGAACGCGCGGTCCGGCAAGGGCATCGCCTGCGCGTCGGCTTCGATCCAATCGATCGACAGGTGCGGCGGAGTCGCGGAACGCCCCACGGCCAGCATGCCCGGGTGGATGTCGAGTCCGGTCACCGTACCCGCTGCGCCGACATGTTCTGCGGCAAGTCGCGTCAGCACCCCGGTGCCGCAGGCGACGTCGATCACGCGCTCTCCCGGCTGCAGGCGGGCGGTCGCGACGAGGTCGTCCGCCATGGGGCCGCCGATGGCGGGCACGAAGTAACGCTGGTAGCTCTCGGCGGGACGTCCGCCGAGCAGCCGGCCTGGTAGGGTCTGCTGGTCCATCGGATCCACTCCTCGAATCGGGTTGGGAGCACCGATGTTCCGCGCGGGCGCGATCGTGCGCATCGCTCGAATCCACCACGCCGCGCGCACGACGGCATGGTCAGGATTGACCATCACATCATCCGGTGCCGGTGGGCGAAGGCGCAGGCCGCGGTCCTGGACGTGACGCCGAGCTTGTCGAAGATGTTGCTCAGGTGACGGGCGACGGTGTGCTCGCTGATGCCCAGCGCCTGCGCGACGTCCCGATTGGTCCCCCCCGAAGCCACCAGCGACAGCACCTCCCGCTCCCGTTCGGTCAGGGACTTCGGCGTACCGGTGTCCGCCGCGAGCATCTCCCGGTCCAGCCGGGCCAGGTCGGTCACGGCGCCCAGCTGGCGGAGCACCGAGCGCGCGGCGTCGAGATGCATCCGTGCGGTGTCGCGGTCGCCGAGTTGCCCGCAGGCCTGGCCGACGAGAACCCGGACGCGGGCGGACTCGTAGGGTGCCGCGACCTGCTCCCAGAGCGTCCACGCCTCGCGCAGCGGTGCCAGCGCCGCCTTGGGCTTTCCTTCGGCGAGGCGGATCGCGCCGCAGGCGTGGGCGGCCGCCGCCAAGAGATACGGCGCATCGAGACCCGAGGCGATGCGGCCGAGCTCCTCGGCGGCGGCGCGCGCGCTGGCCAGGTCGCCGCAGGCGACGGCCACCTCGACGCAGGGGCCGAGGAGCCGTGCCCGCGACGATTCATCGCCGCCTGCGGGTCCGTCCTCCTCCGGCGCGACGAGCGCGCGGATGGCGGCGACTGCAGCTTCGTGCCGGCCCTCGGCCAGCCAGAGCAGCGCGATGCCGGGCTGCGGGTCATGCCCGTAGCGGCTCGCGTCCCGGTACATCGCCATGGCCGCTTCGAACTCGCCCTGCAGGCGGTGCAGCTCCCCTTGCAGGTAGCAGGCGCGCCCAGCTGCGGCCTGCGATCCGATGGATGGCTGGGCACGCGCCTTCGCCAGCTCTGCGAGCGCGCCGGACCAATCGCCGTGCAGCTGCAGGATCGCCGCGCGATGCACCAGGCACCGACCGCGAAACGGCACCAGGTCCGGCTGCGACGCGCACCAGGCATCGAGCTGCCGGGTCCATTCACCGGCCCGACGCAGATCGAAGATGCGCTCGCAGGTCAGTATGACGGCGCAATAGACGATGCCGGCCAGCACCGGTGACACCGTCCCGGATGTCACCCCGAGAACGGCCTCGTCGAGCCGGGTCACGCCCTCGGCGATCCTTCGCGACTGGATCAGGCTCTGGCCGCGGCCGAGCAGGCCGAGCGCGAGCAGGTCGGCATCGTCGAAACGTTCGGCCAGCGTGATGGCCTGGTCGAAGTCGTCACCCGCGCGCTCGACGTCCCCCCGGCCCATCGCCAGCAGGCCGGTCACGACGAGCCCATAGCCGCCCTCGGCGCATGCCGCTGCCCTGTCCCTGATCAGCCGCTGGGAGCGCGCGAGCCAGCCCGTGGCCTGGGCGGCTTCGCCGGCCACGAGCAGGTGGAGGGCCAGCCTGAAGCCGCAGCGGGCAGCACGCTGCAGCTCGCCCTGCCCGACCAGGTCGTGATGCTCCCGGGTCCAGGCGGCGACCGCAGGGCCATCCTCGCCGACCAGGAACCGGGCAATCGCCAGGTGTTCCAGGTCGGTCGGCTGAAGAGGCGACTCCCGGTCCGCGGCAACCAGTCGCTCGCAGGCCTGTCGCCAGTCCTGCCGGGCGAACGCCTGTCGTCCCTGGACGAGTGCGGCAGTCCGTGCCATGTCGGACTATTAGCACAATCCGCCCCCGCCCGGGCGAACGAAGCGGCGCCCCGCCTCGCGTGGTGCGGGCGTCATCCCATGACCGACTGCGCCACCAGCGTCGCGCCGGACACCAGCAGCAGCGCCAGCACGATCCGCTGGAACGCCTGCTCGCCAATTCCGAGATACGCCCGCATGCCGATGACCGTGCCGACCACCGTCGCCGGCAGGCACAGCAGGCAGACCACGACCACCTTCGCGTCGAACCGGCCGGCGACCGCCATCGCGATCAGGGCGAGCAGCAGCACCACGAAGTTGAACGGCTGGTAGACCGCGCGTTGCCGCTCGCTCGGTCCGCCGCGCAGCTGCAGCCAGACGAGCGGCAGCGGTCCGGACAGGCCCGCGAAGCCGCCCAGGATGCCGCCGCCGACGCCGACCGCCGCATCGGCCGCGCGGCCACCGCGGTCGCCGATGCGCAGCCGCTCGATCCGGCCGAGCCGGGCAAGCACATAGGCAACCAGGAAGACGCCGACCGAGAGCTTCAGCAGGTCGGGCGACACGCGAGCGAGCAGCATCACCCCGAGCGGCACGCCGGCCAGTCCGCCGGCGAGAAACGGCATGGCGCGTCGCCATTCGAAGGCGCGTCGCACCGCCACCAGGCCGATCGCCTGCGACGCCACCGACGCCACCACGATGAGCGGCGGCACCATCGCCGCGGGCAGCGCATGGAACCAGAGGCCGGATGCGACCAGCCCGGTGCCGAATCCGGCGAAGCCGGAGGTGAAGCCCGCGACGAAACCGCCGACGAGCACGAGCAGGAGCGCGGAAGGATCGATCGGCAAGGCGGTCATCGGCGGGGTTCCGCGGCGAGAATACTGCATCGCCTCCGGCTCTTCGGCTACATTCTCACGATGAAGTTCTGCCCCGCCTGCGCCAGCGAGCTGAAGTTCGAGGTACCTCCCGCGGACAACCGGCCGCGCTACATGTGCCCGTCCTGCGGCGCGATCCACTACCAGAACCCGCGCATCGTCACCGGCACGATCCCCACCTGGGGCGACCGCATCCTGCTCTGCAAGCGGGCGATCGAGCCGCGCTACGGCTTCTGGACGCTGCCGGCGGGCTTCATGGAGATCGGCGAGACGGTGGC
>JAEWEW010000273.1 GCA_023389175.1 Pseudomonadota bacterium | reverse complement strand
CCTAGGTGTGAAGCGTCAAGAGGTTGTTTCTGGACTTCATGAGCCTGGTCATGGGTGAGATGCCTCCGATGCCCTGGTGGGGACGATGCCAGTTGTAGTGGTGGATCCAAGCATCCAGGGCCTGCATTCGGCCAGCGGAGTGCTGATAGGTGGAGCCGTATGCCCATTCGCGCAGCGCGCTCTGGATGAAGCGCTCGGCCTTGCCGTTGGTCTGAGGGCGGTAGGGCCGGGTGAACTTGTGGCGAACGCCGAGTTCGAGGCAGGCTTTGGCGAAGTCGCGGGAACGGAAGGCAGGCCCATTGTCGGTGAGCAGGCGTTTGACCTTGACGCCCAGGCTCTTGTAGTAGGCAACGGCGTTGCGCAGGAACTGGACGGCGCTGGGGACCTTCTCGTCAGGGTACAGATCGGTGAAGCCGATCCGGGCATGGTCGTCCACGGCCACGAACAGCATCTCCCAACCGGCGCCCTGGATGCGGCCGAGGCGGCTGCCGGTGGCTCGATGACCGACGCGCTCGATGCGCCCGAGCTTCTTGGTGTCGATGTGCAGCAGGTCGCCCGGCGCTTCGTGCTCGTAGCGCACGATGGGCTCAGCCGGGTCCAGGTTGCTGAGTTTGGACAGTCCGGCACGCGCCAGAACCCGTCCGACCGTGCTCTTGGACACGCCCAGCTCGGCGGCGATCCGGGCCTGCGTCAGGCGCTTACGACGCAGCTCGGCAATCGCCAGTGCCTTGGCCGGCTCGATCGACTTGGGGCTAAGTTCCGGGCGCGAGGAGCAATCGGCCAGGGCCGATTCACCGCCAGCCAGGTAGCGGCCCAGCCACTTTCTGGCCGTCGGCGCACTCACGCCGTGTGCCGCCGCGGCGGCACACGGCGTCAAGCCGCCTTCAGTCATCAGCAAGACCATCTCGAGTCGACGGGCAAAGGTCAGTCGGGCATTCTTATGGGTGTTCATTCGGCTGGATTCCTTGAGTGGACTGATCGTTTGGCGATGACCAGTTTCTCAAATCCAGTCCGAATGGACACAAACAACCTATTGGGCCTTCACACCTAGGCAGTCTGCCCTGCCGGCCGCTCCTGCGGCGGCAGGCCGGGCTGGTGCAAGGCCTTCCGTTGTCGTAGTAAGATCGGTCGACCCCAGGTCCCCATCAAGCCGTCGCTGTTCCGCCGAGCGAAGTAGCGGCGGTCGCGACCCATGCGATGCCATGCGGGGCGCTCTCGACGATCGAAGAAGCCCACAGACAGGAGACTTCATGGCGAGGCTGAACGTGAACGGCGCGGACCGCGAGTTCGAGGCGGAGGACGATACCCCGCTTTTGTGGGTCTTGCGCGAGCAACTGGGGCTGACCGGCACGAAGTACGGCTGCGGCATTGCGCAGTGCGGTGCCTGCACGGTCCATCTCGACGGCGTGCCGGTGCGCAGCTGCGTGGTGCCGGTCTCCGGCGTCACGGCCGACCAGAAGATCACCACCATCGAGGGGCTCTCCCCGGACGGCTCGCACCCGCTGCAGCAGGCCTGGGCCGCGATGGACGTGCCGCAGTGCGGGTTCTGCCAGTCCGGCATGCTGATGGCCGCGGCGGGCCTGCTGAAGGACAAACCGCAGCCGACCGATGCCGACATCGACGAGGCGATGACCAACATCTGCCGCTGCGGCACCTACAACCGTGTCCGCGCGGCGATCAAGGTGGTGGCCGAGGGCAAGGATCCGAAGCTCGCGGGCCTCGACATCCAGTACGTCAGCAGCGGGAGCAAGGCATGAGCGCGCCCGCCTCGCCCGCCATCGCCGGATCGCGCCGCCGCTTCCTCAAGGGATCGGCCGTCGCCGTCGGCGGCCTGGTGGTGCCGTTCTCGATCCCACGGGACGCCCTGGCGCAGGCGCCCGGCGCAGCGGCCCCCGCCGCGCCGGAGATCAACGCCTGGGTGGTGGTGAAGCCGGACGACACGATCGTCATCCGCATCGCCCGGTCGGAGATGGGCCAGGGAACGCTGACCGGGCTCGCGCAGCTGGTCGGCGAGGAGCTCGATGCCGACTGGTCCAAGGTCACGACCGAGTACCCCACGCCCGCGCAGAACCTCGCGCGCAAGCGCGTCTGGGGCAGCTTCTCCACCGGCGGCAGCCGTGGCATCCGGGAATCGCACGAGTACGTGCGCAAGGGCGGCGCCGCCGCCCGGATGATGCTGGTGCAGGCCGCCGCCGATGCGTGGAAGGTGCCGGTCTCGGAGTGCACCACCGCCAACAGCGTGGTCACGCACGGTCCGTCCGGGCGTACCGCGACCTATGGCAGCGTGGCCGAGGCCGCCGGCCGGCTCGAGCAGCCCACCGACATCCGGCTGAAGGACCCGTCGCAGTGGACGCTCGCCGGCAAGCGGATGGCGCGGCTGGACACGGTGGAGAAGACGACCGGTGCCCTGGTCTACGGCATGGACCTGACGCTTCCCGGCATGCTGAACGCTGCGATCAGGGAGTGCCCCGTCTTCGGCGGCAAGGTGCGCAGCTTCGACGCGGCAGCCATCCAGGGCCGGCCGGGCGTGCGCAAGGTGGTGCAGGTCGGCGACAACGCGGTGGCGGTGGTTGCCGACACCTGGTGGCGCGCGCACTCGGCGTTGAAGGCGCTGCCGATCGAGTGGGACGAGGGTCCCAACGCCAAGGCGTCGAGCGAGGAGATTGCCGCGACGCTCAAGGCGGGTCTCGACGCCGAGGAGGCGGTGGTCGGCAATGCCCAGGGCGACGCCAGGGCGGCCATCGCGGCCGCGGCGCGGCGGGTGGACGCGGTCTACTCCTATCCGTTCCAGAACCACGCCACCATGGAGACGATGAACGCCACGGTGCGCTGGACGCCGGAGCGCTGCGAGGTCTGGACGCCGACGCAGAACGGCGAGGCGGCGCTGGCCGCGGCGTCCGAGGCGTCCGGGCTGCCACCCGGCCAGTGCGACGTCTACAAGCTGCACCTCGGCGGCGGGTTCGGACGCCGCGGCGCGGTGCACGACTGGGTGCGCCAGGCCGTGGAGATCGCGAAGTCGTTTCCCGGCACGCCGGTCAAGTTGATCTGGAGCCGCGAGGACGACATGACCCACGGCCGCTACCATCCGGTCACCCAGTGCAAGCTCACGGCGGGCCTGGATGCGGACGGCAACATCACCGGACTGCACATGCGCATCTCCGGCCAGTCGATCCTCGCCGGCATCTTCCCGCAGAACATCCGCGACGGCCGGGACCCGGTGGTCTTCCAGGGCCTGAATGCGCCCGGGCCGGAGGCTTCCATCGGCTACGGCTTTCCGAACCTGCTGGTCGACCATGCCATGCGCAACCCGCCGGTGCCGCCCGGCTTCTGGCGCGGCGTGAACCTCAACCAGAACACCATCTACCTGGAATGCTTCCTGGACGAGGTGGCGCATGCGACCGGGCAGGACCCGCTCGCGCTGCGCCGCAAGCTGATGGCCGACCATCCGAAGCACCTCGCGGTGCTGAACGCGGTGGCGGAGAAGGCCGGCTGGGGCAGCCCGGCGCCCGAGGGCGTCCACCGGGGGCTCGCCCAGACGATGGGCTTCGGCAGCTATGTCGCCGCCTGCGCGGAAGTGTCGGTGAGCGACGAAGGCCGGCTCCGGATCCACCGCATCGTCGCCGCGACCGACCCGGGGCATGCGGTCAATCCGCAGCAGATCGAGGCCCAGGTGGAAGGCTCGTTCGTCTACGGGCTGTCGGCCGCGCTGCACGGCGAGTGCACGCTGAAGGATGGTCGCATCGAGCAGACCAACTTCCACGACTACCCGGTGCTGAGGATGGACGAGATGCCGAAGGTGGAGACGATCGTCATGCCGTCGGGCGGCTTCTGGGGCGGCGTCGGCGAGCCGACGATCGCGGTGGCGGCGCCGGCGGTGCTGAATGCCATCTTCGCCGCCACCGGCAAGCGAATCCGGGACCTGCCGCTGAGGAAGCACGACCTGAAGAAGGCCTGATGGCGAGGATGGGCCGTCCGTTCGCCACCGATGCGGGCCTCGCCGCCTGCCTCGCGGCCGCGATCGCGACCACGGCGGGACCCGCGAATGGCGCGGCGGCGGGCGGGCTCGAGACGAAGCCGGTGGACGGCCTCGCCGCGCCGGTGACCATCACCGGCGACGGCATCGCCGACATCCTGCCGGGCGCGGTGGCCGGCGATCCGGCACGCGGCCGCGCCATCGTCGCGAGCCGCCAGTCCGGGCTCTGCCTGCTTTGCCACGCGGCGCCGATACCGGAGGAGCGGTTCCAGGGCGATCTCGCCAGCGACCTTGCCGGCGTCGGCCTGCGCGCGACGGCAGCGCAGCTGAGGCTGCGACTGGTCGACGCGCGTCGTGTGAACCCGGAAACGATCATGCCGGCGTACTTCCGGATCGGCGGCCTCGACCGGGTCGCGCCGCAGTACCGGGGCCGGCCGGTCCTGGATGCCCAGCAGATCGAGGACGTGGTCGCGTGGCTGCTGACCTTGCGCGACCCGCGGCCGCTGCAACGCGCGGACGGGACGGTGCCATGAGCGGGCCGCGCCGCGTCGCGATGTCCGCAGGGACCTGCGCGGCCACGCCGCGCCGCCGGCTGCTTG
>JAEWEW010000268.1 GCA_023389175.1 Pseudomonadota bacterium | reverse complement strand
TCCACCGTGTGGTGGGCGTCGATGTGCAGGTCGCCCTCGGCCTCCACCTCCAGGTCCACCAGGCCATGGCGGGCCACCTGGTCCAGCATGTGGTCCAGGAACGGCACGCCGGTGGCGAGCCGGGTGCTGCCGATGCCGTCCAGGTCCAGCGAGACGCGGATCCGGGTTTCGGCGGTATTGCGGGTGACTTCGGCCTTGCGCATGCGTCGGAGGGAAATGTCGGAGTCCGGGGGCGGACAGTTCGCGGCTCAACCGGCCGCGGGGCTCGCGGCGAGCGCCTGCCCCAGCGCCGCCAGCATCTGCCGGTTCTCCTCGTCGGTTCCGACGGTGAGCCGCAGGCAGTTGGCCAGCGTCGGATGCATTCTACCGACGTCCTTGATCAGCACCCCGGATTCCCGCATGCGTTGCGCAACGGCTGCGCCCTCCGCCGACACCTTCACCAGGATGAAGTTGGCACGCGACGGATACACCGCCATGAGGCCGCGGCCGAGCAGGCCGCGCAACGCATCCGCCAGCGCCTCGCGGTCCTGGACGATCCGGCCTGCCTGGCCGGCGAGGACGTCGGCATGCTCCAGCGCGAACTCCGCGGCCGCCTCGTTGAGCACCCCGACGTTGTACGGCGGGCGGACCTTTTCCAGCTCCTCCGTCCAGGCGGGGTCTGCAGCGAGATAGCCCAGCCGCACGCCCGCGAGTCCGATCTTGGACACCGTGCGCATGACGGCGAGGTTCGCGAACTCCTGCAGCCGCGGCATCCAGCTGTCGCCGGCGAAGGGCTCGTAGGCCTCGTCGAGCACGACCAGGCCGGGCGCCGCGCCCAGGATGCGCTCGATCGCCGCCGGATCGAAGGCGTTGCCGGTCGGGTTGTTCGGATAGGCGAGGTAGACCAGCGCCGGCCGGTGCGTCTCGATCGCCGCGAGCATCGCCGGCAAGTCCAGCGCGAAGTCGTCGGCGAGATCGACCCCGACGAAGCGCAGGCGCGCGAACTGCGCGCTCATCGCGTACATCACAAAGGTGGGCACCGGCGCGAGCACCGAGGCGCCCGGCGTGTTCAGCAGCATGGTCAGCATGGTGATCAGCTCGTCCGAGCCGTTGCCGAGCACCAGGCCGGCGCCCTCGGGCACGCCGAGGCGGCTGCGCACCAGCGACTTCAGGCGCGCGTAGGTCGGCCGCGGATAGCGGTTGAGTGCCACCTCGCCGAGCCGCCGGCCGAGCGCCTGCGCGAGCTCCGGCGGCAGGCCGTAGGGATTCTCCATCGCGTCCAGCTTGACCAGGCCGCGGGCATCGGGCACGTGGTAGCTGGCCATCGCCCGCACGTCCGGACGCACCAGGCGCGCGACCAGCGCGGCGGCGCCGGTCGAGCCGTGGCCGGGGCCTGCCAGCGGGGCCTGCGCCCGCGCGGCGGCCGGTTCCCGGGCGGCGTCGAGCCGGTACTCCGCGCTGCGGGCATGCGCCTCCAGTCCCTCGCCGCGGGCGAGCACCGCCGCCACCCGGCCGAGGCGCTGCGCCGCCCCGGCGGAGACCTCGATCAGGCTCGACCGCTTCTGGAAGTCGGGCACGCCGAGCGGCGACGAGAAGCGCGGCGTGCGCATCGTGGGCAGCACGTGGCTCGGACCCGCGCAGTAGTCGCCGAGCGACTCGGACGAGTACGGACCGAGGAAGATCGCGCCGGCATGGCGGATGCGCGCGAGCAGCGGCTCGGGATCGTGCAGCGCGAGCTCCAGGTGCTCGGGCGCGACCTGGTTGACCACCTCTGCGGCCTCGTCCAGGTCCCGCACGCGAACCAGGGCGCCGCGGTCGCGCAGCGAGGTGCCGATCACGGCGGCGCGCGGCATGGCGGGCAGCAGCCGCTCGATCGCCGCGGCCACCGCGTCGAGGAAGGCGCCGTCCGGCGAGATCAGGATGGCCTGCGCCATCTCGTCGTGCTCGGCCTGCGAGAACAGGTCCATCGCGATCCAGTCCGCCGGGACGGATCCGTCGCACACCACCAGGATCTCGGACGGTCCGGCGATCATGTCGATACCGACCGTGCCGAACACCTGGCGCTTCGCGATCGCGACATAGGCGTTGCCTGGGCCGACGATCTTGTCGACCGGCCGGATGGTGGCGGTGCCGTACGCGAGCGCGGCCACCGCCTGGGCGCCGCCGACGGTGTACACCTCCTCGATGCCTGCGAGGCAGGCGGCGGCAAGCACCATCGGATTGCGCGCGCCGTCGGGCGTGGGCACCACCATGGCCAGCTCGCGCACACCCGCGACCTGCGCCGGGATGGCATTCATCAGCACCGACGACGGATAGGCAGCCTTGCCGCCCGGGACGTACAGGCCGACCCGGTCGATCGGCAGCACCCGCTGGCCGAGCCGCGTGCCGTCGGCTTCCTCGTAGATCCAGGATCCGGTCTTCTGGCGGTCGTGGTAGCGGCGGATGCGATCGGCGGCCTGCTCGAGCGCCTCGCGTTGGGCCGCCGGGATGGCGGCCAGGGCGTCGCGCAGCACCGCGGGATCGAGCCGCAGCGCCGAGGCGTCGGCGACGTCGAGCCGGTCGAACCGCCGGGTCAGCTCGAGCAGCGCGTCGTCGCCGCGCCGGCGGACGTCCCCGACGATCGCCTCGACCGCACGCACGATGCCGGCGTCCTGCTCCGGCTCCCATGCGAGCAGCCGGGCAAGCCGGGCGTCGAAGTCTGCGGCGGCGGAGTCCAGGCGGTTGATCGTCATGTCGGGGCGCCGCCCTGTGCCGCGGCCCGCTCGAGCGCCGCGATCAGCGGGGCGATCGCCCCCTGCCGCATCTTGAGCGCCGCCTGGTTGACGATGAGGCGGGCGGAGATCGGCATGATCTCCTCCACTTCCACCAGGTTGTTGGCCTTGAGCGTGCCACCGGTGGAGACGACGTCGACGATCGCGTCGGCCAGGCCCACCAGCGGCGCGAGCTCCATCGAGCCGTACAGCTTGATCACGTCGGTGTGCACGCCCTTGCGGGCGAAGTGGCTCGTGGCCACCTGCACGTACTTGGTGGCGACCCGCAGCCGCTGGCCGCGACGCACCGCGCTCGCGTAGTCGAAGCCCGCAGGTGCCGCGACACACATGCGGCACCGGCCGATGCCCAGGTCCACCGGCTGGTAGAGTCCCTCGCCGCCGTGCTCCAGCATCACGTCGCGGCCGGCGATGCCGATGTCGGCCGCTCCGTGCTGGACATAGGTCGGCACGTCGGTGGCCCGCACGATCAGCAGGCGCAGGCCGGGATCGGCCGTCGGCAGGATCAGCTTGCGCGAGTCGGCGATCGCCGGGTCCAGGGCGATCCCGCAGCGCTCCAGCAGCACCGCGGTGTCGTCCAGGATCCGGCCCTTGGAGAGGGCCAGCGTGATGACCGGGCGCTCTTCCCGTCCGATGCCGGGGCTCACTGCTCGCTCCCCACGTCGTGGGCGCGGTCGCTCGCGCGGCGGCCGAAACGCGGCACCGGCGGCGCGGCCAGGCGCTCGATGCGGGCGCCGAGGCCGGCGAGCTTCTCTTCCATGCGCGCGTAGCCGCGATCCAGGTGGTAGATCCGCTCCACCACCGTCTGCCCCTGCGCGCAGAGGCCGGCGATCACCAGGCCGGCCGAAGCCCGCAGGTCCGTCGCCATGACCGTCGCGCCCGACAACGCGGCAGTGCCGATCACCACCGCGGTGTTGCCCTCGATGCGGATGTCCGCGCCGAGGCGCAGCAGCTCCTGGACGTGCATGAAGCGGTTCTCGAAGATGGTCTCCGTGATCACGCCGGTGCCCTCGGCCACGCAGTTGAGCGCCATGAACTGCGCCTGCATGTCGGTGGCGAAGCCGGGATACGGGGCGGTGCGCAGCGTCACCGCCGCAGGACGCCGGGACTGCTCCAACCGGATCCAGTCCGGGCCCTGCGAGAGCCTTGCGCCGGTTTCCGCGAGCTTCTCCAGCGTCGCGTCGAGCGTGCGCGGCTCGGCGCCGCGGACGATGACGTCGCCGCCACAGGCCGCCGCCGCGCACAGGAAGGTGCCGGTCTCGATGCGGTCCGGCATGACCCGGTGCCGCCCACCGTGCAGGCGGGCCACGCCCTCGATGCAGATGCGGTCGGTCCCGGCGCCACGGATGCGCGCCCCCATCGCGACCAGCGCCTCGGCCAGGTCCACGACTTCCGGCTCGCGCGCAGCGTTCTCGATCAGCGTCTCGCCCTCGGCGAGGCAGGCCGCCATCATGAGGTTCTCGGTGCCGGTCACGGTCACCATGTCGGTCACGATGCGGGCGCCGCGCAGCTTCTTCGCCCGCGCGACCACGTAGCCCTGCTCGATCTCGATCTGGGCGCCCATTGCCTGCAGGCCCTTGATGTGCTGGTCGATCGGGCGCTGGCCGATGGCGCAGCCGCCGGGCAGCGACACCCGCGCCTCGCCGAAGCGAGCCAACAGCGGCCCGAGCACCAGGATCGAGGCCCGCATGGTCTTCACCAGCTCATAGGGCGCGCGGGTGCTGGAGACCTGCGAGGCGTCGAGCGACATCCGGTCACCGCTCGCCTCGACCGCGACGCCGAGTAGCGACAGCAGCCGCACGGTGGTGGCGATGTCCTGCAGTTGCGGCACGTTGGCAAGCTCGAGGGCGTCGCCGGTGAGCAGGCTCGCGCAGAGGATCGGCAGCGCGGCGTTCTTCGCGCCCGACGCCGCCACCTCGCCGCGCAGCGGCACGCCGCCGACGATGCTCAGACGGTCCATGGTGTCAGCGGGGCCCGTCCGCCGAACGCTGCCACTCTTCGGGCGTGAGCGTCTTCATGGACAGGGCATGGATCTCCGCCTTCATCCGGTCACCGAGCGCCGCGTACACCAGCTGGTGACGAGCGATCGGCCGCTTGCCCGCGAAGGCTGCGCTCACGATGACCGCCTCGAAGTGATGGCCGTCACCGCTCACCTCCAGGTGCTCGCAGGCGAGTCCATCGGCGATATAGCGCTTGACGTCTTCAGGGGTGACCACGGACTGGATTCTCCTTGCCGGAAGGACGTCGATTGTACCGGCACGGCGCTGCGGCCGCCTGCCGGCGCGGGCTCGAGCCGGCGCACCGCGCTAGCCGCGCAGCTTGTAGCCCGATCGCAGCATCCCGAGCGCGACGGCCGCGGCGACGACCAGCGCCGTCGAGACCACGGCGAGGCTCAGCCACGGCGACACGTCCGACTGGCCGAAGAAGCCATGCCGGAAGCCGTCGACCATGTAGAAGAAGGGATTGAGATGCGACAGCGCCTGCCAGAACGGCGGCAGCGAGTGCACCGAATAGAACACCCCCGACAGGAACGTGAGCGGCATGATGAGGAAGTTCTGGAAGGCGGCGATCTGGTCGAACTTGTCGGCCCAGATCCCGCCGATCAGCCCGAGCGTGCCCAGCATCGCGCTGCCGAGCAACGCGAACACCAGCGCCCAGGGCAACTGCTCGTAGTGGGTCTCGAAGAAGCCGGCGGTTACGGCGAACACGCCCAACCCCACCACCAGCCCCCCCACCACCGAGGCGAGCACATAGCCGGCATACATGGTGAGCGGCCGGATCGGCGGCAGCAGGATGAACACGATGTTCCCGGTGATCTTGCTCTGGATCATCGAGGACGAGCTGTTGGCGAAGGCATTCTGCAGCACCGACATCATGACCAGTCCGGGCACGAGGAACGCCGTATAGGAGACGCCCTCGAACACCTCCACCCGCCCCCTCAAGGCGTGGGAGAAGATCAGGAGGTAGAGCAGCGCGGTCATCACCGGGGCGGCGACGGTCTGGAAGCCGACCTTCCAGAAGCGCAGCATCTCCTTGTAGAAAAGCGTCCGGAATCCGTCCATCAGCTCAACGCCTCCGTCGCGTCGGCGGTCCCTTCCCGCATCAGGCTCACGAACACGTCCTCCAGGTCCGTATGCGCCACCTCCATCTCCTCGATGCGGCAGCCGCCCGATCGCAGCGCCGCGAGGATGCCCTCGATCTCCTCGTAGTCGTCGATGTGAAGGCGCAGCCGCGGATCGTCCGGCGGGCCCGGCACGACGCGGTCGGCAAGGCTCGGCGGCAGCGGCGCGTCGGCGAGCGAGAGCACCAGCGCGCCGGCCGAGAAGCGCCTGAGGAGATTGGCGGTGCGGTCGAGCGCCACGATGCGGCCCGCCTTCAGCATCGCCACGCGCTCGCAGAGCTGCTGGGCCTCCTCCAGGTAGTGCGTCGTCAGCACGATGGTGTGGCCGTCGTCGTTCAGCCGCTGCACGAAGGCCCACAGCGACTGGCGCAGCTCGACGTCGACGCCGGCGGTCGGCTCGTCCAGCATGATGACCGGCGGGCGGTGCACCAGCGCCTGGGCGACCAGCACGCGCCGCTTCATGCCGCCGGAGAGCGCGCGCATGTTGGTGTCGGCCTTGTCGGTGAGCCCGAGGCTCTCGAGGATCTCGTCGATCCAGTCGTCGTTGCGGCGCACCCCGTAGTAGCCCGAGGTGATCCGCAGCGTCTCGCGCACCGAGAAGAAGGGATCGAAGACCAGCTCCTGCGGCACCACGCCCAGTTGCCGGCGCGCCTCGCGGTACTGCGACACCACGTCGTGCCCCATGACCTTGACCGCTCCGCTGGTCGCGCGGGCGAGGCCCGCGACGATCGAGATGAGCGTCGTCTTGCCGGCGCCGTTCGGCCCCAGCAGGGCAAAGAACTCCCCCTGCTCGATCCGCAGCGACACGCCCTTCAGCGCCTGCAGCGAGCGGTAGCGCTTGGTGACCGAGTCGATCTCGATGGCTGCCGCCATGCCTTGCCTGCCTCCCGGCTCTCGCCAGTCTGTTGGCGGGCTCTCGCGCCCGCAAAATGCAAGCCGCCGGAGCCTCTAGGGCTCCGGCGGCACCTGTCCCGGGTTCCCGACTGCCGCAGGTCAGCCCACGGCACCCTCTCCGAAGAGCAACTCGTCCACGCCGTAGAGCTCGGCCAGCTCACGCAGCTTGACCGGGGCGCCGATGACCCGCAGCCGCCCTGCTGCCGGCGCAGCCGGTCCGGCGCCCGGTACCGCCGTCCGCCCTGCCCGCTCGCGGGCAAGCTGCAGCAGCACCGCGAGGGCACTCGAATCGAACTGCACCAGGCCGGACAGGTCCAGCGCGGCTTCCGTGCCGCCCTGGCCGTTGCCCGCCGCGGCTTGCAGCGCCTGCGAAAGCTCCACCAGCGCCGCAGCGGCGCTGTCCATGTCGATCCGGGCGGGCGCGGGGATCACTTGGCGAACGACTTGTTCTTGTCGGCGAGGCTCTTGATCAGCCCGTCGATCCCGCCGGCCGAGATCTCCTGCGCGAACTGGTTGCGATAGGTCTGCACCAGCCAGACGCCAAGCACGTTCACGTCGTAGATCTTCCAGGAATCGCCCGCCTTCTCCAGGCGGTAGTCGAGCTGGATGGGCTCCCCGCGCGGCTGGATGATCTCGCTGCGCACGATCACCTCGTCGCTCCCGGCCTCGCCGCGAAAAGGCTTCATCTCGATGCTCTGGTCGCGCACTGCGGTGAACGCGTTCGCATAGGTGCGAAGCAGCAGCACCCGGAATTCGTTCATCAGCTGCTTGCGCTGCTCCGGCGTCGCCTGCCGCCACGAACGGCCCACCGACAGCGCGGTCATCCGCTGGAAGTTCACATGCGGCATCAGCGTGGTGTCGACCAGCTCGCTCACCCGCTTGAGATCACCCGCCTGGATGTCCTTGTCCGACTTGAGCTGCTGGATCACCTTCTCGGACAGGTCCTGGATGAACTTGTTGGGCTCCGGCTGCGCGACGGCGACCGAGGCGCCCGAAGCCACGGCCACGACCGCGGTCAGCAGGGCTGCGACGAAATGGAGGAATTTTCGCTTCATGACTCTCCCGAAAGTTGCGCTGCGACCCGGAAAGGGGGCCACGGCGGCACTGTCGCCATTATCCCACCCCGTTGTTTCCCTTCGTTGCATCAACGCTACAACGTGTGGGCCGGTGTACCCGGGGGTGGCGACTCACCGGGCGACGGGAGCCTTGTCGCCGGCCGCGTCTGCAGGAGATTCTTTCGCGCCAGCGTCAGTCGGCGCCGACTCCTGCGCCTCGAGGTCCTCCTCGTACCAGGAATCATCGTCCTCCGGAGAGGGCTCGTCCGGCGGATTGCCGTCGTAGACAGCCTGCCGGCGACGCTGCAACCACCCGTCCCGTATGAGGGAATAGCGGTCGAGCGCCGCGCCCTCGACCAGCCTTTCCGCGTCGAGCAGATCGGCCCGGCCGCTCACGATGTAGAGGCCGAGCAACGAGTTGCGGACCCGCACCGAGGGGTCCGACCAGTCGAGCGGATGGGCCCTGGCGTCGACGAAGCGCGCCGGCGCATCGCGGAACGTCGAGGGACCCAGGAACGGCAGCACCAGGTAGGGGCCGCTCGGCATGCCCCACCACCCGAGCGTCTGGCCGAAGTCCTCGCTGTTCGCCTTGAGCCCGATCTCGCTCGCGACGTCCGCGACGCCGCCGAAGCCGAGCGTCGTGTTGATCACCACGCGGGAAACGTCGTTGAGCGCCGCTCGGGGCTTGGCCTGCAGCAGGTTGTTGGCCGCCGTGACCACGTCGCCGAGGTTGCCGAAGAAGCTGCGCACCATGAGCTGCAGCGGCTCGGGCACCACCTTGCGATAGCCGCGCGCAAGCGGCTTCAGCGCGTAGCGGTCGACCGTATCGTTGAATGCGTAGACGCCGCGGTTGAACGATTCCAGCGGATCGGCCGGATTGGCCGCGGTGCCGCCGGTGGTGGCGCAGCCGGCAACGAGCATCGCCGCCGCGAAGGCGCCCGCCGCGGCGATCCGCCGGTGCGCGGCCGGCCGACGGGCGCCGGACGACCGCCCCGCCTGGTGACGCATGACGGTCACTTGGCGTCGCCTTCGGACGCCTTGCCGTAGAGGAACTGGCTGATCAGGTTCTCCAGCACGACTGCGGACTGTGTGAGCTGCACCACGTCCCCATTGCCAAGCGTCTTCTCGTCGGCCCCCGGCTCGATGCCGATGTACTGCTCGCCGAGCAGCCCGGCGGTCAGGATCTTGAGCGACGAGTCCCGCGGAAAGCGGTAGCGGGAGTCCATCGACATCCGGACGTCCGCGCGGAACGTCTCCGTATCGAAGCCGATCGAGTCGACCCGGCCGACCACGACGCCCGCGCTGCGGATCGGCGCCCTCACCTTCAGGCCGCCGATGTTGTCGAACTGCGCGCGCAGCTCGTACCCGTCGCTCACCACGAAGGTGCCCAGGTTGGCCGCGCGCAGCGCGAGGAAGAAGAGCGCGGCGATCCCGGCAAGCACGAACAGGCCCACCAGGATGTCCATCGAACGTCGATTCATCGCCATTGCAGTTTTCCCGTTTCGGTCCGCGTCGTGCCAGGCTACAAGCCGCCGTACATCAGCCCGGTCAGCATGAAGTCGCTGCCCAGCACGACGAGCGACGATGCTACGACCGTGTCCGTGGTGGCGCGCGACACCCCCTCCGGCGTCGCGGTGGCCTCGTGGCCGACGAAGAGCGCGATGAACGCGCAGATCGCGCCGAAGATGATGCTCTTGATGACACCGTTGCCGATGTCGTTGCGGATGTCCACCCCGGCCTGCATCTGAGACCAGAAGGATCCCGCGTCCACGCCGATGATCTGCACGCCCACGATCCACGCCCCGAAGATGCCGACCGCCGAGAACATCGCGGCAAGCAGCGGCATCGCGACCAGCGCGCCGACGAAGCGCGGGGCGAGCACCCGCCCCATGGGATCGACGCCCATCATCTCCATCGCGTCGAGCTGCTCTCCGGCCTTCATCAGGCCGATCCCCGCCGTGAGGGACGTGCCCGCGCGTCCGGCGAAGAGCAGCGCGGACACCACCGGTCCCAGCTCGCGGCTGAGCGAGAGGGCGACCAGCAGCCCGAGCGCCTCCTCCGAGCCGTAGCGCTCCAGCGTGTAGTAGCCCTGCAGCCCGAGGACGAAGCCGACGAAGAGCCCCGAGACGGTGATGATCGACAGCGACCGGTTGCCGATGAAATAGAGCTGCTCGATGATCAGCCCGGGCCGGCGCATGCTCAGCACCGAGAGCCAGACGAGCCGCAGGAGGAAGCGCAGCGCGAAGCCGAGGACGGCCAGGCGCCCCAGGGCCCAGGCGCCGAGCTTCGCGATGTCGTCCTTCACAGGCCGAGCTCCTCGGCCATCGGCGGCGCCGGATAGTGGAACCGCACCGGGCCGTCCCGCCTGCCGTTCAGGAACTGGGCGACCTGCGGATCGGTCGAGGCCATCAGCTCCTTCGGAGTGCCCTCGCCGATGACCTCGCCCGCGCTCATCACGTAGGCGTAGTCGACGATGGCGAAGGTCTCGGCCACGTCATGCGTCACGACCAGCGTCGTTGCGCCCAGCGCCTCGTTCAGGTTGCGGATCAGGTGCGCGATCGTGCCGAGCGAGATCGGATCCAGGCCCGCGAACGGCTCGTCGTACATCAGCAGCGGCGGGTCCAGCGCGATCGAGCGGGCCAGCGCCACCCGCCGGGCCATCCCGCCGGAGATCTGCGAAGGCATCAGGTTCGCCGCGCCGCGCAGGCCGACCGCGTGCAGCTTCATCAGCACCAGGTCCCGGATCATCGGCTCCGGCAGGTCGGTGTGCTCGCGCAGCGGAAACGCGATGTTCTCGTGGACCGTGAGGTCGGTGAAGAGCGCGCCGTGCTGGAAGAGCATGCCGATCTTGCGGCGCGCGGCGAGGAGCCCCTCGCGGTCCAGCGAATGCACGTCGACGCCGTCCAGCACCACCCGGCCCCGGCGCGGCTTCAGCAGCGCCCCGATCAAGCGCAGCACCGTCGTCTTGCCACATCCCGATCCACCCATCAGCGCCACAACCGACCCGCGGCGAAAGCGCATGTCGATGTTCTTCAGCACCAGCCGGTCGGTGTAGCCGAAGTCGAGCGACTCGACGGATAGGAAGATGTCGTTGTTCAAATGGCGCAGGGCGGCCGCGCAGCGCGGCTTGGGTCCGGATAAACGGGGCATTCTACCGTCCGGCCGCCGCGCGGCGACGGTGCCTGTGGTAACGCGGCCGCGGGGCTCCGCCGGGCGGCCACGGGGCAACGACAGGGGGCGCAGGAAGGCTTTGCCCCCTACGCGGTCACTTGATCATCGGCCCCCACTTGGCGAGCTCCGCCTGCACGAAGTCGACCAGCTCCGCGGGCGAGCTCCCGATGGGGTCGGTGCCGCCTTCCTTCAGTTGCGCCTGGATGTCCGGCTGGGCGATCGCGGCCCTCACCTCCTTGTTCAGCTTCTCGATGACCGGTTGCGGCGTTCCCTTCGGCGCTACCAGCCCGTACCAGAGCATCAGCTGGTAGGAGGGAACCCCCGATTCCGCGATCGTCGGGACGTCCGGCATCAGCGCGGAGCGCTTCGGCGACGTGATGGCCAGGGGCCGGAGCCTTCCGGTCTGGAAGTTGCCGGCGGAGCCCTGCATGCTCAGAAGGACCGCGTCGACCTGGCTCCCCAGCAGGTCGGTCAACGCCGGACCCATTCCCTTGTAGGGAATGTGGTTCAGCTTGATGCCCGCCGACGAAGCGAAGAGCTCCATCGCGAGATGCACCGCGCTTCCCTCACCGGAAGAAGCATAGGTGATCTCGCCCGGCCGGCTCTTCGCCATGCGGATGAACTCGTCCAGCGTCCTTGCCGACATCTTGGGGCCTACCGACAGATACACCGGCTGGGTCGCGAGCAGCGAGATCTGCTCGAAGTCGCCGGCCGGATCGATCCGCCTGTCCTGCATCAGCCGGACGGTGGAATCGCTGGTCGTGAGGAGGAGGGTGTAGCCATCCGGCGCAGCCCGCGCCACCAGGTCGGATCCGATGCTTCCGCTCGCGCCCGGCCGATTCTCGACCAGCACCGTCTGCCCGATGGTCTTCGTCATCTTGTCGGCGAGCATCCGACCGAGGCGATCGGTGAAGCCGCCGGGGGCCCAGGGCACGACGATCTTCACCGGCCGATCGGGATAGGTCTGCCCCGACTGGGCCATCGCCTGAGACGATGCAAATGCGAGGCAGGCTGCTGCAACGAGGATCCGGCACTTGAGCTTCATGGTCGCTCCAGGTTTTTGGTGTTGAAGAAGTCAGGACGCCACGCCTTGCGCGTGACGGCCCTTGTAGCCGACGATCCGGCGGCTGTCCGGGTCGACCAGTACGCCGTATGCCTCCGCGGCCTGTGACACGGTGACGAAGCCGGCGATGACATCCGACAGGACGGCCTCCGGCGACCGGGTCAACGGATCTCCGTAGCCGCCTCCCCCGGGCGTGTAGTGGGTCACCGTATCGCCATGCTCGAGCGGCTCGATGTCGCCGATGGCATGCTCCAGTCGACGCTCCGCCGGCTCGCCCTCGTTGATGATCCAGCGGCCGCCGTCTCCGGGCATGCCGCCGGCCACGCCCTGAGGCAGGGAGACCGACTTCTGCGAGGTATGCTGCAGACCGGGTGACTGTCCAAGGATGCGGTAGGTCAGCACCTGGCCGACACCGCCCCGAAAGCGCCCTGGACCGCCGGAGTCCTGGCGGAATTCCCGCCGGAGATAGCGAACCGGCGACTCCAACTCCATCGCCTCGATCGGCGGGATGTGGCAGTTGGTGACATGACACGCGACCACGTTGATTCCGTCAGCGCGACTGGTTGCGCCGATCCCGCCAGGCACCACCTCGCCGAACACCGTTCGGCGCCCGGAGGCGGGATTGGTCGCTATGGTGTAGTTGTAGAGGCAGCCGCAGGAATCGGCCATTACCCGCTCCGGCACTGCCTTGGCGAGCGCGCCCATGACCAGGTCCACGATGGAGTGGCAGACGATCATTCTCTGGTAGACCGCCGCCGGCGGCCTCGCATTCACCAGCGTACCGGGCGGCGCGATCACGCTGATCGGACGCTTGCAGCCTTCGCTTGCCGGAATCGATGCGTCGGTAACGCAACGCATGACGTAGTACACCGCCGCGAGCGTGGTGGCCAGGGGGCTGTTGATCGGCCCGCTCACCTGGGCATCCGTGCCAGTGAAATCGAGGATGACGTCGCTGCCGCGCTTCGTGAGAGAAAGCCGGAGGTAGTACGGGCCGCCCTTGGCGCCGTCGTCGAGGATGGGCTCCTCGTGCTGCCAGGTGCCATCCGGGATCTGCATCAGCTCCTCGCGTGTGCGACGCTCCGCATAGTCGATCAGCTCGGCGAAGCAAGCCTTCATCGTGTCGGCGCCGTACTTCCTGAACAGGTCGCCGACATCCTGCGCGGCGACCTTCACGCTGGCGATCTGCGAGGTCAGGTCGTTCTCCAGCATCTCCCGCGTTCTGGTGTTGGTGAGGATGATCTCCAGCACCTTCCGGTCGATCGCTCCGCCTTCGGCCACCTTGAGGGGCGGGATGCGCAGCCCTTCCTGGTAGATCTCCGTTCCCCATCCCCGCGTTCCCATGTTCATGCCGCCGATGTCGAAGTGGTGCACCATGAGGCCCGAGAACGCGACCAGCTCGCCGTTGTGGAAGATCGGATAGAAGGCGAGATAGTCGTTCGTGTGCGTTGCCGCCATGGATTCGCCACCGGCGTAGGGATCGTTGGTGATCACCACGTCGCCAGGCGACCATGCTTCCGGGGGAAAGTGATGCTCGAGGATCGTCTTAAGGCAGATGCCGACCGTGTTCAGCTGGATCGGCGGCCCGGCCTCCTCGGCGAGGAGATGCCCGTGCGCATCCAGGATCGACGCCGAGCAATCCTCCATCTCCTTGACGATGAAGGAGTTCGCCGATCGGATCATGCGACGGGTGATCCGCTGCGCCACCGCCTTCAGGCCATTGCGCACGATCTCCAGGGTGACGGGGTCGACTCTGCCCTTCATGCCGTGATCTCCTCGCCGGCCTTGACGGCCGCGGTGCCGGATGCCTCGTCCGCCGACGCAACCCGGGAAAGATGGATGTTCGCGAACTGGTCCACGCGTCCTCGCCATCCGGGCGGCACGAACAGGGTGCCGCCGGCATACTCGACGATGCCGGGAGCGTCGAAACTTTGGCCGGCGAGCAGATCCTCGTGCCGGAACACGTCGACCGGGACCACGCGCCCGGCCTCGATCAGGACCCGACGCTGCATGGCGGCAACCGCGCGGTCGCTCCTGCCGGCAGGTACCGGCTGCAGGCGCGGCCAATCGGCATGCGAGGCGGCCCCTACCGCCGTCACCCGCACGTTCACCAGCTGAAGCGCCCGTCCCTCGAGGCGGTAGCCGTAGACCCGGATGTGCGCCTCGTCGAACCGCCGGACCAGCGGCCCGAATCCGCCCTCGGCCGCTGCCGCGATCTCGGTCTCGTCGATAGGCAGCGACAGCTCGTAGTTCTGTCCCTCGTAGCGCAGGTCCACCGACAAGGTGTAGCGCCGGGCTGCCGGTTCGATGCCGTCCGCCTCGAGCGAACGGGCCGCGTCATCGAGAAGCTCCTCGACGGTGCGGCCAAGCGTCGCGGCGAGCTCGGGGCCGAGCCGGGCAAACAGCGTGCGGGCATGGTCGTGCCTGGTATCCGCGCAGAGCAGGCCCATGGCGGACAAGTTGCCGGGCGCCGGCGGCACCAGGATGTCGCGGATGGACAGCGCCTCCGCGAGCCGGGCGGCATGCAGCGCCCCTGCTCCGCCGAAGGCCACCAGCGTGAAATCGCGCGGATCGAGACCGCGCTCCACCGAAACCAGCCTGATCGCATTCACCATGTGGGCCTCTGCAATCGCGATGATCCCGAGCGCAGCATCTTCCACTGACATGCCGAGCGGCTCGGCGATCCTCGCGACAGCCTGGCGGGCCAGGGAAGCATCGAGGCTGCGGGCGCCGGCGAGGAAGTAGTCCGCATTGAGCCGCCCGGCCACCAGATTTGCATCCGTCACCGTGGCTGCCTCGCCACCCTGCGCATAGCACGCCGGCCCGGGCGTCGAACCGGCACTGTGCGGGCCGACCCGGAGTGCGGTGCCGCCGTCGATCCAGGCGATCGAGCCACCGCCTGCGCCGATCGTGATCATGTCGAGGGTCGGCGCAAGCAACGGATAGGGGCCGATGACGCTCCGGTGCGAGAGCGTGGGCTGCCCGTCCGAGACCAGCGAGACATCCGCGCTGGTGCCCCCCATGTCGAGGGTGATCAGGTCCCGGATTCCGCAACGCGCCCCGAGGGCGGCGGCGCCGACGATGCCGCCCATCACTCCGGAGTGCGTGATGGACGTTGGCGCCTGGGCCGCCGTCTCGAAGCGGGAGATGCCCCCGTTGCCTTGCATGATCGCGGGCATCGCGGGCACGCCGCGCTCGCGCAGGGCGGCGGCGAGCGAGCGCAGGTGCCTGCCGAGGGGTGCCTTGATGAAGGCGTTGATGCAGGTCGTGCTGGTCCGCTCGTACTCACGGAATTCCCGGACCACATCGGAGGACAGCGAGACGTCGATGTCGGGACAGGTCTCGGCCGCGAGCTCGGCGATCCGCCGCTCATGCGCCGGATTCGCATAGGCGTGCAGCAGGCAGACCGCGATACTTCCGACGCCGGCGTCGGCGAGCGCCCGGAGGGCGGCGCGTACGTCATCCTCGTCGAGCGGCGTCAGCACCTCGCCACGATGGTCCATGCGTTCCCGCACGCCAATCCGCAGATGCCGGGGAACCAGCGGCTTTGCCGGCCGCCAGTGGATGTCGTACACGTCCGGCTTCCGGGAAGCGCGACCGATCTCGAGGATGTCCCGGAACCCCTGCGTCGTGACGAGACCGACCGGTGCCTGCTTCCCCTCGATGAACAGATTGGTGACGAAGGTGCTTGCGTAGACGAACCGGTCCACCGCGGACAGGGGTACCCCGGCCCGGGCGGCCAGGCGGACGACGCCTTCCAGGATTCCGGCGGTCAGGTCGTCGGTAGTGCTCGGCACCTTGAGCGTCAGTATGCGGCTGCCGTCGGCCAGCACGAGGTCGGTGTGCGTGCCGCCGGTATCCACGCCGATGGCAACGCCGGCTCGGCCACGACGGCTCGCACCCGATGGCTGCGAGGCAGCGCCCTCCGGCGCAAGGTCGGAATTCATTCAGCGATTCTCCGATACGGTTGCTGGTCGGTCAGGCCTGCCACATCGCGTCAGAAGCGGTCGGGCCGGTAGGGTGACGGGTCGATGGGCGCCTTCGCTCCGAGCAGCCAGTGCGCCACCAGTTCGGCAGTGATCGGCGCCCCGGTGAGCCCGGTATGCCCGTGCCCAAAGGCGTAGACCACATTGGCGGCGCGACGCGCCGGGCCGATCACCGGAAGGCTGTCGGGCGTGGAGGGGCGGCAGCCCATCCAGATGGTCGCGCCCTCCCCGTCCAGTCGCGGATACATCCGCTTCGCCCGCTCCAGCAGACCCCAGGCCCGGCGCTCGTCGACAGGCGCGTCCGGTGACGCGATCTCGACCGTCCCGGCGATCCGGACACCGTTCTCCATCGGCGTCATGCCGAACATGTGATCCCGATTGCTGATCTTGATGGCAGGCCGGACACGCGGGTGCGGCAGCATCACGTGATAGCCGCGTTCCGCCTGCAGCGGAACACGATCACCGAACTGGCGGGCGAATGGCCGGGCATCGATGCCGGTTGCGAGAACGACCGACCCCACGTTCAGCCGATTGCCGGATTCGAGCACGAGGCGACGCACACACCCGCCGTCCTGCTCGACGGCCACGACATTGGCGCGCCGGACCTCGCCGCCGATCGAGCTGAACTGGTCGACCAGGGTCCGTACCAAGCGGAGCGGATTCACCGTGTGCCCGTTGTCGGGAAAGAACAATCCGCGACGGAATCCCGGCGAAAGCTCGGGATCGAGCTCGTAGATCTCCCGGGCCTCGAGTGGCCGGGACTCCACGCCGTTGCGCTCCCGAAGCTCGCGCGCGAGCTGCTCGGTAGGTCCGGCTGAATCGCGGGTCCATACGTAGAGCTGACCGGTTCGCTCGATCAGCCCGCTTGCCTGCGAACCGAGAATCGTCGCGTAGCGCCGCAGGCTCGGGGCATGCAGTGCCCGCAGCGCCCGTGCGACCTGCTCGACCCGGTCCATCCGCCCGGCCCGGATCCATCGCAGCAGCCAGGGCAGCGCCGATGGCAAGGCGTCACGCCGGACCACCAGTGGACCCAGCGGATCCGCGAACCAGCCCGGGACCCGGCGCAGCATGCCGGGAAGGGCCATCGGCACGCAGAGGTCCGGGCTGATGGCGCCACCGTTGCCGAAGGAACAACCGGAGCCCGGCTCGGCCCTGTCGACCAGCACGACGTCGCGGCCGTGGCGACGGAGGTGAAGCGCCGCCACCGCGCCGATGATGCCTGCGCCGATCACGGCGATCGGACCGTGCGAACCGTCGGCTGCACGGGGAATGGCGTCGGAACCGACCGTGGTCGCGGGCATGGCGGACGGGTGTGACTCCTCGGTTGGGTTCATCGGTCGAGGGCCTGGCTGAGCTCCCGGGCCGCGTGGACCGTCGCCTCGACGTTGAGCTCGGGTTGCCGCGCGAACCGCTCCGAAGGGGCGATCACCGCAAGGCCGGCAATCACGTGGCCCTGCATCAGCACCGGCGCGGAAACGCCGGAGGTACCGAGCACATGGCTGTCGGAGATCGTCGCGAAGCCGTTTCGCTGCGCCTCGAGCACGGCGGCCCGGATTGACGACTCCCTGGTCACCGTGCGCGGCGTCAGCCGCTTCAGCTCACGGCCCTGGAAATAGCGATCCAGTTGCGAAGCGGTCAACCCGGCCAGAAGCACGAGGCCGATCGATGTGCAGTAGGCCGGCCGAACCACCGGCAGGTCGACGTCGTAGCGCAAGGCGTTCTCGCTGACGACCTTCTCCACGTACTGAACTTCGAAGGAGCGCGTCGCGATCCCGAGGAAGCAGGACTCGCCGGTCCGGCGACTCAGCCGCTGCATGGCCGGGCGGGCATGCCGCAACAGGCGAGCCGTCTTCCCGCCGACCCACCCGTCGGAGCGGAACGACTCCAGCAGCGCAACCCCATCCGGACCGGTGCGCACATAGCCGCGGTTCTCCAGCGTGGCGACGAGCGCCGACGCGCTGCTCTTGGGAATCTCGAGCCGCCGCGCCAGCTCGTTCACGCCAATGCCCTCGCGAAGCCCCGCGAGCAACTCAAGGACATCGAGGATCCGGGCGGCTGACTTGACGGAGACTGTTCGCATATGTGCACAGTGGCTCGCATACGGAACACTGTAGTGCGTCAATGGTATGAACGTCAAGGCGGACCAGTCGTATCGGTCGCATGACTCACCGTCACTTTGGGAGGGGTGGCGTGTGCGCGGCGGGGCGCCTCGGGAGCGCCGGGACGGGCGGCCTGCTGGCGGGTATCGGCGAGCGCAGCGAGACGATAGCGCGCTCCGGAGCGGCCGTTCAG
>JAEWEW010000242.1 GCA_023389175.1 Pseudomonadota bacterium | reverse complement strand
ACATGACGGAGCGCGCGCCCGTGTTGTCGGCGACGCCAAGCGTCGACTGCATCTGAATCATTGACTTATCCTGACGATTTCTAGCCCAACTTGAACCTGATGAACGGCCGTGCGCACCTCTTCGATGCCGGGCCCACCATCAGGACAGTATTGGTCCCGTGGAACGGGTCGATTCCGCTGCCGGGGTGAAGCCATGAGCTTCCGCCGGCGGCATGCGCTCTACTGCAATTACTGCGGTCCTCTCCCGATGCGGTGAATCTGATCCGGTGAATCTGATCCGGCGAACCTGATCCGCTAACTGAACGAATCCAATGACGAATCGGGAAAAGAGCCGAAGAGTATAGAACGAAGGGGCGCGGAATGCAATCCGGGCCGCCGGGAATCGTGTTGGAGCCGGGGACCACTGTCGCCCTCTTCAAAAGATCGAGATGTCCCCTGGGCGATCGAGCTCCCTAAACGATCCGGGTCTGTGGCGATCGGGCCGGCAGCCGCTGCAGCCTCCGGAAGAGGAGGTGCATCGGGATGCAGGCGGCGAACAGGGACGCCGCCAGGACGATCGGCGGATACGGGTCGCCGGCCCGGTCGTGGAGCCAGCCGGCGAGCGGCGGCGCCACCGCCATCAGCAGGAAGTTGAGGCTGAAGAACACGCCCATGCCGACGGCGCGGCGTTGCGGCGCCATCGCCTCGCCCGCGAGCGCCATGATGATCCCGGCCGGCGCCATGCCGATCAGGCCGAAGGCGAGGCTCCAGGCGATGGCCAACGAGGTCACCGGGAGCAGCAACAGGACCGCCACCGCCACGGCGAGGCAGACATGCAGCATCCGGTCGGGCTTGCCGGTTCGGTCCGCAAGCTGGCCCCCGGCGATGCCGGAGACGATCATCACCCAGCTCGCGAGGCTCACCACCGCTGCGGCGCCGGCCTCGCCGTAGCCCGAGGCCACCAGCAGGCGAGGCGCGAAGCTGAGGTAGACGATGTAGCCTGCGTTGAAGAGTCCCCACACCGCCGCGGCGAGCAGGGTGAGCCTCAACTCCACCGGCGGCAGGAGGCGCAGGGCGGGCGCGGAACCACCGGCCGCCGCCTCCGCGGCACGATCGACGAACGCGCCATGGCTCGCCTCGGGAGGCGGCCGGTACAGGGCGAGAATCGCCAGCGCACCGGCCACGCAGTGGACCGAGGCGGCCACGAACGCGGCGGGCCAGCCGAATCGGATGGCGAGCCAGACATGCAGCACCTGCCCGAGCGCCACCCCGAACGGCCAGCTCATCACCAGGGCGCCCATGGCGGTCGCCAGCTCGCGACCGGAGAACCAGTCGACCACCATCTTGGCGAAGTAGATCGTGGTGAAGACATAGCCGATGCCGGCCACGATGCGACCAAGCGCCAGCAGGCCGAAGCCTTCCGCCGCCGCGGACCCCAGGCCGCCCGCCCCGAGCAGCAGCAACCCGGTCGCGACCAGCACGCGGTCCGACGCCATGCGGCCGGCATAGCCGGCCGGCAGGGCGAGCGCAAGGCCGGGAAGCATGAAGAGACCGATCAGCGTGCCGATCTCGGCGTAGCCGAAGACCATGTCGGAAACCAGCTGCGGCGAGACCGACCCCACGGTCTGGAACTGCAGGCCGAGCGCGGCACGGGAGACGAATATCAGGATCAGGATCTGCCAGCGACGGCCTGGACCGATCATGGGGCAGCCTTTCGACTTGCGGACGCAGTCAGCGAGGATTGCGGGGATCCACCCAGCCGGAACGTCTGGCCTCGCGCCGGCTTTGCCAGCGAAAAACCCGGCCTGGGCCGGGTTGTCGACGGGCCGCCGCGCCGACCCTGCACCGCGCGCCCGGGACTATCCGGGCGCCTTTCGCGCCGCCGCGATCAGACGCCCTTGCTGGGTACCAGCAGGCGTGACACGTACCACGCCTTGGTGCGGGAAATGGGCCGGCCCTCCTGGATCTCGACCAGGTCGCCCTCGTTGTATGGTTGCTCGGTGTGGGCGTGGTACTTCTTGGAATGCACCACGTACTTGCCGTAGACCGGGTGCTTGACCTTGCGCTCCACCAGCACGGTCACCGTCTTCTGCATCTTGTTGCTGGTGACGCGCCCCGACAGGGTGCGGGTGTTGGTCTTGCGCGCCGCCTTCTGCTCGCCTGCCTGCTGGATCATTTGGTTGCCGCCTTCTCGTTCATGACGGTACGCACCCGGGCGATGTCGCGTCGCAGCCGCTTCAGCTGCGCGCTGTCGCTGCTCTGCTGGGTGGCGATCTGCATGCGCAGCGAAAAGTGCGCCTTGCGCAGCTCGCCCAGCTCCTTGTCGAGCCCGGCCGCGTCCTTGGTTCTCAGTTCATTCGCTTTCATGTCCTTTCCTCGCCGCGCGTCAGGCGCCGATGTGGCGGCTGACGAACACGGTCGCCAGCGGCAGCTTGGAGGCGGCCAGCCGGAAGGCCTCCCGCGCCAGCGCCTCGTTCACGCCGTCCATCTCATAGAGGACCTTGCCCGGCTGGATCTCGGCGACGTAGTACTCCGGATTGCCCTTGCCGTTGCCCATGCGGACCTCCGCCGGCTTCTGGGAGACGGGCTTGTCCGGGAAGATCCGGATCCAGATCCTGCCACCGCGCTTGATGTGACGCGTCATGGCGCGACGGGCGGCCTCGATCTGGCGCGCCGTGAGGCGGCCGCGCCCGGTGGCCTTCAGCCCGAACTCGCCGAAGGATACCGATGCGCCGCGCGTGGCGAGCCCGGTGTTACGGCCCTTCTGTTCCTTGCGGTACTTGCGTCTGGACGGTTGCAACATGTCGTTCTACCTTGCTGATTCCTGGCGGCGCGTTCAGGCGTCGCCCTTGCCTTCCGCTGCCGGCTCGGCAGCGGATTCGGTCGCGCCGGCGCCGGACACCTTGCGGACCCGCTTGACGGTGGACTTGGGTGCTGCGTCGGCTGCCGGAGGAGGCGCAGCCGCCTCGGCGGTCGCCTCGGGACGGCGCCGGCCGCCGCGGCCGGCACCCGGCCCCGAGCCCGGCCGGCCG
>JAEWEW010000238.1 GCA_023389175.1 Pseudomonadota bacterium | reverse complement strand
GCGTGCCGGTCTTGTCGAACGCGACCGTGGTCACTGCATGCGCGACCTCCAGCGTCTGCGCATCCTTCACCAGGATGCCGTGGCGCGCGGCAACGCCGGTGCCCACCATGATGGCGGTCGGGGTGGCCAGGCCGAGGGCGCACGGGCAGGCGATCACCATCACCGCGACCGCATTGACCAGCGCTGCTTCCCAGCCGGCATCGGCCAGCATCCAGCCGATGAAGGTGGCCAGCGCGATGCCGAGCACCACCGGCACGAACACCGCGCTCACCTGGTCGACCAGGCGTTGGATCGGCGGCTTCGCGGCCTGCGCCGAATCGACCAGCCGGATGATCCGGGCCAGCGTCGTCTCCGCGCCGACCGCCCGCGTGTGCACCACGATCAGGCCTTCCGCATTCACCGAGCCGCCGGTGACCCGATCGCCCGGCTCGCGCGCTACCGGCAGGCTTTCTCCGGTGACGAGCGACTCGTCCAGGTGACTGCGGCCCTCCACGATCTCGCCGTCGACCGGCACCACGTCGCCGGGCCGCACCACCACCAGGTCCCCGACGACCAGGCGCTCGACCGGCACCTCGATCTCCGCCCCGTCGCGCCGCACGCGGGCGACGCTCGGCCGAAGCGCCTGCAGCGCGCGGATGGCGTCGGCCGTCTGGCGACGCGCCCGTCCCTCCAGCCACTTGCCGAACAGCACCAGCGTGACGATGGCCGCGGACGCCTCGAAGTAGAGATGATGCGAGCCGGCGTGCGCCGGCGCGCGCAGCAGCAGGTAGATGGACAGCCCGTAGGCTGCCGAGGTGCCGAGCGCGACCAGCAGGTCCATGTTGCCGGTGCCGGCGCGCAGCGCTCTCCAGGCGGCCCGGTAGAAGCGCGCCCCGAGCCAGAACTGCACCGGCGTGGCGAGCGCGAGCTGCCACCAGCCGCTCAATGCCCAGTCGATGCCGAGGAGCTGAAGCAACATGGGCGCCACGAGCGGAAGCGTGAGAGCCGCGGCAATCGCGACCGGCCACCATTGCGCAGGCGAATCCGCCACCGGTTGCGGCGACGGCGCATCCGGCCGAAGCTCCACCGCGTCATAGCCGGCCTTGCCGACGGCTTGCGCAAGCACTGCGGCGGGCACCGTTGCGTCTGCCCGCACCGTCGCCTTGCCGGTTGCGAGGTTGACCGAGGCGGTCTCGACGCCCGGGATCTTGCGCAGCACCTTCTCGACCCGGGCGACGCACGCCGCGCAGGTCATGCCATCCACCTGCAGGACCAACTCACGCTCAGGCGGGGTCTGTGCTGCAGCGGACGAAGGACGCGGCGCCGGCGATGGCGCGGGGGCAGGCAACGGGGAACTGGAGGTCGGCATCTGGTTCATATCGGGACGATACAGCTTGACACAATGGGAAGGTCAAGTAGCCCCTGCCTGCTTGACCTTGCCACGATGGCAAGGCGGATACTGGCCCACCATGAGAGGAGAGCACCGCATGATCGCCTTCGAAGTACAGGACATGAGCTGCGGCCACTGCGTGGCCGCGATCACCCGGGCCATCCAGGCAGTCGACGAGAATGCCCGCGTCGAGGTGGATCTGCCACGCCATCGCGTCAGCATTGTCTCCGGCTGCGCGGACGCCGCGATGCTCGCCGCCGCGATCGAGGAGGCCGGCTATACGCCGGTCGCGGTCTCGGCATGATGCCAAGGGACCCACGGTGCCTGCGCCCGTGATCCACCCGGCGGGGTCGGTAGCCCGGGATCGAACCGGCGGTACACTGCCGTCATGCAGACCAACGTAGATCCCCAGGAGCTTGCCAAGTTCCAGGCGCTCGCGTCCCGGTGGTGGGACCCGACCGGCGAGTTCAAGCCCCTGCACCAGATCAATCCGCTGCGCCTCGGCTGGATCGAACGCCACTGCGGCGGCTCGGTGCGCGGCCTGGAGGCCATCGACGTCGGCTGCGGGGGCGGAATCCTGGCCGAGGCGCTCGCGCTGAACGGCGCGCACGTGACCGGCATCGACCTGGCGGACAAGCCGCTCACGGTCGCGGAGCTGCATGCCCTCGACACCGGCACGACGGTGCGCTACGAGAAGATCGCGGTGGAGGACATGGCCGCGCGCGAGCCGGCCTCGCGGGACCTGGTGACCTGCATGGAGATGCTGGAGCACGTGCCGGATCCGGCGGCGGTGGTGGCCGCCTGTGCGCAGCTCGCGAAGCCTGGAGGGCGTCTGTTCTTCTCGACCATCAACCGCAACCTGAAGTCCTTCATGCTGGCCATCCTCGGCGCGGAATACGTCCTGCGCCTGCTGCCGCGCGGCACCCATGACTACGACAAGCTGATCCGCCCGTCGGAGCTGATCGCTGCCGCCCGCCGCGCCGGGCTCGAGGTGACCGACATCACCGGCCTGCAGTACAACCCGCTCACACAGGCCTATCGCCTGCAGGACGGCGACGTCGACGTGAACTACATGATCGCGCTGCGCAAGCCCGCGGCGAGCTGACCTACCCGATGCCCGCCTGATGAGACTGCTGGAGAACCCGCGCGCCGTCTTCTTCGACCTCGACGGCACGCTCGCCGATACGGCCGCGGACCTGGCCGCACCGATCAACGCCATGCGGATGGCGCGCGGCCTCGAGCCGATGCCGGTCGCCGACCTCCGCCCGTTCGCCTCTGCCGGCGCGCGCGGGCTGATCGGCAAGGGCCTGGACGTGGGAAAGGACGACCCGGGCTTCGAGGCGCTGCGCCTGGAGTTCCTGGAGCGCTACGAGCGTGACATCGTGGTGCACACGCGGCTCTTCGACGGAATGGACGAGCTGCTCGACCGGCTCGACGCGGCCGGGGTTCGCTGGGGTGTGATCTCCAACAAGGTGGAGCGATTCGTGCGGATCATCGTCCAGGAGCTCGGCCTGGCGCCCCGCAGTGCGCTCGCCTTCGGCGGCGACAGCGCGGCCCGGCCCAAGCCGCATCCGGACCTGATGCTGCTGGCCCTGCGGACCACCGGGTTCTCCGGGCCTGACTGCGTCTACGTCGGCGACGACCTGCGCGACGTGGTCGCCGGCCGGGCGGCCGGCATGAAAACCGTGGCAGCCGCCTACGGCTACTGCGGCGACGCCGACAAGCCGGAGGACTGGGGCGCCGACGCCCTGATCCGGGATCCGCGGGAGCTGGCGGGCCTGCTGGGGCTCTGACCGGGTCGGGCTTCCGGGGGACCGACCTCGACCCTGCGCACGGCCCGATCCGGCTAACCGGCACCCCACTGGTCCGGTCATGCGCTTGAAATCCCGGCGAGCGCCTATACTTGCATCTTCAGGGGCCGACCTGGTTTCGACGGGGGTAATGAAGCGGCTCAGGGCGTGT
>JAEWEW010000052.1 GCA_023389175.1 Pseudomonadota bacterium | reverse complement strand
TCAAAAAGGTGGCCTTGATCGCTTGCATGCGCAAGCTGATCACCCACCTCAATGCCATCACCCGAGACCACCGGAACGGTCAAGATCAGCCTCTCATTGCTTGACTTTCAACACGGTTACTCAGTCGAACATCAGCGCGCCGCGGTGCGCATCGCGACCGGCCCGCAGGTCGCGCACATCGCGGATCAGCGACTGCACCAGCCGCACCATCATCATGGTGAACCCGAGCGGCACCGCCGCCTCGAACCAGGCCTTGTTGATCCGGAGCGCATACGAGGCACCGCCGAACTCCAGCAGCGTGCCGATCACGTGCAGCGACCAGTAGATGGCGAAGCACGCGAACACCATCGCCACCAGGTCGCCGAAGATGTAGACGTAGCCGTGGAACCGCCTCGGCAGCGCCTGCAGCACCACGTCGAAGCGGATGTGGGCGCGCTGCTTGACGGCATACGAAGCGCCGACCCAGCCCAGGTAGATGAAGGCGTAGCGCGCCACCTCCTCGCCCCACAGCGACGAGTAGCTGAAGACGAAGCGGCGCACCACCTCGGTCACGATGACGAACACGATCGTGCAGTAGAAGACGAGCATCAGGTAGCGCTCGCCATCGCGGTCCAGGGCCTTGAGCAATCGGCGCACGGGCTCAGCCCTGGTAGTCGCCGACGGTGTACCGGCCCTTGGTGTTGGCGGCCGTCTTGAGCTTGTCGAAGTTCGCCTTGCTTCCGGCAAGCTCCACCTTGTGCTCGTCCCACTCCGCGCGCTGCTCGCCGCAGGCCTGCACCCACTGCTTCTGCTCCGCGTCCGTCGGCTTGTAGAACTTGACGCCCGCCTTGCTCATGGCATCGATGGAGGTCTTGCGGGCGACCTCGATCTGCTTGAACGACGCCTCCTGGGTCATCTCCGACGCCTGCTCGAACTTGTCCTGCAGGCCCTTCGGCAGCTTGTTGTACCAGGCGAGGTTGCAGGCGAACATCTGCGCATCCGGCACCGAGGCCACGGCGCTGATGGACTCCAGGATGTCGATGAAGCCGAAGGTGTAGAGCGCGCCGATCGCGGGATCGAGGGCGTCGGCGACCCCCTGCTTGAGCGCGGTAGGGGTCTCGCCCCAGGGCACGATCGTGGGATTCGCGCCCGCGAGCTGGTAGAACTTGCCGAGCAGCTTCGACGGCGGGATCCGCATCTTGACGCCGCGCATGTCCTCCGGCGTCTTGATGATCCGGCCCAGCCCCTTGCGCGCGGCGATGGTGCGGGGATCGACCGTGTAGTAGAACATCGGCTTGAAGTTCTTGGCGTTGACCCGCGGATTGATCTCGTCGGCCCACGTCCTGGAGGTGACCAGGTTGGCGAAGCGCTGGTTCTCGCCGCACCAGAACGGGATGTTGATGACGTCCACCACCGGGGCGAAAGGCGAGAAGTTGGACAGCGACAGCGCGCCGCCGTGCACCGTGCCGCCCTGCACCTTCTGTCCCAGCGCCGCGCCGACGCCAAGCTGCCCGGCCGGATGCAGGCGCACGTAGAGGGCGCCGTCGCTCGCCTTCTGCAGATTCTCCTTGAAGGCTTCCTGCATGATGGGATAGGTCTTGTAGGCGTCGAGCTTGTACTCGGTGGCGAAGATCATGGTGTGCTTGGCCGCCTTGGCCTTCGCGGCCTCGTCGGCGGCGGTCTGCGCCACTGCCCGGTCCGACCACAAGTAGCCGCCGGTGCTCGCCAGCACGGCGGTGGTGAATCCGTACCGCTCGGCCACCGCCAGGAAGCGGCGCCGCTTGGGCGAGGCGACCGCGCGGGCGGCGGGCTGAGCTTCGGGGTGCAACAGGAACCGTGACATGGCATGCTCCTCCGATCCTTGGTTGGAACTTCAGTGATTGCGCGGCTCGTCCGGCCGCTGCCCTTCCGCCGCCAGCAGGCCGGCGACGAAGAAGACCATCGAGACCAGCACGGTCAGGAACTCCCAGACATCGCTCAGCCTCGCGATCTTCCAGCCGAGCTTCACCGCCCCGAGTCCCACCGCGACGTTCGCGAAATAAAGCAGGATGCCGAGGCCGGCGAGCGCGTACAGGATCCGGCCGCGCCGCTCGCCCGAGGAGGCCTGCCGCCGGGTTCCTTCCGCGCTCGCTTCCTGCCGGATCGCGCCCAGTGCCATCCTTCGCCCCTCAGTGCGGCTGCAGCACGATCTTGGCCGCGCCGCTGCGACCCTGGTCCAGGTCCATGAAGGCCGCGGCTCCTTCGGCAAGCGGCCGGGTCTCGACCCAGCCCAGGTCGCCGAAGACGCCTTCGTGCAACGCGCGGACCGTTGCCCGCATGTCGGCGGTCGAGTAGGTGTAGGTGCCGATCAGCGTGATCTCCGCGAGCGTGAGCTTGCGCATGTCGATCTCGCTCGACCAGTCCATGAGCCCGATATGCAGGATCACGCCGCCGGGGCGCACCGCCGCGAGCGCGCTGGCCCGGGTCGCCTTGCCGCCGACCGCATCGACCACCAGGTCGTAGTGGCCGGCCTGCGGCTGCCGATGCAACGGATCGAAGGCACGCGCGGCGCCGGTCCCGTCGACCGACCGGCGCCGCAGCGGATTGGTCTCCGCGAGCTCGATGCCGCGGCACCCGTAGGCCCGCAGCAGCAGCGCGGTGAGCAGCCCGACGGCGCCGCCGCCGATGACCAGCACTCGCGCTTCCGGCATGGGCCGGGCCAGCGCCCGACCGGCCAGGTTCATCGCGTGCAGGGCGGTCGCAGCCGGCTCGGTGAGCGCCACCTGTCGCGGCGTCATGTCCTGCGGCACGTCGATCACGCTCGCCGCCGGAATGGTCATCAGCTCGGCAAACGCTCCCGCCCGGGTCATCCCGACCATGGTGCGGTTCTCGCAGAGATTGTTGCGACCGGTCACGCAGTAATCGCAATGGCCACAGGTGATGAGCGGATTGACGGTCACCCGGCGACCGGCACCGGGGCCGGCCAGGATGCGGCCGGACAGCTCGTGGCCCAGGATCATCGGCGGCACCCGCCGGGGATCGTGGCCGTGGTAGGCATGCATGTCCGAGCCGCAGATGCCCGCCGCCTCGATGCGGATCAGCACCTCGCCTTCGTCCGGCTGCGGATCCGGCTCGTCGCGATAGCGCACCTGGTTCGGGCCGGTGTAGACGAGCGCTTTCATCGACGCCTTCCTATCCCGCCGAGAAGCCGCCGTCGACGAACAGGGTCTGGCCGGTCACGTAGTCGGACGCGGCGCTCGCGAGGAAGATCGCCGCGCCGGCCAGGTCCGCGAGCACGCCGTTGCGGCCGATGAAGGTACGCCCCGCGAGCTTGCTCGACTGCGCCGGGTCTTCGAAGACCGGCGCCGTCAGGGCCGTGGGAAAGAAGCCCGGGGCGATCGCGTTCGCGTTGACGCCATGGCGCGACCACGCCTGTGCCTGGGCACGGGTGAGCTGCATGACGGCACCCTTGGATGCGCCGTACGCGCTGCCGTTCGGCAATGCCCGCACCGACTGCAGCGAGGCGATGTTGATGATGCGGCCCCAGCGCCGGGCGATCATCGCGGGAGCCAGGCGCTGTGCCAGGAAGAAAGGCGCATCCAGGTTGATCCGCAGCGTCGCATCCCAGTCGTCGGGACGGACTTCCTCGATCGGCCGCCGCAGGTTGACGCCGGCGGCCGAGACCAGGATGTCCGGCGCACCGAACGCGCCGCCGGCTGCTTCCGCGCACTGGAAGAGCGCCTCGCGCCGGGACAGGTCGCACGGCAGCGCGGCGGCGCGGCCGCCGGTCGATGCGACGGTCGACGCGGTCTCCTCCAGCGGCTGGCGGCGGCGGCCGACCAGCACCACCGCGGCGCCTGCCTCGGCCAGGGCGAGTGCGATCGCCTGCCCGATTCCGGACCCGGCACCGGTCACCAGCGCCACCTTGCCGGCCAGCCCGAAGAGCCGCTCGGTGATCGTCATGGCGCGACCGTCCGGAAGCTCTCGCCGGGGAAGTATTTGCGCAATCGGTCGTCGGCGGTGCGGGCATGCGCCTCCATGCCTTCCAGCCGCGAGATGCGCGCCGTCACCGGGCCGAGCTCGCGGGTGGCCTCGCGGTTCATGCGCTGCCACGTCAGCGTCTTCATGAACTTGTGCACCGAGAGCCCCCCGGAATAGCGGGCGGCACCCTTGGTGGGCAGGATGTGGTTGGGGCCGGAGGCCTTGTCCCCGTAGGCCACCGTGGTCTCCTCGCCGAGAAAGAGCGAACCGTAGGCCGTGAGATGGCCGAGCCACCAGTCCAGGTCCGCGGCGTGGACCTCTAGGTGCTCCGGCGCGTACCCGTCGGAGACAGCCACCGCCTCCTCACGCGTGTCGCAGACCGCCACCTGGCCGTAGTCCCGCCAGGCGGCACCGGCGGCATCCCGCGCCGTATCCGGAAGCGCCGCGATCAGGTTCGGCACGAGCGCCATCACCTGCTCGGCGACCGGCTGCGACAGGCTGATCAGCCAGGCCGGCGACTCGTGGCCGTGCTCCGCCTGCCCGACCAGGTCCGATGCGACGATCCCGGGGTCCGCCGAACCGTCCGCGATCACGCAGACCTCCGAGGGCCCGGCGAAGACGTCGATGCCGACCCGGCCGAACAGCATCCGCTTGGCCTCGGCGACATACTTGTTGCCCGGCCCCACGATGATGTCCGCGGGCTTGCCGGTGAAGAGGCCGTAGGCCATCGCGGCAATCGCCTGCACGCCACCCAGCGTCATCACCACATCCGCGCCGGCGACCTTCATCGCGTGGAGCACCTGAGGATGGATGCCCTCCCCGCGGTACGGCGTGGAGCAGGCGATCACCGTCGGCACGCCCGCCGCCTTGGCGGTCGCCACGCTCATGTAGGCGGAGGCGATGTGGGCATAGCGGCCGGTCGGCACGTAGCAGCCAGCGACGTTCACCGGCACCAGCCGCTGCCCGGCGACCAGGCCGGGCCGCAGCGCGATCGAGAATTCCTGGATCGAGCCACGCTGCGCCTGCGCGAACTGCCGGACCTGGCCGGTGGCGAATTCGATGTCCTGGCGGATGGAGGCGGGAATGTCGCGCGTGCGGCGCTCGATCTCCTCCGGCGTCACGATGATCTCGCCCTGCCAGCCGTCGAGCTTGCTCGCGTAGTCGCGTACCGCCGCCTCGCCGCCGCGCTCGATCGCGGCCAGCATCTCGGCTACCACGGCGCGGGCGCCGCCCTCCTCGGACGCCGGCGTCTTCGTTGCCTGCTTCAGGTAGCGAACGGCCACGCGACTGTCTCCTGCACCTGGTCGATTGAAATCGATTCCACACGCACTCTAGACCTGCGGCACTGCGATTGTCAACGTCTCGCGACGAGAAATTGCGCAGGCACATGGAATCGTTCTCGCCAAAGCGTGGATAATGCGTGAGCCCTGGCCGAAGCCCGATGGACAAGCCGACCGAGCAGACACAGATCAAGTTGCGCGACGTTGCCCGGCGCGCCGGCGTTTCACCCGCCACCGTGTCGCGTGCGCTCACCACCCCGGACAAGGTGAGCGCCGACGCGCTGCGCCGGGTGCGCGAGGCTGTCGAGGCCTCCGGCTACGTCCCCCACGGCGCCGCCCGCGCACTGCGCTCGCGTCGCACTCGCACGGTCGGCGTCGTCATTCCGACGCTGGACAACTCGATCTTCGCCAATGCGACCCACGGCCTGCAGAAGGTGCTGAAGGCGAGCGGCTACAACCTGCTGGTGGCCTGCCACGAGTTCGACGCGAAGACCGAATACGAGATCATCCAGTCGCTGATCGAGCGTGGCGTCGACGGCATCGTGCTGGTCGGCCTGGAGCACCAGCCGGCGATCTTCACCACGCTCGAGAACTTCCGGATGCCGTACGTCCTCACCTGGGCGATCGACCCGAGCGGACGTCATCCCTGCGTCGGCTTCCGCAACCGGGAGGCCGCGGTGCGCGTGACGCGCTACCTGCTGGACATGGGCCATCGCCGCATCGCGATGATCGCCGGGGAGACCGCCTACAACGACCGGGCCCGGGAGCGGCTCGCCGGCGTGCGCGAGGCGATGGCCGAACGGCGCCTGCCGCTCGATGATTCGCGGGTGCTGGAGGCGCCCTACTCCTTCGCCGCCGGCCGAGCCGCGATGCACACGCTCGCCGCGCGCAAGCCGGCGCCGACCGCGGTCATCTGCGGCAACGACGTGCTGGCGATCGGCGCGCTGGCCGAGGCGCGGGCACTCGGCTTGGAGGTGCCAGGCGACCTGTCGGTGATCGGCTTCGACGACCTGGAGATCTCGTCGTTGATCACGCCGGCGCTGACCACCGTGCGCGTGCCGACGCGTGAGCTCGGCGAGTCGGCGGCGGCCCACCTGCTGTCGCGGATCGCCGGCGAGACGGCGAATCCGGTGAAGGAGCTGGCGGTGGACCTGGTGGTGCGGGACAGCACGGCGCCGCCGAGGAGGCGGTGACCGGCAGACAGTTCGAGGAGTCGTTCTCCATTGGAGTCGTTGCGCGGGACAAGGCCGCGCACCCCGTTGCACTAGACCTTTCGCTTGTAGCCTGCCTCGCGCTGGTTCCTCACAGCGAGCACGAACACGGCGTCGGCAACCGGTACGAAGCGATAAAGCAAGACGTACCCTCGAGCCGCTCGCCCAACAACCAGTTCGCGTTTGCCACCCTTCACCGGACGTCCGAGGAGCGGGCTCGAGGCGAGTACTTGCACCGCCTCGACGATTTCGGTGATGCGGTCCGCGGCATTCGACGGGTCCGCCGCGGAAATGTGGTCGAAGAATCGGTCAAAGTCTTCCAGAACTTCCGGAGCGAAGAAGATCCGGGCCAATGACGCTGTCCGCTAACGTGTGCCAACCTTCCGCGGCCTAGGTTTGCTTGCGCGCTCGCTTCGTGCACGCGCTTCCAGGTACGCACGCGCCTCATCCCAAGGGACCGCCTTGCCAGTAGCAACGATCTTCGCCCAACGCTCGTCGGCGATCCCGTGGAACTGATCCTCCATCTCGGCCTGCTCCACGTTCTGCGCGATGGCGTCGACGATAAAGGCGTGCGCCGACTTTCCCGCTCGTTTGGCGGCGGCCGTCACGCGAGCTCTCAGCTCCTCGTCCAGTCTTATCGTGGTAGTGGACACATCCACCTCCTTCGAATCGAGCGCATACTGTACCACGTTTGTGCTACAAAGCGTGCGTCATCCACGTGCCTCGGTAAGCCTCGACCGGCCTTCGCTACACCGCGTCATGACATCGTCATCCAACCGCGGTACTTTCCCCCCGGAATGGAAAACGTTTTCCATCCAACGCCCCCGGGCACAAGCGCATCCGCATGTCCATCCACGCCGTCGCCCGGCAAGCCGGGGTTTCGATCACCACCGTCTCCCGGGTCTTCAACCGCCCGGGGCGGGTGGCATCCGCCACGCGGGAGCGGGTGCTCGTGGCCGCCCGCAAGCTCGGCTTCGTGCCGAATGCCAGCGCGCGGACGCTGCGCACGCACCGAAGCGGCATCCTCGGCGTGGTGCTGCCGACGCTGCTCAACCCCGTGTTCGCGGAATGCCTGGACGGCATCGCCAAGGCCGCGGCCGCTACCGGCTACGCGATCGTGCCGCTGGTGACGGACTACGACGTCCAGCGCGAGTCCGTGGCGATCGACCGGCTGCTCGCCCGCGATGTCGACGGCCTGATCGTCACGGTCGCCAATGCGGCCCGCTCGCCCAGCCTGCAGCGCCTCGCGCGGGCCGGCGCAGCCTATGTGCTCGCGCACAACCGGCATCCGCGCCACGCCTGCGTCTCGGTGGACAACGAGGCCGCCTTCGGCGAGCTGGTGGTCTACCTGGTGTCCCTCGGCCACCGCCGCATCGCGATGGCCAGCGGCACGCTCGCCGCTTCGGATCGCGCGCGCCAGCGCCATCGCGGTTTCCAGGACGGCCTCGCGCGCGCCGGGCTGCCCGCGGGCGAGTTGATCGAGATGCCTTTCGTGCCGACGGCGGTAGACGCCGTGAGTGCGCGCCTCGCCCGCGCCGACCGGCCGACCGCGCTGGTCTGCTCCAACGACCTGCTTGCGGTGCGCTGCATCCGTGCTGCCCGGCTTGCCGGCCTGTCGGTGCCGGGGGACCTGTCGGTCGCCGGTATCGACGGCATCGCGATCGGCGAGGATCTCACGCCACGGCTCAGCACCATCGTCACGCCCAACCGCGAGATCGGCGAGGCCTGCGTCGCGACGCTGGTCGCGGCGCTGGCTGCCGGGCGGCGGCCGTCGCCGTCGGACAGCAGGAGCCTGCCCTTTCGCTTGCGCGAGGGGGAATCCTGCGGCGCGCCGATGCCGCCGCAGCGTTCCGCCTCGCGCACCTTGCGGCCCGGGTCTACCCGGCGCCGACCCTCGAAGTCCAACCCGACCAACCCAGGGATGATCCAATGAGAGCACTTCGACACCTCGCCCGCGCTAGCCTTGCCGCGGCCATGCTTGGCGGCACGCTTACCGCGGCACCCGTGATGGCGCAGAACGCCATCTGCTACAACTGCCCGCCCGAGTGGGCGGACTGGGGCTCGCAGCTGCGCGCCATCAAGGCGAAGACCGGCATCTCGATACCGCCGGACAACAAGAACTCCGGCCAGACGCTCGCCCAGCTGGTCGCGGAGAAGTCGAGCCCGGTCGCCGACATCGCCTACTACGGCGTGACCTTCGGCGTGCAGGCGAAGAAGGAAGGCGTCACCGCCGCCTACAAGCCGGCCGGTTGGGACCAGATCCCCGAAGGCCTGAAGGATCCGGAAGGCCACTGGTTCACCATCCACTCCGGCACGCTCGGCTTCATGGTCAATGTCGATGCGCTGAAGGGCAAGCCGGTGCCCAGGTCCTGGGCCGACCTCCTCAAGCCGGAGTACAAGGGTCTGGTCGGCTATCTCGATCCGGCCTCCGCCTTCGTCGGCTACGTCGGCGCGGTGGCGGTGAACCAGGCCCGCGGCGGCACGATGGACGACTTCTCCCCGGCGATCGAGTACTTCAAGCAGCTCAAGAAGAACGATCCGATCGTGCCGAAGCAGACGTCCTATGCC
>JAEWEW010000393.1 GCA_023389175.1 Pseudomonadota bacterium | reverse complement strand
AGACGATAGCGCGCGTCTGAGCGGCCGTTCAGGCCGCGAATCGCGCGCGGCCCGTCAGCGGCCCGCGCTTCGCGGGCACCGGCGCGCAGCGCCGGCGCGAGCGCATGAGCCGCCCCGCGACCCCCCGCCTCCCGGGCGCTTCCCCACGAAGACGAAAGCCCTAGCGCGAGGCCGCCGCCACCGCCCGCTGCGCCATCACCCCGATCATCGCAGCCCGGTACTCCGCCGACCCATGCAGGTCGCTGTTCAGCCCCGCCGATGGCACCTGGATGCCCGCGATCGCGTCCGCGGCGAAGCGGGACTTGAGCGCGTTCTCCATCTCCGTGACCCGGAACACCGAAGGCCCGGCGCCGGTCACCGCGACACGCGGCCCGTTCGGCCCGTTGGCGGCGAAGACCCCCACCAGCGCGAAGCGCGAGGCGGGTTGCCTCAGCTTCTGGTAGGCGGCCTGGCGCACGATCGGGAAGCTCACGGAGCGAATCATCTCGCCGGGCTGGAGCGCCGTTTCGAACAGCCCCTTGAAGAAGTCGGCCGCCGGGATGCTGCGCCGATCGGTCTGGATGGTGGCATCGAGGCCGACGACCGCTGCCGGATAGTCCGCCGCCGGGTCCGCGTTGGCGATGGAGCCGCCGATGGTGCCCATGTTGCGCACCATCGGGTCGCCGATGCCGGCGGCCAGCTCGGCCAGTGCCGGAATCGCGTTCGCCACTTCCCTCGATCGGGCAACGGAGGCATGGGTCGCCATCGCGCCGATGGTGACGGCGTGGCCGTCGACCTGGATGGCACGCAGCTCTGCGATGCCGCCGAGGTCGACCAGCGTGGGGTTCGACGCGAGCCGCAGCCTCATCGACTGCACGAGGCTCTGGCCGCCCGCGAGGAAGCGCGCATCGCCTGCCGCCGAACTGACCGCGTCCTTCACCGAGGCCGGCCGCTTGTATTCGAATGCGTACATGAGTGTCTCCTTGCTTTCAGGCCCGGGCGGTATTCTGGATGGCGCGCCACACGCGCTCGGGCGTCGCGGGCATGGGGATGTCCTCGCTGCCGATCGCATCGGTCAGGGCGTTGATGAAGGCGGGCGGCGAGCCGATGGCGCCGGCCTCGCCGCAGCCCTTCACACCGAGCGGATTGTGGGTGCACGGCGTGACGCAGGTGCTGATGTCGAAGTTCGGCAGGTCCTGGGCACGCGGCATCGCATAGTCCATCAGCGAGCCGGTGAGCAGCTGTCCGGATTCCGGCTCGTAGACGCACGCTTCCATCATCGCCTGGCCGAGGCCCTGCGCGATGCCGCCCTGCACCTGGCCCTCGACGATCATCGGATTGACGATGTTGCCGAAGTCGTCCACCGCGGTGAACCGCGCGATCGTCGTTCGCCCGGTGTCCTTGTCCACCTCGACCTCGCAGATGTAGGTGCCGGCGGGATAGGTGAAGTTGGTCGGGTCGTAGAAGGCGTTCTCGTTCAGGCCCGGCTCGAGCTTGTCCAGCGGATAGTTGTGCGGTACGTAGGCGGTGAGCGCTACCTGCCCGAACGGCAGCTTCTTGTCGGTGCCGGCCACCTTGAACTCGCCGTCCTCGAAGTCGATGTCGGTGTCGGCCGCTTCCAGCAGGTGCGCCGCGATCTTCTTGCCCTTCGCGATCACCTTGTCCACCGCCTTGACGATGGCGGTGCCGCCGACCGCGAGCGACCGGCTGCCGTAGGTGCCCAGGCCGAACGGCACCCGCCCGGTGTCCCCGTGCACGATCTCCACGTTCTCCACCGGGATCCCGAGCCGGCCCGCCACCACCTGCGCGAAGGTGGTTTCGTGCCCCTGGCCGTGGCTGTGCGCTCCGGTGAACACGGTGACGGTGCCGGTGGGGTGGACCCGCACCTCGCCTGCCTCGAACAGACCGGCCCGGGCGCCGAGCGCGCCGGCGATGTTGGACGGCGCGAGACCGCAGGCCTCGATGTAGCAGGAAAAGCCGAGGCCGCGCAGCTTGCCGCGCCGCTCGGATTCCGCCTTGCGGGCGGGGAAGCCCGCGACGTCCGCCCGCTCCAGGGCACGGTCCAGCGTCGCCGCGTAATCGCCGATGTCGTAGGTCAGGCCCACCGGTGTGGCATACGGGAACTCGGTGATGAAGTTCTGGCGCCGGATCGCGGCCGGATCCATCTTCATGTCGCGGGCGGCCCGCTCCACCAGTCGCTCCACGACGAAGGTCGCCTCGGGGCGGCCGGCGCCGCGATAGGCGTCCACCGGCGCGGTGTTGGTGAAGACCGCCTTGACCGTGCAGTGGATCGCCGGCGTCTTGTACTGCCCGGCGAGCAGGGTGCCGTAGAGGATGGTGGGTACCGCCGAGGCGAAGGTCGACAGGTACGCCCCGAGGTTCGCGATGGTGTTCACCCGCATCGCGAGGAAGTTGCCCTTCTCGTCCATCGCGAGCTGGGCCTTGGTCACATGGTCACGGCCGTGGGCATCGGAGAGGAACGACTCGCTGCGCTCGGCGGTCCACTTGATGGGCCGTCCGACCTGCTTGGACGCCCAGAGCAGCGCCGTCTCCTCGGGATAGAGGAAGATCTTGGAGCCGAAGCCGCCGCCCACGTCCGGCGCGATGACCCGGACCTTCGATTCCGGCAGCCCGAGCACGAAGGCGCACATCAGCAGGCGCTCCACGTGCGGGTTCTGGTTGGCCACGTAGAGGGTATAGCTGTCGTCGGACCGGTTGAAGACCGCGTTGGCCGCGCGCGGCTCGATCGCGTTGGGGATGAGCCGGTTGTTCACCAGCTCGACCGTCGAGATCCTGGCTGCGCGCGCGAATGCGGCATCGACCGCGGCGGCGTCGCCATGGCTCCAGTCGTAGCAGATGTTGTCCGGCGCCTCATCGTGGACGGCGCTGGCGTTGCCGGCGGCAGAGGCGGTGTCCACGACCGCGGGCAGGACCTCGTAGTCGACCTCGACCAGCTCGGCCGCGTCCTTGGCCTGCAGCACGGATTCCGCGATCACCAGGGCCACCTGGTCACCGACATGCCGCACCTTCTCGTGCGCGATCACGGGATGGGCCGGCTCCTTCATCGGGCTGCCGTCCTTGCTGTGAATGAGCCAGCCGCAGGGCAGGCCGTTCACCTTGGCGGCTTGGAGGTCGGCCCCGGTGAAGATGGCGACGACGCCCGGTGCCGCGGCGGCCGCCTTGGTATCGATGCTCCGTATGCGGGCGTGCGCATGGGGCGAGCGCAGGAATACCGCGTAGGTCTGGCGTGCCATCACCACGTCGTCGGTGTACTGCCCGGCGCCGGTGAGGAAGCGCGCGTCCTCGCGGCGCGCGATGGGTTTGCCGATCGGCGAATTCGACAGGTCGGTCATTGCAGTCTCCTATGCGCGGACAACCGGCGTCCGCGTCCGGTGCGGTTTGTCAGGCGCTCGCGGTCTGGGCAGAGGGCGACTTTGCGCCCTCGGCAACCTGGCGCACTGCGCGCACGATGTTCTGGTAGCCGGTGCAGCGGCAGATGTTGCCGTCGAGCCCTTCGCGGATCTGCGCTTCCGTCGGCTTCGGATTGTCCTGCAGCAGCTGCACCGCGCTCATCACCATGCCAGGCGTGCAGAAGCCGCATTGGAGGGCGTGGCAGTCGCGGAAGGCTTCCTGCATCGGATGCAGCCGCCCGCCCGCGGAGAGGCCCTCGATGGTGGTGATCTCGGCGCCGTCCGCCTGCAACGCCAGGATGGAGCACGACTTGATGGCGCGCCCGTTCATGTGGATGGTGCAGGCGCCGCACTGGGCGGTGTCGCATCCCACGTGCGTGCCGGTCAGCCCCAGGTTCTCCCGGATCAGCTGCACCAGCAAGGTGCGGGGGTCGACGGTGACGGATACCGGCTTGCCGTTCACCGTCAGCTTGACGGTCTGCTGCATGGAATGTCTCCTGATGAATGCCTGACGCGATCTCTCTTGCCTGCGGCCGAAGCGCCGGCCGGTTGCGCAACTGTACACGCTTTGCACCGGGTATCCGCTGCGGATCGCGCCGTCATTCGCGGACGCGGGGCAGGTGCCGGTGTTCGGCGCGCCTGCCACAGCAAGGGGTCCCGGCCGTCGGGATTATGCCGACGCCGGGCGGGCTGCGGGGCCCCTTACACCTTTTTTTCGTGCCTGACTACCTATACTTGCCTCGCCGGCGTGGTGGATGGCTGGCGATGGCCAACGGCAGCGGCCGTCCCCGTGGGAACCGAACAAGAACAAGCTGCATCGGCGATCCGTTTCGCCTGTTCTGCGCGGTGACTCGCACTCACCTCAGGCGCTTCATGTTCATCGATTCGAGAAAGCTGCGCACCGGCGCGGTCATCGAAACCGACGTGTGCATCGTCGGCGGCGGCGTTGCCGGCATCGCCATGGCTCTCGAGCTTCACCGGGCCGGCATCGGCGTGGCCTTGCTGGAGAGCGGCGGCTCCCGTCGCGACGAGGCCACCGCCGATCTTTATCGTGGCAGCAGCATCGGCATCCCGTACGACTTCGCCGACGGCACCCGGAGCCGGTTCCTGGGCGGCAGCAGCAACTGCTGGGGCGGATTCTGCCGCCCGTGGGATCAGGAGGCCTTCGCGCAGCGCGACTGGGTGACGGCAAGCGGCTGGCCCATCGACCGGGCGGAGCTGGAGCCCTACTACACCCGCGCGCACTCCGTGCTGAAGGTGCCGACCGAGAACTACCGCCCCGAGTTCTGGGTGGGGAGCGTGGCGGCGACCGGAGCGGCCGGCGTGGAGTCGGGCCCGGCGCGACCCTACCGGCTGCCGCTGGATCCGCAGCGGGTCGAGGAGATCGTCTCGCAGTTCAGCCCGCCGCTCAGGCTCGGCGAGGCCTACCGGGAGGACCTGGAGCGCTCGTCCCACGTCGCCGTCTATCTGTGGGCGAACGCCACCGAGATCCAGTGCAAGCCGTGGGCGAGCGAAGTCGAGTCGGTCCGCATCCGCACGCTCGGCGGCGTCGAGGCGACGGTGAAGGCCCGGGCGTTCGTGCTGGCGGCCGGCGGCATCGAGAACGCGCGCCTGCTGCTTTCGTCTCGGCGCCAGCAGGCCAGTGGACTTGGCAATGGGTACGACCTGGTCGGACGGTACTTCCAGGACCATCCGCGCATGTTCAACGGCAAGGTTGCATTCGTCGATCCGTACCGGCACAACCCGCTCTACGACATCAAGTTCCACTGCATCGCCGACCAGCTCACGATTGCCGGAGCCCGCATCTCCGGGCAGCTGCGCCTGCCGCATGCCGTCCAGCGAGCGGAGCGCCTGCTCGACGCCCAGGTCTGGTTCCGCTCGCTGTATGCCGGCGAAGGCGAGGATGTCGTGCGCGCACTCTACCGGCTGCGGCAGCGGGCCCGCGGCAAGTGGTCGCTGCACCAGGGGCTTGCCCGCGACGTGATGGCGGTGATGGGGCGTCCGTTGGACACACTGCTCTACAGCGCGGCCCATGCCACCGGCTCGCGTCGACTGGTCCGCTCGGTCACGATGGAGATGATCGTGGAGCCGGAACCCGATCCGCTCAGCCGGGTGCAGCTGGACGACCAGGTTGATGCGCTCGGCATGCACCGGGTGAAGGTGGACTGGCGCCTCACCAACAACGTGGCGCGCACCGTCGACCGCACCTTCGAGCTGGTAGCCGCCGCGCTGCGCGAGAAGGGCATCGCCTCGGTCGTGCTCGGCGACACGGTGGCGAGCAGGGGCTGGCCGGGCCACCTCGAGGGCACCTATCACCACATGGGCACCACGCGGATGCACGAGTCGCCGAAGCTGGGTGTGGTCGACCGCGATTGCCGGGTTCACGGCATCGCGAACCTGCATGTCGCGGGCTCCTCCGTCTTTCCCACCTCGTCTTCCAACCATCCCACCATGACCCTGGTCGCGCTCTCCCTGCGGCTGGCCGACCACCTCGCCGCACGGGTGCGCGCGCCCCACGCCGGGCCGGCGGAGGTGCCTGCCGCAAGCCCCGCCGCCTCGCTCGCCTAGGACCCGGCTGCCAGTCGCTGTCGGCCCGCCTTGACGGCGGGGCGTGCGTTCGGTCACGCCGCGTCGTCGGCAAGCCCCACGACACGCGCCGGATGCCGCGTTACATCCTGGTCGTGAATTCGCTCACGGCATCCACCACCGGCGATTCCTAGACTCGGCCGTCTGCTGTCGCCATCGCTTCGTGTCGGGCGGGCAGCGAATCCTTGCCCTGCCGATGAAGACCCGCGCCTCGATTGCCCTGCTCCATGCCGCCGTCCTCGCGAGCCTCTGCGCTTGCAGCGGAGGTGGCGATGCCACGAATCCATCGCAGCCCGGACCGGCGACCGGAGTCGATCGACCAGGACTGGTCGAAGGGAACGCGCCGACACCGGTCGATCCGCCGCTGCCCGCGGCCAACGTGCCGGCACCGGGGCCGGTGCCCTCGCCCCAGCCCGCGCCGGTCCCGTCACCGCCGTCGCCGCCCACCCCGCCGCCAGCCGCGCGCCAGGCCGGTGCATGGTCGCCGGTGGCCGACTGGCCGCTGCTGTCGATCCACGCCGCGGTCCTGCCCGACGGGCGGGTGATGACCTATGGCACCCACCAGAGCCGCGTCGGCGGCAATCGCTTCATGTACGACGTGTTCGATCCCTCGGTCGGGATCGGCTCGCCGGATGCGCACCTGACGCTGGAGAACACGACGGGCACCTTCCTCTTCTGCAGCGCGCAGGTGCTGCTGCCCGGCTCCGGCGAGCTGCTCCTCGCGGGCGGTGACCAGCTGCAGAACGGTACGCTGCTCAATCGGGGCAATCCGGACACCAACCTCTTCAATCCGGCCAACAACCAGCTGCGTCCGGCCGGCTCGATGCAGCGCCCGCGCTGGTATGCCACCAGCACGGTGCTGCCGAGCGGCGAGATCTACCTGCAGGGCGGAACCGACGGCGAAGATCATCCCGAGATCCGGGGCGACGACGGCCGGTTCCGTCTGCTCGAAGGCATCGACACGCTGAAGCTGCAGCCCGACGGCAATCGCTACTTCGACAACAACTACCCGCGAAACTGGGTCGGTCCGGACGGGAAGATCTTCGGCTTCGACGCGCACTGGATGTACCGGATCGATCCCTACGGCACCGGTGACGGCGGCCTTCCTGGCGCGGCCACGATCCTCGGAAACCAATACGGGGTGGACGGCGGTCGCGGCTGGGCGGCCAGCTCGACCGCGGTGATGCATCGTCCGGGCAAGATCCTGCAGTTGGGCGGAACGAAGCCGAACGCGACGCTCATCGACATCACCGGCCCGACGCCGATCCTCAGGGACCTGCCTCCGATGAGCCAGGTGCGCCAATGGGCCAATGCGACGGTGCTGGCCGATGGGCGGGTGCTGGTCTCCGGCGGATCCTCGAAGAACCTGCTTGCCGATCCGAGCGGCCAGGACGCCGGCGAGGCCTGGTACCACACCGAGATCTTCGACCCGGCAAGCGAGCGCTGGTCGACCGGCGCATCGATGTCGGCCAGGCGGCTCTACCACAGCGTCACGCTGCTGCTGCCCGATGGCAGCGTGCTGGCCACCGGCGGTGGGGCGCCCGGCCCGGTGACCAACTTCAATGCGCAGGTCTACTACCCCGGCTACCTGTTCGCGAGCGATGGCAGCCGCGCTTCGCGCCCGGTCATCGAAAAGGTTCCCGGTGCCCTGCCGCCGGTCGTGAATCCCGGCGGGTCGCTCCAGCTGGTGTCGCCCGACGCTGCCGCGATCCGTCGCGTGACGCTGGTGAAGACCGGCTCGGTCACGCACTCCTTCGACATGGAGCAGCGCTTCGTGGAAGCGAGCTTCAGCCGCAGCGGCGATACGCTCGACGTGCAGCTGCCGCCCGCCTCGCAACATGCGACGCCGCCCGGGTTCTACATGGTGTTCGTGATCGATGCGGCCGGCACGCCGTCCGAGGCCCTGATCATCCGGGTCAATCCGACGAGCGGCTGAGCGCCGACGCAATGGCGGGTGGCGCAGGTGGCCACGCGGCCCGGTGCACGCGGCCTTCCGATGGAGCTGGACTGATGGAGCTGGAAGCAGTGTGGGGGCGGCTGCGGTTCACCGCAGTCCGCCCCTGACCTCGCCGGCCTCCACCAGCTTGGCTGGCGTGGAGTGTAACCCGGGAACGCTGATTGCGCATTCGGGCATTCCACGGCAGACGCCGTTGAGTGGAGTACCGATGCCCGAGTACCGCAGCGCACAGGTGAGGCGGCTGCTCGAGGCCCTCGACGACCAGGCGAACGGCCACACGCTCCTGTTGATCGATCCTCGCGGAACCATCGTGTGGGCCAACCGCGGCGCCGAGCGGATCCTCGGGTGCGACAAGGAAAGCCTCATCGGCCAGCCCAGCAGCTCGCTCTTCGTCCCGGACGACGTGGCGCTCGGCATCCCGGATCACGAGCTCGCAGTCGCGCGCAGCCAGGGAAGCGCGGAGGACGACCGCTGGACGCGGCGCCCGGACGGCTCGGTGTTCTGGGCGACCGGTCTCACCTATGCGCTGCACGACGAGGCGGGCGGGCTGCTCGGCTACGGCAAGCTGTTCCGCAACCGCACCGACTGGAAGGAGCAGCAGGAGACGCTGCGCAACCAGCTCGCCGACCTCGAGGAACGTGACCGGCGCAAGAACCAGTCGATCGCGACGCTCGCGCACGAGCTGCGCAATCCGTTGGTGCCGCTGCTGAACGCGACGCAATTGCTGCGCGAGGGGGCCGCGGTCGGCTATCCGGTCGAGCTGATCGAACGGCAGGTGGAGATGATCCGCCGGCTGGTCGAAGGCCTGCTGGAGGCGACCCGCGCAAGCACCGGCAAGGTCCGCCTGCATCGGGAGCGGCTGGTACTGCAGGAGGTGATCAGGCATGCGACCGAGTCGGTGCACCCGCTCATCCAGCAGCGCGGCCAGCAGCTCGACATCCTGATGCCGCCCGTGCCGATCGAGCTCGAGGGCGACTGCGTCCGGCTGCAGCAGGTCTTCGGCAACCTGCTGCACAATGCGGCGCGATACACGCCGGGCGGCGGCCGGATCTGGGTCCAGCTGACCGCCGAAGCCGAGGAGGCGGTGGTCCGCGTCGAGGACGACGGCATCGGCATCGCCCCGGAGACCCTCGCGCATATCTTCGACCTGTTCGCGCAGGTCCACGCGGTCGATTCCGAGGAGGGCGGGGTCGGGATCGGGCTCACCGTCGTGAAGGAGCTGGTCGTGATGCACGGCGGGACCGTGCAGGCAAGCAGCGACGGCATCGGCAAGGGCAGCGTGTTCATCGTCCGCCTGCCGCGGACCGCGGCCGCGTAGGCGCAGCCGCGGGCCCGGTTCCGGGCCTGGGCATGGTGATTGCATTGGCCGCGCCGGACAACAAGGAGGCAACCATCATGCAACTGGAGCAACTGCATGCCACCGAGGCGCGGATCGACGCCCTGATCGCGGTCATCGAGGCCGACGCGAAGCTCAGGCGAGGCGCCAGCGCCGCGCTTCGCCGGTTGCGCGGACTGCGCTGGGCGACGCAGAAGGTGAGGGCGAGAAAGGCGCGCGCGGCGGCCCGGAAATACCCGCGCCTAGACTGGCGCGCCCCGTCCCGCTGAGGAACCGGATCCGCTAGCCGGTCGCCTCGAGCCAGCCGAGCACCGCGTCGCGATCGCCGGTGAAGACGATGCGGTCCGCCTTGCGGCTGCGCTGGTACTGGTACATCGGGTCGTAGTACTCGTTCAGCAGCATCTCGATCCAGGCGCGATGCCGCTCCGGCGAACCGGTCCGCCGCTGCAGCACCAGCGCCTCGGCGATCAGTGAATCGACGCGACCGGAGCGTTCCGCGCCGAGGCGCTTCGTCATCGCCGCGAGGCTCGCATGCAGGCGCGCGCCGAAAGCGTCGAAGCCGGCCTCTTCTCCGGCCTGCGCGACGAACTCGGCGCACAGCCGGCTCACGTAGTCGCGCAGGATGCGGTCCACCCGCGCCTCGAAGCGATCCTCCAGCCAGACGACCGGAAGCTGCAGCATCGCTTCGCGAAGCGGCAGGGGGAGGCCGCAACTGCCGACGCTGCGGCCTTCGTCCTCCAGCACGAAGCGCGTCATGCCGGCTTCCCGCTTGCGCAGCAGGTCGATCGCGATGCGATGCTCGAAGTCGATCGGGCTCGGCTGCGGAGTCGCGCGCTTGCCGAAGGCCGAGCCGCGATGGTTGGCATGCCCTTCCAGGTCGATCGCGTCCGGCCGCGTCTCGATGACCTCGGTCTTGCCGGTGCCGGTGAGCCCGCTCAGCAGCACCAGCCGGCAGCTTCGGATCGCATCCTCGATCTCCTGCATCAGGAACTGCCGAATCGCCTTGTAGCCGCCGCGCACCCGCGGATAGTGCAGGCCGGCATCGGTGCGCAGCCATTGCGCGGCCAGCGCGGACCGAAGGCCCCCGCGAAAGCAGTACAGCACGCCGCCCGGATGGGCGCGAACGAACTCTGTCCAGGCGAGCACACGCGCCTCGCGAGTGGCCCCGCCGACCAGTCGGTGGCCCAGGCCGATCGCGGCCGCCTGGCCGTGCTGCTTGTATGCGGTGCCGACCTTCTGGCGCTCGATGTCGGTCAGCAGCGGCAGGTTGACCGCGCCCGGAAAGGCCCCCCGGCCGAACTCGATCGGCGCGCGGACGTCGAGCATCGGCAGGCCGGCGAGGAAGATGGAACGGTAGTCGTCGACCATCTCCGCGCCGAGCGCAGGCGATTCCAGGATCGCCTCAGGCGATTCGGACGGCATGCGCCTCCTTGGCAACCAGGTCGCCGATCGGCGCAAGCGCCAGGCCTTCGGCCGCGGCCGCCTCCTGGAACGCCGCCTCGCCGGCCGGCTCGACCGCCACCAGCAGGCCGCCGCTCGTCTGCGGATCGCAGAAGAGGTCGCGCTGGGCCGGGGTGAGCTCGCCGATGCGGTGTCCGTAGCTGTCGTAGTTGCGCTGGGTGCCGCCCGGCACGCAGCCGAGCTCCAGGTAGTGCTCGATGCCCGCGAGGCGCGGCACCGCGTCGGCCTGCAGCCGCGCGGTGAGCCCGCTGCCGTCGGCCATTTCCACCAGGTGCCCTAGCAGGCCGAATCCGGTCACGTCGGTCATCGCGGTCACCGACGGCAACTTCCCGAACCGGCTGCCGGCCCGGTTGAGCCGGCACATCCAGTCCCGCGCCACGCCGCGGTCCTGCTCGCGCAGGCGGGACTGCTTCTCCGCGGTGGTGAGGATGCCGACGCCGAGCGGCTTGGTGAGGTAGAGGCGCGAGCCGATGGTCGCGGTATCGTTGCGCTTGAGATGGCGCTTGGCGACCACGCCGGTCACGGCGAGCCCGAAGATGGGCTCCGGCGCGTCGATCGAATGGCCGCCAGCGAGCGGGATGCCTGCAGCATCGCAGGCGGCGCGGCCCCCGCGGACGACGTCGCGGGCCACTTCCGGCGACAGCAGGTTCACCGGCCATCCCAGGATCGCGATGGCCATGAGCGGGTCGGCGCCCATCGCGTAGATGTCGCTGATCGCGTTGGTGGCGGCGATCCGGCCGAAGTCGTACGGGTCGTCGACGATCGGCATGAAGAAGTCGGTGGTCGACACCACCCCCCGATCCTCGTCCAGGGCATAGACCGCCGCGTCGTCGCGTGAGGCATTGCCCACCCACAGGGCCGGATCGAGGTGCTGCGCGCCGCTACCGGCGAGGATGACGTCGAGTACCTTGGGCGAGATCTTGCAGCCGCAGCCCGCGCCGTGGCTGTACTGGGTCAGGCGGATCGGTTCGTTCATGAGGTGAATGCTACGCGACCGGGGCCGACCCGGCTGATCGCGATCAACCGGCTGCCGATGAACTGCCGTATCCTGCCCGTGATGGAGTCCACCGGAGCACCACCATGAACAAGGGGTCGGCGTTCTCGCCGCCACGCCGGTCGTTTCTCAACGCCGGGGCAGGCATCGCGCTGGCGCCGGTCATTGCGCGGAGCCAAGCCGCCGTTGCCCCTCAGGAGGTGCGGATCGTGGCCGGTGCCGGTCTTGCCGGGCTCGCAGGCGAGGGCTATCCCGCCACGCGGGTGTGGGCCTATGGCGGCTCGATTCCGGGACCGGTGCTGCGCGCGCGGCAGGGGGACCGGCTGCGCGTCGTGGTCGAGAACCGGCTGGCCGAGCCGACCACGGTTCACTGGCATGGAATCCGCCTGCCGTTCGCAATGGATGGCGTGCCCGGCTTCACCCAGCCGCCGATCGAGCCGGGCGGGCGCTTCGTCTACGACTTCGCGGTGCCGGACGCGGGCACCTTCTGGTACCACCCGCATGCCAACAGCCTGCGCCAGCTCGGCCGGGGCCTGGCCGGTGCGCTGATCGTCGCGGAGCCGGAGCCGCTGCCGGTGGACCGCGACCTGCTCTGGGTCCTGGGCGACTGGCGGCTGCGGGAGGATGCGCAGATCGCGGAGGATTCCGGTCACCCCATGCAGGCCGCGATGGCCGGAACCATCGGCAATACGGTGACCTTGAACGGCGTGGTGTCGGAAGCCGAACCGGTCCGGGCGGGGGAGCGCATCCGGCTGCGGCTGGTCAATGTAGCCCTGGCCCGCATCATGGCGTTGCGGTTCGAAGGACACCAGCCGTGGGTGGTCGCCGTCGACGGGCAGCCGTGCGAGCCGCACCGGCCGGCCGGCGGACGTGTCCTGCTCGGCCCGGCGATGCGGGTCGACCTGCTCCTGGACGCCCAGGGCGAGCCGGGCCGGCGCTACCGGGTCGTCGACGACTTCTACGAGGCGTTCGCCTATCGCCTGACGGACCTTGCCTACAGCCGTGAAGCGCCGCTCGGTCGGCGGGCGCGCGACGAGCCGGCCGGGCTGGCGCCCAACCCCCTGCCAGCGCCCGACCTCGACAGCGCCGAGACGATCGACATCCGGCTGGAAGGCGGGATGCATGGCGGCATGGGCGGCGGCATGGGGCGCATGCACATGGGCGGCATGGGCGGCATGGGCGGCATGGGCGGCATGGGCATGGGCATGGGCATGGGCATGGGCATGGGCGGATCCGGGAGCGGGTTCGCAGCCTGGTCCATCAACGGCAGCTCGATGACCGGTGACGGCCATGCGGACATGCCGCCGCTGCGCACGCTCGCGCTGGGCCGCAGCTATCGGTTGCGACTGGTGAATGCGACCCCATGGTGGCACCCGATCCACCTGCGTGGCCACAGCTTCCTGATGCTCACGCGCGACCGGGTGCCGGTGCCGCACCGGCAGTGGGCGGACACGGCGCTGGTCGCGCCTCATGAGACGGTCGAGGTCGCCTTCGTGGCCGACAACCCCGGCGACTGGATGATCCATTGCCACGTCACCGACCACCAGGTGACCGGGATGATGGGGGTGCTGCGGGTGGCGTGAACCGCGGCAGCGGCCCGGCAGCGACTTCGCCGTGGCTGCGTCGAGCCGCAGGCGTTGATCCGGATCAACGCCTCCGCGGCCGGATCCACTAACGTAGCCATGGCGGGCGTGAGCAACGCCGGACAGGCGAGGAGAGATACCCCATGAGAGGAAGGCGGTGAGCCCGGGGGGATCGCGGTACATCCGCTGGTTCTCGGCGCTCGGCATTGACGACGTGTCGCTGGTCGGCGGCAAGAACGCGTCCCTCGGCGAGATGTACCGGGAGCTCACCCGCGAGGGCGTGCGGGTGCCCAACGGATTCGCGGTCACGGCCGATGCCTATCGCTACGTGCTCGATCGGACCGGCGCGACTCCCGCCCTGCACGAGGCGCTCGACGGCCTCGACGTCGACGACGTGGCCGACCTCGCGGCGCGGGCCGGCCGGGCCCGCGAGATCATCAGCGCGGCCGTCTTCCCGGACGACCTCGTGGCCGAGGTCAAGGCCGCGCATGCCGCGCTGCGCAGCGAGTACGGCGAATCGCTCACCCTGGCGGTGCGCAGTTCCGCCACCGCGGAGGACCTGCCGTCGGCCAGCTTCGCGGGCCAGCACGAATCCTTTCTCAACGTGGCCGGCGACGCCAGGCTGCTCGACGCGATCCGCCTCTGCTTCGCCAGCCTCTTCAAGGATCGCGCGATCAGCTACCGGGTCGCCAACGGCTTCGACCATTTCAAGGTGTACCTGTCGGTCGGCGTGATGAAGATGGTCCGGTCGGACCGGTCCGCCTCCGGGGTGGCCTTCACGCTCGATACCGAGACCGGCTTTCGGGACGTCGTCTTCGTGACCGGCGCCTACGGCCTGGGCGAGAACGTGGTGCAGGGCACGGTCGACCCGGACGAGTTCTACGTCTTCAAGCCGGCGCTGCGCCGCGGCCATCGCACCGTGCTGCGGCGAAAGCTCGGCGGCAAGGAGATCCGGATGGTCTATGCCCGGACCGCCGGACGCGACACCACGCGGAACGTTCCCACGGCGCCCGAGGAGCGGGAGCGCTTCTGCATCGAGGATGCCGACGTGCTCGAGCTCGCCGACGCGGCCGTGCGGATCGAGGAGCACTACGGCCGCAAGCACGGCCGCCCGATGCCGATGGACATCGAGTGGGCCAAGGACGGGCTGGACGGCAAGCTCTACATCGTCCAGGCCCGGCCGGAGACTGTCGCCTCGCGCCGCCCCGCCGGCATCATCGAGGAGTTCCAGGTCCGGGCGGCCGCCGATCCGCTGGTGACCGGCCGGGCGGTTGGCGCAAGCGTCGCCTGCGGGCCGGCGCGGGTGGTCCGCGACGTCGCCGACCTGGACAAGTTCCGGTCCGGCGAGGTGCTGGTTGCCGACACCACCGCGCCGGACTGGGGGACGGTGATGAAGCGGGCCGCCGCCGTCGTCACCAACCGCGGCGGCCGCACCTGCCATGCCGCCATCGTCGCCCGGGAGCTGGGCATCCCGGCAGTGGTGGGCTGCGACGACGCGACCAGCCGGTTGCAGGACGGCCAGGTGGTCACGGTGTCCTGCGCGCAGGGCAGCCTCGGGCGTGTCTATGCCGGCGAGGTGCCCGTGACCCGCACCCGTACCGACCTGTCCTCGTTGGCGAGGCCCGCGACCCACCTGATGGTGAACCTCGGCAACCCCGACGTCGCCTTCCAGACGTCCCTGCTGCCGAGCGACGGCGTCGGGCTGGCGCGCATCGAGTTCATCGTCGCCGACGACATCCGCGTGCATCCGATGGCGCTGCTGCATCCCGAGCGCATCGACGATCCGTCGGTACGGCAGGCGGTCGAGCGGCTGGGCCGCGGCTTCGCCACGCCGGCCGACTACTTCGTGCGCCAGCTCTCCGAAGGCGTAGGCACCATCGCGGCGGCGTTCCATCCGCGTCCGGTCATCGTCCGGCTCTCCGACTTCAAGACCAACGAGTACGCCGGCCTGCTGGGCGGACGCTGGTTCGAGCAGGCGGAGGCCAATCCGATGATCGGCTTCCGCGGCGCGGCACGCTATGCGCATCCGGCCTATGCCGAGGGATTCGCGCTGGAGTGCGCCGCGATGAAGCGGGTGCGCGGCGAGATGGGCCTCGACAACGTCAAGCTGATGGTGCCGTTCTGCCGTCGCGTGGAGGAAGCGGAGCGCGTGCTGGCGGCGATGGCCGAGCACGGCCTCGCACGCGGGGTCGACGGTCTCGAGATCTACATGATGTGCGAGATCCCGAACAACGTGGTGCAGATCGACGCCTTCGCGGCCCTGTTCGACGGAATCTCCATCGGCTCCAACGACCTGACCCAGCTGGTGCTCGGCGTGGATCGCGATTCGGAGATGGTCGCGTTCGATTTCGACGAGCGCGATCCCGGCGTCACCGCGATGATGCGCCTCGCCATCGAAGGCGCGCACCGCAACGGTCGGCATGCGGGCATCTGCGGGCAGGCGCCCTCTGACTATCCGGAGGTGGCGGCATCCCTGGTCGAGCTCGGGATCGACTCGATCAGCCTCTCGCCGGACACGCTGATGAAGACCCTGGGCGACGTGCTGGCCGTCGAGAAGCGGCTCGGCCGGCCGCCACGAAAGGATGGCGAATGATCGACGACCCGATCTCGAGCGTGATGCAGGTCCGGACCCGGACCGTGTCGATGGACGATACGGTGGAGGAAGTCGAGGCATTCCTGGCGCGGGAGGGCCTCTCCTGGGCACCGGTCGTCGGCGACGGCGGCGGCATGCTCGCGGTCATCAGCGAGGCCGACCTGCTGCGTTTCCGCGCCCAGCACGGCGATCCCGCCTCGCCGGTCTGGCGCCAGTGCACCTATCGGCCGATCAGCGTGACGCCGGAGACGCCCGTCGCCCATGTCGCGCGGCTGATGGTGGAGCGCAGGATCCACCATGTGATCGTCCGCGACGGGCACGGAATCCGGGGCGTCGTGTCGTCCCTGGACCTGGTGAGGCTGTTGCTCTGAGGCGGGCTGTCGAGCCGGCGCGGGTGGTCTCCCCATGAGCAACGCCCCTTCGTCATTCATCCAGCTCCTCCTGGTCCCGGCGCTCTTCTTCGCCGGCGTGAAGGCGAGCCTGCTGCTCTCCGTGCCGCCGGACGGCATGGTCATGCTGTGGCTGCCGAACGGTCTGCTGCTCGCCGCGCTGCTGCGCTGCGGCCTGAGGCGCTACGGGTATTTCTCCGCCATCGTGCTGCTCACCGAGATCGCCGCTGACCACCCGACCTTCACCGCCACCCAGGCGACGCTGTTCGGGCTCATCAACCTGCTCGAAGTGACGGCTGCCTACCTGCTGCTGCGTCGCTGGAGCTTCAACCCGGGGTTCGAGGCGCCGAGCGACATCATGAAGTTCCTGGTCGCAGGCCCGATGGTCGGCGCCTTTCTCTCCTCCTGCCTGGGAGCCGGCGTCTTCAAGACGATGCGGGGCGCTGATACCGCTTACCTGGAGCTCGTTCGGGTGTGGTGGCTCAGCGATGGCACCGGCCTGCTGATCGTGACGCCCCTTGTCCTCGGCCTCTGGCCGGCTTCGCGGCCGCGCATCGACGAGCGGGTGGCGCTGCGCTGGTTCGATGCGGTCGCCGCCATGATCGCGGCCGGGGTGGTGACGCTCTTCATGCTGTCGCAGAAGGGCTTCCTCGACGGCACCCACATCCGTCCGGTGCTGCTGTTTCCCCTGGTCGTCTATGCCGCCGCCAGGTTGACGCCCCAGGCAACCTCGATCGTCGTGGCCGCAGCGGCTGCCGTCGTGCTGCGAGTCGTGACGAACGGACAGGAGCCGTTCGGCGAATTGCCAGTCAGCGAAACGGTTCTCCAGGCACAGCAGCTGGTCCTGCTCATGTCCGTGACGTCGCTGGCGCTGGCTGCGCTCCTGTCCCAGCTCCGCGCCCGGACGCGGGAGCTGGAGACCCGCGTCCGGGAGCGGACCGCGGAGCTGCAGTCGGCGAACGAGGCGCTGCAGCGGTTGACCTTCACCGATCCGCTGACCGGCCTGCTCAACCGGCGGGCATTGTTCCAGCTGCTCGGCAACGAGATGGCGCGCGGCTTGCGGCACCGGCGCGGACTCGGCGTGATCATGATCGATGTCGATCGATTCAAGGACGTGAACGATCGGCATGGGCATGTCGTCGGAGACATCGTGCTTCGCCATGTCGCTGCCGTTGCGACCAGCACCATCCGCGAAACCGATTCGCTGGCGCGCTTTGGCGGCGAGGAGCTCGTGGTGGTCGTCCCTGAAACCAGCGCCGCGCAGGCGGCGTGGCTTGCCGAGCGCATCCGGGCCGCGCTGGAGTCTTCGCCGGTAACGGTCGACGGCGGTGCGGAGCTGCGGGTCACCGCGAGCTTCGGCGTCGCCGTGCTCCAGCCGGACGATCGCGAGCCGGAGCAGCTCATCGACCGGGCGGACCGGGCGCTCTACGCGGCCAAGCGCGGCGGGCGTAACAGGATCGTGATGGAAGAGCGGAGCGTCGCCGTCAACGCGTCCAAGTGACTCTTGCCAGGTTCTCGTCCGGCCCGTAGTGCAGCGCGAGCTTTCCCTGGTGGGCGTGATGGATGGCTTCTCCGATGCTCCGCGCCAGATGCGAGTCGGTGGTCGCGATGACCCAGGCGTCGCCATCCTCCTCGATCGACATGATCCGATTGAGGGGCCGCGCGGCCTTCTCCCGCTTCTCCACGTTCCGCGCCACGGCCAGCAGATCGTCCGAATGGGCACGGGCGTACGGGCCTTCCAGCCGCAGATGGCCGGCCGGCATGCCGTCCCGGATCCGATGGCAGGCAGGGCAGAGCGCATGGGCGGGCGAGGCCGGCGCCGGAAGCCACTGCCAGTGACCGGCGTGGTACACCGCGTTGCACTCCGGGCACACGGTCGGTTCCTTGTACTTGCCGACGGTCCGGTAGGGATCGTCGACATGCGGCTGCAGCGGCTTGTCGCGATAGACATGCGCTTGCCCTGCGGGGGTATGTCTTCTCGGCATCGTGAACTCCAGGCTCGGGCGCCGGTCGACGGTCGCGGCGCCGCATGCGACCAAGTGTGCGCCGGCGGCAGGGGCGCACGTTGACCTGCGTCAACGGCCACGCACCCGGCAGCCGGCAGACAGGCGAGTCAGGCACGGGGGCCGGACGATTGACGCAGGTCAACCGGCTACGGCGCGGATGGCCGACATTGGTGCCGTCGGATGCCTCGGCGACAGACCCGGGAGAAGCACGCATGCATGACCATCCTCCGCGAACGTTGCCGACGGTGCTTGAAGCGCTCACGGACCTGGCCCTCGACCTGCGCTGGACCTGGAGTCACGCAGGCGACGCGCTCTGGCGCAGGATCGACCCGGGCCTTTGGGAGCGCACCAAGAGTCCCTGGGCGATCCTGCAGTACGTCTCGCGCCAGAGACTCGAGGCACTGGTGGCGGACACGGACTTTCACGGGGAGCTGGACCGTGTCCTGAAGGACAGGCAGCGGTATCTCGGCGAACCCGGTTGGTACGAAGGGGCGCATCGGCACGCCGGCCGGCTTCGGCTCGCGTACTTCAGCCTCGAGTATGGGCTGAGCGAGGCGTTTCCCCTCTACGCGGGTGGGTTGGGCGTCCTCGCCGGTGACTTCCTGAAGACCGCGAGCGACCTCGCGGTGCCGGCGGTCGGCGTCGGGTTACTCTACCAGGAGGGCTACTTCCGGCAGATCATCGAGGCGTCGGGCAGCCAGCGAGAGGCGTATCCCCACAACAATCCCGCCGACCTTCCGGTTCAGCCGGTGCTCGGGCCCTCCGGATCGTGGCTGCGGATCGGCCTCGAGCTTCCCGGCAGAGTCGTGCGACTGCGCGTGTGGCAGGCAAAGGTCGGCCGCGTCGTGATGTACCTTCTCGATTCCAACGATGTCATGAATGGTCCGGCGGACCGCGCGATCACCGCGCGACTGTACGGTGGCGGGAGCGAGACGCGCCTGCTGCAGGAAATGGCGCTGGGAATCGGGGGATGGCGGTTGCTCGACGCCCTTGGCATCGAGGTCGACGTTTGCCACCTGAACGAAGGGCATGCCGCATTCGCGGTGCTCGAGCGGGCTCACCGCCATGCCCTGCGGGCCGGAACCGCGTTCGACGAATCCTGGTGGGCCACGCGTGCCGGCAACCTGTTCACCACCCATACGGCGGTCGCGGCGGGTATCGACACCTTCCAGCCGGCGCTGATCCGGCAGTATCTCGAGGGCTACGCGGCGCAGATCGGACTCGCCTTCGAAGACCTCATCGCCCTCGGACGGACTCGGCCCGAGGCCGGAGACGAACCGTTCAACATGGCCTACCTGGCCTTGCGGGGCTGCTCGCAGGCGAACGCGGTGAGCCGGCTGCACCAATCCGTGAGTCGTCGCCTGTTCCAGGCGGTCTATCCCCACCGACCGGAAGGCGAGGTGCCGATCGCCTTCGTCACCAACGGCGTCCATGTGCCGTCGTGGGATTCGATGTGGGCCGACCGGCTCTGGACCGAGGCCTGCGGCAAGTCCCGATGGCTCGGCTCGGTCGAGGGCCTGGCGGAGAGCCTGCACCGGATCGACGACGAGACGTTGTGGAAGGCCGTGGCGGAGGAACGTCGGGACCTGGTGCGTTATGTGCGCGATCGCATGGCATGGCAGCTGGCGCAGCGGGGTGCCTCCCGGGAGGCAATCGATCATGTCGAATCGATCCTGGATCCCGGCATCCTGACGCTCGGGTTCGCGCGCCGCTTTGCGGAATACAAGCGGCCTCACCTGCTCATGCGCGATCCCGAGCGCCTGGCGGCGCTGCTGTCGGATAGCTCCCGGCCGATGCAGATCATCGTTGCCGGCAAGGCCCATCCTGACGACGCCCCGGGCAAGAGGCTGGTCGAGGATTGGCTCGCGTTCGTCGGCCGTGCCGACGTCCGCTGGCGGGCGGTCTTCCTGGAGGATTACGACATGGCGCTCGCGCTCCAGCTGGTGCAAGGCGTGGATGTATGGATCAGCACGCCGCGCCGGGGCTGGGAGGCTTGCGGCACGAGCGGGATGAAGGTGCTCGCCAATGGCGGCCTGAACATCTCGTCGCTCGACGGGTGGTGGGCGGAAGCCTTTGCGCCGGGCCTCGGCTGGGCGATCGGACCGGAAGCAGGCGGCGAGTCCGAGGACGACGCCTGCGATGCCGAGGCCCTCTACCGGTTGTTGGAGACCGAGGTGGTCCCGGCCTTCTACAACCGGGACGACCGCGGGATTCCTGGAGACTGGGTTGCGCGCATCCGCGCCAGCATCGCCTTGCTGGCGCCGCACTACAGCAGCAACCGGATGCTTCTCCAGTACTTGCAGG
>JAEWEW010000385.1 GCA_023389175.1 Pseudomonadota bacterium | reverse complement strand
CTGCCACCCTTGATTCTCGTGGGGCTCGCGCTCTACGCGCATGTCGGCGGCCTCGACCGCGCGATCGCGGACGCGACCTATGACGCGGCCAGCGGACGCTTTCCCTGGCGCGAGAGCGGCGCGATGGAGCTGCTCGGGCACCGACTGATGCGATCGCTGGCGACCGGCGCATGGGTCGCGCTGGCGCTGGCGACGCTCGGCACGGTGCTGGTGCGCCGCCTTCACGCATGGCGCCGGCTGCTGGTCGCGACGACGCTCGCGATGGCGCTCGGGCCGGCGATCGTCGTCGTCCTGAAGTCCTTCACCGCCTTCCCATGCCCCTGGAGCCTGGCGCGCTACGGCGGCGTTGCCGCCGAGGCCAGCCGTTGGTTCACCACCCCGGCAGCTGCCGGACACTGCTTCCCGGCCGGACATGCCGCGGGCGGCTTCTCCCTGCTCGCACTGGCATTCGGTCTCGCGGCCGCCGGCCGCCGCCGGCCGGCATCGATCATGCTGGCCGTGGCGCTCGCCTTCGGCACGGTGGCTGCCGCGGTCAGGACCCTGCAGGGAGCGCACTTCCTGAGCCATTCGCTCTGGTCGGCGGCCATCGACTGGTGGGTCGCGGCGGCGATCATTGCCCATGCCACGGGGCCCGGCCGGAGAAGAACCACAATTTCACCGCCTCGGTGGCCGCCAGGTAGGCGGTGACGATCAGGAGCGCCAGCGCGAGCAGCTGCGCCGACAGCGCGGTGAAGCCGAACATCGCACTGACCGTCCCGGCGTAGGGAATGAGCAGCGCCGCCGCCGCGGCGGCCGCCGTGGACCAGAGAAGCAGCGGGCTCGGCGAGCTGCGCCAGGCCGCCCAGCGGGTGCGCAGGACCAGCACGACCCCGAGCTCGGTCAGCAGGGAGACGACGAACCAGGTGGTCTGGAAGCTCGCCTGGTCTGCCCGGAAGAGCCTGAGCAGCACGAAGAACGTGAGCAGGTCGAACAGCGTGCTGGTCAGCCCGAAGACCAGCATGAATCGCCGGACCGAGCGGAGATCCCATTTCTGCGGCCTCTGCAGCAGCGCGGGATCGACCCGGTCCGTGGAGATCGCCATCGACGGCAGGTCGGAGACGAAGTTGTTGAGCAGGATCTGCGTGGCCGCGAGCGGCAGGAACGGCAGCAGCGGCGTCGCGATCGCCATGCTCACCATGTTGCCGAAGTTGGCGCTGGTGGTGATCTGGATGTACTTGAGCGTGTTCGCGAAGGTGGCCCGGCCATTCTCGATGCCGCGACGAAGGATCCCGAGGTCGCGCTGCAGCAGGACGATGTCGGCGCTCTCGCGTGCCACGTCCACGGCGGTATCCACCGAGATCCCTGCGTCCGCCGCATAGAGGGCCGGCGCATCGTTGATGCCGTCGCCAAGATAGCCGACGGCGTGCCCGGTACGCTGCAGGGCGCGCACGATCCGCTCCTTCTGCTGCGGATCCACCTCCACGAAGAGCTCGGTTCCGGGGGCCAGCGACCAGAGCGCCTCGTCCTTCATCTGCGCGATCTGCTCGCCGGTCAGCATGGCCTTCGGATCCAGCCCGACATGCCTTGCCAGGTAGGCGCCGATGTGGCGATTGTCCCCGGTGACGACCTTGGTGCGGATGCCGAGCGCCGCGAGGTCGAGCAGCGTGGAGGCGATACCCGGCTTGGGCGGATCGAGGAACAGCAGGAAGCCGGCCAGCGCCAGGCCCTGTTCGTCCTCGTGGGCATATGCGGCCTTGGGTTGCGACCGTCGGGTTGCCAGGGCGAGCACCCGGAACCCCTGGGCACTCATCGCCTGGTAGTAGCCCTCGCACCGTTCCCGCAAGCCGGGTTCCAGCGCGCAGGCCGCCAGCACGCTTGCGAACGCCCCCTTGGTGATGACGAGATGATCCGAGCCGGCTTCCTCCTCGATCACGATCGTGAGCCGCTTGCGGCTGAAGTCGTACGGAATCTCGTCCACCTTTCGCGCGGCATCGGGGTTCCAGCCCCGTTCCTTTCCTGCGGCCACGATGGCGGCGTCGATCGGGTTCGCGATGCCGGTTTCGAGCGAGGCATTCAGGAATGCCAGCCGCGCCACGAGGTCGCTCGCGCGGCCGAGCGGATCGACCGCCGAATGCAGGGCGATCGTTCCCTCGGTCAGGGTGCCGGTCTTGTCGGTGCAGAGCACGTCGATGCCGCCGAGGTCCTCGATCGCCTGGAGGCGGCGCACGATGACGCCGCTTTGCGCCATGGCGCGGGCGCCTCTTGACAGCGTGACGCTCACGATCGCGGGCAGCAGCTCCGGAGTCAGGCCCACCGCGAGGGCGACGGCGAAGAGCAGCGATTCCAGCGGCGCCCGACCGAGCAGCTGGTTGGCGAGCATGACGAAGACCACCATCACGACCATGGTGCGCAGCAGGAGGTGGCCGAAGTCGCGCACGCCGCGGGCGAACTCGGTCTCGGTCGGCCGGCTCGCAATGCGACGGGCAATCTCGCCGTAGGCGGTATCGCGTCCGGTCCGCACGATCAGCACCCTGGCCGATCCGCTGCGCACGGAGGTGCCCTGGTACACGCAGTTGGTGCGCCGTGCCAGGGGCGTGTCAACCGGCACGGTTCCCGGCCGCTTCTCGACCGGAAACGACTCGCCGGTCAGGCTCGCTTCGCTGACCAGGAAGTCCTTCGCCTCGATCAGGAGTCCATCGCCTGGGACCAGGTTGCCGGCGCCGAGGACCACGACATCCCCGGGGACGATCGCCGCCGCCTGCACCGATTGCTCGACGCCGTCGCGAACCGCCCGAGCGTCGAGGGCCAGCCGGTCGCGCAGGGCGGCGACGGCCGCGCTGGCGCGATACTCCTGGCTGAACCCGAGGGCGGCACTACCCAGCACGATGACCAGGATGATGGATGCATCCGCCCACTGCCGCAGGAACAGCGAGATCACCGCACCGAGCACGAGGATGAGGACGAGCGGGCTGGTGAACTGGCGCCCGAGCAGTCGATGGGCGGCGGTGCGCGGATCGTCATGGAGGGCGTTGGCGCCGAAGCGTTGCAGCCTGGCGCGGGCTTCGGACGTCGCGAGGCCCGCGGTGCCGGTCTGCAGGTCCGCTGCGACCGATCCGGGTTCACGGTGCCAGAAGGGGGGGCGCGAGGCTTTCACTCGTGCCAATGGTAGGTATCGCCGTGGCGGTTCGCTTGACGCGTGTCAAGGGCTTCCGGGGCGCATTGCATACGATGGCCGCCTTGGACCTCAAGATGGAGCTCGACATGGACGAGACGCTCAAAGACAAGGTGCTGCGGCTGCTGGAGGCGCATCGCATCATGACCGTCGCGACGCTGCGGCCGGATGGCTGGCCGCAGGCGACCACGGTGGGCTACGCGAGCGATGACCTGTCCGTCTACTTCCTCTGCGGCAAGGACAGCCAGAAGGCCGCCAACCTGGCGCGGGACGACCGGGTGTCGGCCACGATTGATCACGACACCGGGCAGGTGATGGAGATCACCGGGCTGTCGATGGCGGCGAGGGCGCAACGGGTGACCGATCCTCGGGAAGGCGAGCGGGTGTTGCGCCTGCTGATGGGCAAGTATCCGGAGCAGCATCCTCCGATGCCCATGGCCATGCCGAAACCGGAGGACGTCGCGATATTCCGCCTGGTGCCGGAAGTGATCTCGGTGCTGGACTACACCAAGGGTTTCGGGCACACGGACCTCGTGACCTGCCAGGATGCCGGCGGCGATGCCGGCAGCACGGGCGCGGGCTAGTGAGGCGGCGCCGCCGGCAGCGGCGGCGCGGAGACTGCGTTGCGTGCCAGCTCGGGCCGATCGACCAGCGCTCTGGCCGGCCACAGCCCGGTGACCCGGTTGCGATAGGGCACCGCCAGGATCGCCGCTGCGCGTTGTGCGTCGTCGATCGATCGGAACTCGAGCACCAGCACCGCGTCGGGATGCTCGCGCGCCCATGCAACCTCGGTGCCGGGCCAGAGCTGGTCCAGAGGTTCGCGAAGTCGACCGGCGAACTGGAAATCGCCCCGGTACTTGCCCGGGTAGGCAACCAGCACGCCGCTTGCTCTCAGCAGCGCGATCTCGCGGGCGAGCGGGCCGGCGTCGTATGCCGGCGAAGCGACGTGGCGGACCGGTCCGGCGTGCAGGAGCACCATGGCGAGGATGCCCAGGGCGGCGACCCGCGCATGGGGATGCGGCGAGCGCAAGCGAGGGATCCAGGCGATCGTCAGCACGGCCAGCGCGATGCCCCAGGGCGGAGAGAGCTCCGCCCACCAGGAAGGCAGGCCCGGGAGTCCCGACAGGATGGGTCTCAGGGCGATGACCAGCCCCACGCCGACCAACGGCGCCACCACGATCACTCGCGCGACGCGGCTCGCGGCGCCTGCGACATCGACCTGCAGGGCGCGCGCCGCGAGCAGGGCGAACGCGGGAAGCAGGGGGATCAGGTAATGCGCCTGCTTGCCGCTGATGGCGCTGAAGCCGACCAACCCCGGGACGAGCCAGGCGACGCAGAAGCGCTCGCCGACGCCGGCCTGCCTCGCGAGGGCAGGCGCCGCGCGCCATAACGGCAGCCACAGCGACCACGGCAGCAGGATCGCCGGCAGCAGCGGCAGGTACCACCACCACGGGCGTTCATGCTGGAACGCGTGGACCATCCTGCCCATGGTCTGCGCCCGGAAGAGCGCATCGGCATAGGCGGTGCCGCCGACCCGGCCGGCCGGAAGCGCCCAGCAGAGGGCCAGCGCCGCGCCGCCGAGCAGGGCCAGCGCCAGCCGGGCGTACCAGCGGAGCCAGCCGCCGCCCGGCTCCGCGCCCAGCCACCAGGGGGCGAGCAAGGCCACCGGCAGGACATGCAGCAGGATCACCGGGCCCTTGGCGAGGATCCCGAAGCCCACGCCCAGTGCATACAGCAGCCAGTCCACCGGACGCCCATTCCGCGTGCTGCCCACCAAGCCGATCAGCGCGACCAGCACGCACGCGGTGAGCAGCAGGTCGAAGGTGAGGGTCGTGCTCCAGGCCGCCACCAGGAAGCAGCCGTAGAAGATCCAGGGCGCGAGCGGCCGCGACGAGGTGGCCGGTAGCCGCGCCGGCGATTGGGTCGCGGGCCAGAGCAGGCGCTGCAGCCGACGGAGCAGGTAGAGGTCGAGCAATGTTGCCGCGGCGCCGACCAGGCGAGCCGCCCAGTCGCTGGGACCGACGATCGACCAGACCAGGTTGACCAGCCAGAATAGAAGCGGCGGCTTGTCCGGATAGGGCGCGCCGTTCAGGTGCGGCACCAGCCAGTCGGCCCCGAGCCACATTTCCCAGGCCACGGTGGCGTAGCGTGTTTCGTCCACCGGAGCGAGTGGCCGTGCCCACAGCGCCGCCAGCGTCAGCACGGCCCACAGGCTTGGCAATGCGGCGTCAAGCACCGTCCTGGGTGCGATTCCGGGGAGCAACCGGAGGCGAGTCACGACGGCTTTCATGGGCGTGTGCTACAGATTCGTTTTCGACCAGAGCGCCGTGCCGGGAGGCTGCAGGTAACGGAGCGCCTCCACGGTCGCCGCCTCCGCGTTGCCGCCGGCTGTGCCGAAGAACATCGACTGCACGACCCGCGTCAGGTCGATGCCGATGCCGAGGTACAGCACCCGTCGCCGCAACTCCGGCGGGGCGCCACCCTCGACGCCGAATCCCCGCGCCCCGTATCCCGCGAGGATCTCCAGGTAGCCAAGCGGATTCCGCGGCCCGAGCGCGCGAAAGCCCGACGGGCGGAATGCCACCAGGTAGACCTGCCGTTGGTAGTCGTCGAGCGGCTGCGGCAGGCGGTGGCTCAGGATGGGTGCCCGGTACATCAGCCGGAAGGCGACGTACCGGTCCAACTCCGGCCGGGTCTCCATGAGCACCGCCAGGCCGACGCCGATCGCGCCGCTGACCAGGTCCTCCTTGCTGAAGCCGTAGCCTTTCTTGCTGAGGCCGTCGAATACTTCGATCGCGAGCGCCGCGCCAAGGCCGAAGGTGGCGGCCGTCCGCACCGGCAGCTCATGGGGCCGGTTCGCCCAGTCCAGGCCACGGGTGAGCAGCCGCGTGCCGACGTACAGCGAATAGCCGTGCGCCAGCTTGTCGATCCCGCCGGCATAGGTATGACGTCCGAACCAGCCCTCGTCGGCGGTCGTCCAATGCGTCCCGATGCCCTTGCGCCACCACTTGACGTAGGCGACGAGTCCGAGACCCGCTCCGCTCGCCGCGAGAATCGCGCTCTCGCAGCGCTTGATCATGCCCCAGGGCAGGTGCAGCCTGCGAGCGCAGTCATCGGGGTCCTCGTTGTCGAAGGTTCGCCCGAGCTGCGACGCAAGCCCTTCGGCGGCGAGGCCCGCGGGCTTGCCCGCGGCGGTTGGATGCGCCTCCGTGGTTCCAGGGATGTCGGCCAGCGAGCAGGAAAGAGGAAATGCGAGCGCGAGCGCCGTCGCGGTGCGCGAGGCCGAGGCGGAAATGACTTTCCTGCACATCGTCGGTCAGCAGGCGAACCCCGGTTGTGGCGCTCACCTGCCAGGCGGCTGAAGGAAGGGCAGCAGCAGCCAACGGGCCGCGGCGCCGGCCGCGCCCGCCCCAAGGAGTGCCAGCCCCCAGTCCGAGAGGTGCAGCGGCCTCAGGTGCAACCAGGCACTCAGCGACGGCATCTGCACGAGAAGCGCCAGGGAACCCAGCGTCGTCGCGGCGATCCAGCGGGATGCGGGCGTGCGCAGGCCGCTCAATGCGGCGGTGAAGGCGATGCAGCACAGCATCTGGATGGCGAGCGCCATGGCGCGCGCATGCTGTGCGTCCTCCCGCGCTCCCAGGGCGAGCAGGTAGCCCGCGACCACTGCTGCGCATGCGAAGCCGCCGATCAGGTAGATCGCGAGCCAGGCAGGTTTCGAGAAGAAGCGCGCGCGGTGATCACGGCTGGCGGGGGCGAGCCTTCCAGGCGGCGTGGCATCCTGGAAGCCGAGCATCGCGGCCGGGTGGATCGCCAACTCCAGCCACACGATGTGGATGGGCAGGTACAGGAGCGGCTTGCCCATGAGCGGGATCGCCGCGGCGCCGACCACCAGCGGCAGATGCGCCAGCAGGAGATAGGCGAAGGCGAGTCGCAGGTTCTGGAACAGCTGGCGACCTTCCGCCACCGCATCGACGAGGGTGCGGAAGTTGTCGTCGAGAAGCACGATCGGCGCAGCCTCGCGGGCAGCGCGCGTGCCGCGCTCGCCCATCGCGATGCCGATGTCGGCTTCGCGCAGCGCCGGCACGTCGTTCACGCCGTCGCCGGTCACCGCGACGACCTCTCCCTGCGCCCGCAGTGCCTGCACCCAGGCGAGCTTCTGCATCGGCGTGGCACGCGCCACCACGTGGACGGGCTCGCCGGATGCCAGAACGGCGGCCGGCGCTTCCTCCGGCGAGAGCACGACGACCCGCGGGCGTCCGCCGCCCAGGCCGACTTCGCGTGCGATCGTGCCCGCGGTGGCGGGGTGATCGCCGGTCACCATGATCACCCGCATCCCGGCGGCCAGGCACCGGGCGATCGCCTCCCGTACGCCGGGTCGAACCGGGTCTTCGAAGGCCAGCAGCCCCAACAACGCGAAGCCCGAGTCCGGCTCCTCGTCGTCCGGGCCCGGCGGCAGCTCGCTTCCGGCGACCGCGATCACCTTGTGGCCGGTGGCAGCCAACTGCTCGGCTGCGGCGCGCCAGTGGGCCAGCTCCGGTGGCGCCAGCCCGCACAGCGCGAGGATGGTCTCCGGCGCGCCCTTGGTGCCGGCATGCAGGCGGCCGGTCGCGTCGGCCCACACCGCGGTCTCGCGCCGCCGTGCCTCGGTGAAGGGAAAGACCGCCACGCGCCGCCATCCTGCCGGCCCGCCGGCGCCCGCGTCCAGGGCCTCGTCCAGCGGATCGCCGCTGTCGGGACGTGCCGCGAGCCGGCCTGCCTGCGTCACCGCGGCCGCATCCGTGTCCGCGGCCGGAAGCACGTGGGCGAGCGTGAGCCGGCCCTCGGTGATCGTGCCGGTCTTGTCCGAGACGATGCAGGTGATGCGACCGATGTTCTCCACCGCCACTGCCCGGCGCACCAGAGCCTTGCGCCGGGCCAGGCGGAAAACCCCGGCACCGAGGAAGAAGGTGTAGACCACCGGGAACTCTTCCGGCAGCGCTGCGACAGCGAGCGTGACCGCGCTGAGCACGGCGTCCGCCCAGCCGTGTCCCTGGCCCAGTCGAACCGCCGCAAGCACCACGCAGATTCCGAGCGCGAGCAGCAGCAGCACCCGTACCAGGCCGGCGATCGCCTGCTGAAGGGGCGTGCTGGCATGGCCTCCCTCCGCCGCCGTGCGCGCGATCGCGCCATAGCGCGTCTCGGCTCCGATCCATGCCACGCGCAGCCTCGCGGTGCCGGTCAGCAGGCGGGTGCCGGCAATCGCCCAGTGGGCTTCGTCGATGCCGCCCAACGGCGGGCCCGCCGTCTCCAGCGCCGCCTTCGGTACCGGCAGGGACTCCCCGGTCAGGCTCGATTCGTCGCACTGCAGCCCGCGGCCGGCCACCAGCAGTCCGTCGGCCGGAAAGTAGCCGCCGGGTCCGACCTCCACCAGGTCGCCCGGCACCAGCTCTCGCGCCGGCAGCTCCGTCCATTCACCGTCGCGCAGCGCATGGGCGGTGCTCGCGATCCGGCTTGCCAGGCCGGCCGTGCTTGCCAGCGTCCGGCGGTGCAGCCACGCATCCATCCCCACCAGCGGCACGATCGCGGCGAGCAGCGTCAGCGTTTCGCCCAGCTGCCCGAGCCAGACGAACAGGGCCGCGGTCAACAGGAGGAACCAGAGCATCGGATCGCGCGCGGTGTCGCGTGCCACCACGCGCCAGCCGGCGCTGGCCTCCGGCAGGATGTCGTTGAACCCGTGCCTCTGGCGAGCCTCGCCCGCCTGTGTCGAGCTCAGGCCATCGCCGGCACCGAGGCCCGGCGGGATGCGGTCCAGCGGGGCCTCGTCCATCCCTCCAGCTTAGGCGCGAGATCGGACAGGGGCTTTGACTCGAGTCAATCGAGGCGTCGGGCCATGCCGTCGCAGCGCGCCGCATCGATCGGCTGCCCCGCTTCCCGGAAACGGGAGGCTGCGGACCGGAACAGGCCGGCGATCTCGCTCGCCCCGCGTTTGCGAGCGGCAGCGATATGGCCGCGGACTTCATCGTGGGCCGCATACCAGGCCGGCAATCGCATCACCACGTTGGCCAGGTAGGCGCACTGCTCCTCGTGCTTGTCCGCGAGCTCGATCTCGCCGGCCCGGGCCGCCGCGATGGCAGCCGGCACGGCGAACGTGATCCGGCAACCGGGGCAGGTTTCGAGCGGTCCTCGCACCGATGCCTCGGCGTCTTCCATCTCATGCAGCGCCGCGACCGGGTCATCGGCGTGCAGGACGATGCGGGTGCCATAGATGCGGTCGAGAAGGTGGAAGCCGATGTCGGTCCGCCGCGCGACGTCGAGCGCCTCGTCGATGAGCGCGCCGGCTTCGTCGCGCTTTCCTTCGTGGAGCGAAAGCTCGGCGAGCCGCTGCAATGACAGTGCCTCTCCCACCGGACCGCCGATCGCACGGTGCAGGCGAGCGCCCTCGCTCAGGTGCCGGCGGGCGGATAGCAGGTCGCCCGACAGCCACTCGGCCTCGCCGCGCAACGTGGTGCCGAATGCATGGCCACGCGCGGCGCCCAGCCGGAGTGCCTCGTCGGCGACGCTCTGCGCGAACTCGATGACATCGGGATACGGGCGGGCCCCGTAGAGGAAGCGCTGCGTGATGCAGAGGTGGCCGTCGAAGACCCGCAGCGCCAGGTGCGGGACGTGACTGGTCTCATGCAGGTCGGCCCACACGCTGTGGCGCAGGTCGCCGCGCGCATGTGCGGCGGCTGCCTGGGCCCACGACGCGATCACGAGGGACGCCGTATCGCCGGACTCGAGCGCGAGGCGCCGCGCCACGGCCGCCTTGGCGGTTCCGATGGCGGGATCGGCGACACCGAGCGCCGCCGCCCCGCTGTAGGCGAGCGCCTCGCACAGGCGACCTTCCACCGACGTGGGGCGGACACCCGCAAGGGCCAGCAGGGCGCCCTTGGGGTCGCCCTGCTTGACCTGCGCAAGCGCGGCCTTGGCCCGGAGATCATGGCTCGTCGGTTCGCCAGCCGCGTCGGCCGCCAGACGGTAGGCGGCGAGCGCGGCAGGATCACCCATCGCATCCAGTGCTTCGGCGCGCAGGCGGAGCGCTTCGGCATGCTGGGGCTGGAACGACAGCAGGGGCTCCAGGTGGCGGAGCACATCGCCGAAGGCGGCAAGCCGCAGCGCTTCGCGGGCAGCGGCGAGCATCCACGGCATGGCCTCGCGCGGATTGCCGCCCTCGAGCCAGTGGCGCGCGACGCTTGCCGCGGCGGCGCCCATCTCGCCGAGCCGCGCGGCGATCTCCCGATGCATCCTCACCCGCTTGTGGGGCGGCAGCTGCTCGACGAGCGCCTGGCGCACCAGCTCGTGCCGGAAGCGGTAGCGGCCATCGACGAGCACCAGGACGCCTGCGTCCAGGGCGCCGTCGAGCGCGCTCAATGGCTGGACCTGGGCCTGCGCGGCGATCGCCTCGATGAAGGCGACATCGAACTCATCGCCGCCTATCGCCATCCACCTGAGCAGGGCCAGCACCTCGTCCGGAACGTCGCACAGTCGCTCGGCGATGGCCTCCGCGGCGCTGGCAGGCAGTCGCCGGCCGGCGCCGCCCGACGCATAGCGCGACAGCTCGATGACCGCGAACGGGTTGCCTTCGGCGGACTGCACGATGCTCGCGACCACCTCGGGCGGGTGCTGCCCGTCCGCTGAGCGGGCAACCAGGCGGCGGCTCTCGTCTTCGGCGAGCGGCCCGAGGTCGGCGACCAGCAGGTTGCCCGCGCGCTGCAGCCGGGAGATCGCCCGTGCAAGGGTCGTCCCCGGCGCGACCGGTCGCGCGGCCAGCAGCAGGCTGACCGGTGCGCCCGCCATCACCAGCTGGGCGAGGACGTCCGCGTCGGCATCGTCGACCAGGTGCGCATCATCCACCTGCAGCAGCATGTCACCGCCCGCGATCGCCTGGGTGAGCATCCGCCGGATCGCGCCCACGACCTGATGCCGGCCCAGTGGTCCCAGCGGCTGCGCGGCGGGTGCCGCCAGCGGGCTGAGCAGCGCCAGCACCGTGCGGGCCGGGCCGCCGACCCGATCGAGCAAGGCCCGGTCCTCCAGGATCAGGCGCTCGGCGATCGAGGCGACGACCCCGTAGGGCCGTCCGCTCCGGGTGACGTCGACCCGCAGCACCGTCCAACCGCGACGTTGCGCCTGCGCGCCCAACTCGCGGCAGAGCGCGCTCTTGCCGATGCCCGGCGGCCCGCGCAGGAGGAATCCGCTCGCGCGTTGCGGCCCCGCGGTGCCGAGCCAGGCCGTCAGCCGGCCGAGCAGCTCGGCGCGCCCGACGAACGAAGGACCGGTGGCCTCCAGCCCGGAGACGCAACGCAGGTAGAGTGACTCGGTCTGCGCATCCGGACAGACGCCGAGGGACTCCTGGAGTGCCTCCCGAAGGCGGGCATACCAGCGCAGCGCCGCGGCCCGGTTGCCGGCCTCGAGCTCGCGCAGCATCAGTGCCCGGTGGGACGGCTCGTCGGTGGGATCCTGCCGTGCCAGGCGCTCCCACTGGCCGCTGGCACGCAGCAGCTCCAGGTACATCGACCGCAGGCGCTCGCGAATCGGCTCGGCCCATGGCTCATAGCCGGCACCCGGGAGCAGGTCACCCGCGTAGCCGCCGGCTGCGAAGGCGCAGGCGGCGGCATCCCGCTGTTGCAGCGCGACGGCAGCGCGCCGCTCGAACAGCTCGGCATCGACCTCCGCCGGCCGGTCGGGCCATAGCACCAGCTCGGCGCCCTGCAATGCGATCCCGTCGTACCGGCCGAGCGCCTGCCGGGCGTGGTGCACCGCCTTGCGCAGGTTGGCCGCCCCGGCGTTGAGGTCCAGCTCCGGCCAGAGGGCATCGATGACGCGATCGCGCACCATGCGGCGGCGCGGCTGCATGCTGAGCAACTGGACGAGATGCGCGGCGCGAAGGGAAGGCCAGTGCTCGGCCGGAATCTCGACGCCGTCGACCGAGACGGCGAAACGACCGAGCAGGCTCACCCGCAGGCTCGGTGTCGGGCCGGGCGCCGGAAAGGGAGGCATGCCGTCCATGGCAGGCAGTTTGCATCCCCGCCATGGTGGCCACAAGTGGCCTGGAGGCGAGGAACGTTCCAGGAACGCCCCGACGGCATGATCGGTGACGGCAGGTCGTTCGGCCTGCGCCACCCGCCGAGGAGGTCGCCATGTCAGTCCGTGAGATCACCGTCCCTGTCGCCGGCAGCACGCCGGCCGTGTTGGTCCTGCCGCAACCGATGACGCCCGAGTCCTTGGGGTGCCTGGAACGGGAGCTGGCCGGCGCCCTGGCCGAGCTGCGGCGGGAGGTGGACGAGGGCGCCGCCGAGCGTGGTCGTCTCGAGTACGAGTCGTGGATCACCCGCCTGCGTCCGATCGGCGCCTGAGCAGGAGCCCTGAGAGATCGTCAACCGGGGCGCGCATCACGCGCCCGCCGTCAATCCGAAGGAGCTGAAGCCATGATGGAAACCGTCGCGACAACCCTGTACGAGCGCCTTGGCGGGCGCCCCGGGATCACCCGGATCACCCGTGAGTTGATCAAGAACCACCTCGCCAACCCGCTGGTGAAAACGCGATACGAGAAGTGCGATGACATGGAGCGCCTCGAGCGCCATGCGATCGAGTTCTTCTGTGCCGGCTCCGGCGGCACCGAGGCCTACACCGGGAAGGACATGATCGCGACGCACCGGGGAATGAACATCAGCGAGCAGGAGTTCGTCGCGGTGCTGGACGACGCGATGGACGCGCTCGACAAGTGCGGCGTGGACCCCGCGACCCGCAACGAGGTGCTGGGCGTGCTGTGGTCGCTGAAGAAGGAGGTGATCCGGATCTGAGCTGCAGGGATGGGCCGCTCCCGGGCTGCCTGTCCCAATCATGGAGCGCGTGAGGTGTGAGGCATTGTCCGTGGTTGAACTGTGTCATGTCGTTGCGGCCGGTGGCAGCCATCCGGCCGGCAACTGGAGATGCGGCATACTCGACTCATGGGCACCTGGATGGATCCGTATCCGTCCTTCAGCGCAGCGCGCATCGCGCGCCGGGCCGCGATCGCGCTCGCGACCGCAGCGCTCGCGGCCTGCGTGACGGCGCCGCCTGCACCGCAGGCCGTCGCTGCCCTGGAGCTGCCCAGCGAGGAGGCGCCAGGCCAGTCGCGCGTCTACGAAGGAATAGCCGTCGACGAAGTGCTCGGTGCGGCAAAGAAGGTGCTCCGCCTCGCCGGGTACTCGGTGTTTCCCAATCCGCAGGGCTTCGTGGCGGTACCGCCGAGGGTGACGCTTTATCCGTACTTCTGGCCGTTCGGCCCTGCGCCATGGACGTTCTGGACAGTCGGCGTCGCTCCGGGCGCAGAAGGGGTGGTGGTCCATGCGGACCTGCGCAGGCACTACGGCGGTCCTCCGTACGATCCGCAAGGGCCGGCGTATTCGGTCGTCTTCGATCGCCTGGACTACCTGCTGAAGCGCCGAGCCACCTGGACGACCTGCGCCGAGGTCGCGGAGGGTCGCTTCCGGCCGGGCTGGACGCCGGACGCAAGCGCAGTGGTGCACTGCTTTCGACGGGTCCCCGACGAGCGAAAGCCGCCGGGCGTTCGATGGCTGTTTGATGTGGTCGCCGAGCCGGACCCGGACGCACCGCTGCCACCAGCGGAACCGAGCGAGGCCGAATGGCTCGCGTTGACGACGCGGCGCTACGAAGGCTTAGCCGCCGGTCGCGTGATCGACGCCGCCCGCGAGGCGCTCGGGCGCCTGCATCAGGACTTCGCGTTCCGCGACCTTCCGGACGGCCTGGTGGCGGCGAGGCGGAGCACGCGCGTGCGGTACTACCTCCTCGTCTACACCTACGAGGCGGTAACCCACTATTGGGAGGTCCGCGTTCGCGAAGCCGACGGCGCCGCGCTTGCGAGCGTCTACTGGACCTGGGGCTCGAAAGGGGAGTCGACCGTCGGCGTCCCGGGGGGCGGAGGCGGAGCGGAGTGGGACAGGCTCCCGGGACGGCCGAACTGGTCGAAGTGGGCGCCCGACATGGCGCCCTACCGTCACTTCTGGGACTGCGTGGACTCCGTGCTCGCATCGCTGCCGAGTTGTCCCGCTGCTCCGTAGCGCGGCGTCGAACGTCGTTGCCGGCAATCCGCGCCCCGGCCGATCGATCCGCGCATCGGGTGGCTCAAGGCGTCAGCAGCCCGCAGCGAAGAAGCAGCAGCACGATGAGACCCAGCGCCAGCCGATAGAGCACGAACGGCATGTAGCCGCGGGTCGATACGATCTTCAGGAACAGGACGATCACGCCGTACCCGACACCGAAGGCCACCACGGTCGCGAGCGCAGTCGGCCCCGGTGCGACCGGGCTGTCGAATTGCGCGCTCCGGTAAAGCTGGTAGAGGCCGGACGCAAACACGGCAGGAATGGCGAGGAGGAAGGAATAGCGTGCCGCCGCCTCGCGTGTGTAGCCGAGCAGCAGCCCGGCCGTGATGGTGCCCCCCGAGCGGGAGACACCGGGTATTAGGGCGAGCGCCTGCGCGAGGCCGAACAGGATCCCATGTCGCCACGTCAACTGGTCGAGCTCACGACGCTTGCGCCCCCACCGATCGGCCAGCGCGAGGATGAGGGCGAAGGCGATCAGCATCGCCGCCGTGATGTAGAGATTGCGGGCCTGGGCTTCGATCACACCGTCAAAGGCCAATCCGAGCAGAGCGATGGGCAATGTCCCGACCAGGATCAGCCACCCCATCCGCGAATCGGGGTTGGACTGCCCTGTCGTCAGCGATCGCCGCCAGGCGGAGGCGGTCCGATCGATGTCGTGCCGGAAGTAGATGAGCACGGCGGCCTCGGTTCCCAACTGGGTGATCGCCGTGAATGCCGCCCCGGGGTCCGTTCCGGACGGAAGCAGCGGGCCGATGATGCGCAAGTGCGCGCTCGAGGAGATCGGCAGGAACTCGGTCAGTCCCTGGATCAGTCCCAGGATGCAGGCCTCGACCCAGCCAACGGAAGCGTTCATTGGTGCCTGCTCAGGGGCGAGATCGGTAGGCGCATCGGGGTCGTGGGGAGGGTTCCATGCCTTCGCCTATTGCAGCGTGCAGGCCCTTACCCCTGCCTTGGGAAGGGCGCTGCCGGCGTTTGGGGCGGACACACGGCGGCTCCTGTCGTGAGCGGCGCGATGCCTGCCACGCATCGAGCTCAGGTGATCCTCTTGACCCAGCGCTCGAGCCGCCTGAACGTGCGGCCATAGGGTGGTGACATCAAGCCGAGCCCGGACCACTTCGATTGCAGGAAAACCGGCTTCACATGGCTGAAGGTTCGAAAGCCGTGCTCGCCGTGATAGGAGCCGATGCCGCTGGCGCCGACGCCGCCGAATGGCAGCGATTCCTGCGCCACATGCCAGAGGCAATCGTTCACCGTGACCCCACCGGAAAGCGTCTGCTCGAGCACGGCCTGCAGGTCCTTGCGGTCGCGGCCAAACCAGTAAAGGGCCAAGGGGCGATCGCGCTGGTTGATGTAGGCGATGGCCTCGTCGAGGCGACGGTAGGTCAGCACCGGCAGGATGGGGCCGAAGATCTCGTCGCGCATCAGCTTCATGCGGTCGTCGACGTCGAGCACCAGGAACGGTGGCATCTTGCGAGCGCGCGTCACGGTCTCGCCGTGCAAAGGCAGCACGCGAGCGCCGAGGGCGCGCGCATCGTCGAGCAATCCCTGCAGGCGAGCTGCGTGTCGATCGTCGACGATGGAGGTGTAGTCGGCGTTGTCGGCGAGGGTGGGGTAGAGGCGCGAGGTCGCCGCGCTCGCGGCCTCGATCAGCGGCTCGAGCAGGCGCTCGTGGATGAGCAGGTAGTCGGGCGCAATGCAGGTCTGGCCGCTGTTGAGCAGCTTCGCCGCCATCAGGCGTGGCGCTGCTTCGGCGAGATCGCAGTCGGCGTTGAGGATTGCCGGCGACTTGCCGCCGAGCTCGAGTGTCACCGGCGTGAGGTTGGCGGCCGCAGCCAAAGCCACCTCACGGCCGACCGCCGTCGATCCGGTGAACAGCAGGTGATTGAACGGCAGCGCGACGAACGTCCTGGCCTGCTCGACGCTGCCGGTCACCACGGCGAGCTCCTCGGGCGAGAACCATTCGCCAACGGCCTGTTGCAGCAGCGCCGCGAAGCGAGGCGTCAGCTCCGACGGCTTGATCATCACCCGGTTGCCGGCGGCGAGCGCGGATGCCGCCGGGCCCAGCGACAGCTGCAACGGGTAGTTCCACGGGCTCACCACACCCACGACGCCGAGCGGGTGGGCCTGGACGCGGCTTCGTCCGGGCCAATAGGCCGGCGCGGTCGGCACCCGGCGTGGTTTCATCCAGCCGCGCAGGCGGCGTTGCGCATGGCGGATCGCGCCGCTCGCGACCATGATGTCGGCCAGTCGCGTGACGTGAGCCGACCGGTGGCCGAAATCGTCCGAAAGGGTGGTTTCGACGTCTGGGGCGATGCGTTCGATCATCGCCCGCAACCGGCTCAGGCGATCGAGGCGGGTCGCGAGGGAAGGGTAACGCTCGGTGCCGAAAGCGGCCTGCTGCCGGGCAAAGACCTGTGCGATCGTTTGCGCGTCGTCCGCGGCCGGCAGTGTCGGGATCGCTGCCTGTCGAGGCAGCATGGCGGGCGTCGCCACGGAGTCGTCAGGCTTCACCTGCGGCACCCTTCAAACCTTCTGACGCTGGCGAACGTAGTAACGACCGCGCCACCGGTTCGGCCGGCCGACCAGATGACGCAGCAAGGCGTGCCATTGGATCGCCAGCACAAGGCATGCACCGCACGGATGAAGCAGTGCACCGAGAAGTGACTGCTTGAAGCGGGCGCAGAGCAGCAGCCGAAGGACGAGGTTGAAGGCGACGCCGGCGCCGCCGGCGAGCGCAACGTGAGGCTGTCCGAACGCAAGGCCGGCGAGCAGCAGCACGGTCGGCAGCACATGGCCCCCCACGATCAGGAGCGACCAGACCGGAAGGGCGGTGGAGGTCGCCATCCCTTCGCCGGCGCTCTTGCCGAAGCCACGCCAGACGGAGCGTAAATCCTCGTACATCCGGCAGCTCGCGAGCGTGCTGCCGTCGAAGACGTCGGTGCGCCAGCCTGCCGCGCGGAAGACCCTCGGCAGGCTGATGCCATCGTGCAGCGAGCCGGGCGACGCGGCGTGCCCGCGTACCGCCCGATAGGCCGACCGACTCGCCACGACCCATTGGCCGCAGGCTGCGGCGTAGGCCGGTGCGGTCGATCGGCGCATGCGGTCCATCGGCAGGTAGCCGAGCAAGAGTACATGGATCCAGGGTATGACGAGCTGCTCCGCCCAGCTCTGCGCGACCTCCCGCGGAAAGCCGCTCACCATGCCGCGCCGGTCGTCCGCGAGCAGGAAGCCCGCGGCCAGCGCAGCGGCCTCGGGCGCGAGGAGAAGATCGGCATCGATGAACATGAGCGTCTCGAAGCGCGCGCTCTCGCTCAGCAGATGACAAGCGCGCTGCTTGCCCGCCCAGCCCGGCGGCAGCGGCGGCGCGGACAGCAGGCGAACCCGCGCATCGCCCTTGGCGAGGCCCGAGACGATGGCGGCCGTGTCGTCGTCCGAATCGTCATCGAGCACCAGCACCTCGACTTCCACTGCGATGCTGGCCAGGGCGCAGCGTACGGTCCGGGCCACGGTCTTCGCCTCGTTGCGCGCCGGAATCAGGATCGAAACGGCGGTGCCCGGGGGAGGCAGGGCCTGCGGCCGGGCGAAGCTGCGCAGATTGAGCAGGGCCAGCAGAAGCGGCAGGAGTGCCAGGGCCGCGGCTGCCCATGCCAAGGCGATCATGACGTCTGTTTCGTCACGCGCCGCTTGCCGGGAGCATGCGCCGGATCGAACTCCTCGCCACGACCCCAGGCCTGCAGGCGGCGCCAACCATCATAGACGCCGCCCACCCCTGTGCGACCGTGCAGCAGGGTCTCGAAGCGTGAGGGGTCGCGGCTCGCGGAAGCCTCGGCAAGGCAATCCATCGTCCGGCACAGCCGGGTTTCCAGCTCCTCCTGGATCTTCGGTATCTCCGCCGTGACGGCTTTGCCCAGCGTGATCGGTTCGCCGAACCGGACCAGCGCCTCGGGCGTGCTCTCATCCCAGAACGGATACTCCACCGCGAGCGGCACGACGGTCACGCGAGGCACCCGGGAGAGCAGGTGCGCGAGTCCGGAACGAAACTCGACGGGGCGATCCCGGACATCCGTGAAGCGGCCTTGCGGCGTCAGGTAGAGAAGGGTGCCCGGCTGCGACAGGATCCGGCTACCGATGCGAAGGAAGATCGCTGCGCCTTCATACCTTCCCTGCGTTACCCCGAACATTCCGATCCTTCGCATGAATCCATAGCGCTGCAGCGCGGCCGCATCGATCGGTGCGAAGCTGCGGCGCGAAGGAAAGAGCCTCGTCATCAGCACCAGCGCGAGCGCCGGGTCCCACCACGACGGATGATTCGCGTAGATGACCATTGGCAGCTCATCCGGCACGGCGGGCACGCCGGGCTTGGCCAGGCGGACCGCATGGAAGGACGTGCGAAGCCGGCGAGTCAGGACGCGCACGAAGAACTGCAACCATGCCTGGGAGCGCAGGCGTTCCGGGTCGACGTCAGGCGGCA
>JAEWEW010000283.1 GCA_023389175.1 Pseudomonadota bacterium | reverse complement strand
TCAGCGTCGAGCAGATGACCGGCTGGCCAAGCTCCTCGAGCAGCGCCTGCACGATGGCCGAATCGGGCACCCGCAGCCCGACCGTCTTTCGCGAGGGATGGAGCAGGCGCCGGGGAACCTCCTTGGTGGCCGGCAGGATGAAGGTGTAGGCACCCGGCGTGCGTTCCTTCATGAAGCGGTACTGGCGGTTGTCCACCTGCGCATGCTGCGAGAGCTCCGACAGGTCCCGGCAGAGCAGCGAGAGCAGCTGCTTGTCGTCGATGCCGCGCAGCTTGCGCATGCGCTCGAGCGCCGCCTTGTCGCCGATCTGGCACGCAAGCACGTAGCAGGCATCCGTCGGCAAGGCCACCAGCGCGCCACCGCGCAGCTGCGCGGCAGCCTGCGCCAGCAACCGGCGTTGCGGCGTGACCGGGTGGACGGTGAAGCGCTGCATGTCAGTCGCGGCCCTTCGGGGCCGGCGGACGCAAGGAACGAGCGACGCGCGCCATCCTAGCGGACCTCCAGGGCGGCGAGCTCCGGCCATTCCGCCCAAACGGGCGCCAGGCCGTCCGGCAGCAGCGGCAGCTTGCCGAGGTCGTACGGGCTCTCCACTGGATCGTGGAAGTCCGAGCCGCGGGAGGCCGCGAGGCCGAACTCCCGGCTCCATTGAGAGAAGCGGGAGACGTCCGCCGGATCGTGGCTGCTGGACAGCACCTCGATGCCGTGCCCGCCCACTTCGCGGAACTCGGTCACCAGTGCCCACAGGCCGGTCTGGTCCAGCCGGTAGCGGCCCGGGTGGGCGAGCACCGCGACGCCGCCCGCGCCGCGAATCCACGCGACCGCGTCGCGCAGCCGGGCCCAGCGGTGCGGCACGAAGCCGGGCTTGCCCTCGACCAGGTAGTTGGCGAAGACCTGCCTCATGTCGGCGCAGGCGCCGATCTCGACCAGGAAACGGGCGAAGTGGCTGCGCGAGATCAGGTCCGGATTGCCGACGTAGCGCTGTGCTCCCTCGTACGCCCCGGGGATGCCTGCCCGCGCGAGCTGCGCGGCGATCTCGTGGGCGCGGGAATCCCGCCCGACCCGCACGCCGGCCAGACCGGCAACCAGGGTCGCGTCTGCGGGGTCCACCCGCAGGCCGACCACGTGGATGGTTTCGCCGGCCCAGCTCACCGAGATCTCGACGCCGCAGACGAAGGGCAGCCCGAGCCGCTCGGCCTCGTCGCGGGCCTCCGCGAGCCCGCGGACCTCGTCATGGTCCGTCAGCGCCAGCAGCTGGGTGCCGTTGCGATGCGCCCGCCGCACCACCTCGCGAGGAGCGAGGGTGCCGTCCGACACTGTCGAATGGCAGTGCAGGTCCACGTTCAGCTTGCCGGGATTCACTCGAAGAAGTCCTCGATCAACCGGGCGAGGCGCCCCGGCTGGTCATGATGCAACATGTGGCCGGCCTCGGCCACCTCCACTTCAGTCAAACGCGCGATGACCGTCAAGCGACGACGGTATTCCTCGGTCTGGGTGAACCGATGGAAGGCGCCGCGCTCCGACGCGGTCACCCACAGCACCGGCGCGGTCGCAGCCGCCCAGCAGGACAATGCCTCGTCCACTCGGTACGGAACCGGATTGACATGCTTGTGGGCAGGATCCGCCCGCAACACGTAGCCGTCGGGCTCGACGGCGCGGTCCGCCTGCCCGCCGACGGACTCGCCGGGGCGCAAGGGTCGTGCCCAGTGGCCGGCCAGGAAGCGCGCCTTGTCCCGGGGCAGCCGAGGATTGTTCCGCACGAGGCGGGACGCGACGTCCTCGAGCGTCGCATACGGCCTCAGGGCGGCCGGTTCCCGCAACTCGTCCAGCCAGCGGCGGTAGCGCTCGACCGCCCTGGCCGGGTCCGTGGCCGGCATGCCGAAGCCCTCAAGGTTCACCAGGCCCGCGATGCGCGCAGGGCGCATGCCGGCGTAGAGCATGGCGACATTGCCGCCCATGCTGTGGGCCACCAGCCGCACCGGCGCATCGGGCGAGAGCTGGTCGAGCAGCGCATCCAGGTCGCCGAAGTAATCGGCGAAGGCATAGCCGTCCACCGACCATTCCCGGCCGGGGGCGCCTTCGGTCAGGCCGAAGCCGCGCCAGTCCGGCGCGACCACCCGCCAATGGCGGGCGAGCGCGTCCACGACGAACTGGAACGACGCCGACACGTCCATCCAGCCGTGGAGCATGACCAGCAGCGGTGCCTCGTCCGAGGCGGCCGATCCGCCGGTGCGCCACTCCCGCAGGTGGTAGCGCAGACCGCGGATCGTCAGGTAACGGGATCGTGCCGCGACACGCGGCTGGTAGGCGGCTGACTCGCCGCCCGGATTCTCGGTCATGGGGCCGATTCGTGCCTTCTCGGAATGAGCTGCCCTGCCCCCCGGGGTGCTGCAGTCCGCATGGAGGGCGCCCGGGGAGTATAGAGGTTGCCGCGCGCGCAGCCGCCGGTTGAAATGGCGCAAGCCGCCGCCACTTCTCCCGGATGGATACGCTTGTCCGCTTCATGTTCGACAACTACCAGGTTCGGGGCCAGATCGTGCGCCTGGACCGCTCCTGGCAGGAAGTCGCCCGGCGTCACCACCGGCACGACGGCCGGGACCTCGCTCCCACGGTGCGACACCGGCTCGGAGAGCTGTCGGCGGCCGGGTCGCTGCTCGCGGCCTCGATCCGCTTCGATGGCGGCCTGGTCATGCAGATCCAGGGCGACGGGCCGGTCGCGCTCTTCGTGGT
>JAEWEW010000264.1 GCA_023389175.1 Pseudomonadota bacterium | reverse complement strand
AGCGCAGCCGGCACGCTGCAGCCGGCCGCACCCGGCCCGGCATGGGCGACGCAGCTTCTCGCCGCCTTCGAGATGCCGCCGCCCACCTCCGGCAATCGGGTTGCCTTCCAGGCCGATGGCGAGGCCTCCTGGCGCGCGCTGCTGCAGACGTGCCGGAGCGCGGAACGCACGCTGGATGCCTGCACCTTCCTGCTCGGCGATGACGATACCGGCGCCGACTTTGTCCGGGAGCTCGAGCGGGCCGCGGCGCGCGGCGTGCGCGTGCGCCTCCTGGTCGATGCATTCGGCAGCTTCAGGACGTCGCGGGCGAGGCTGCGGTCGCTTGCCCGGGCCGGCGTGACGGTGCAGTGGTTCATGCCGCTGCTGCACAATCCGCTGCGCGGTCGCACCAATCTGCGCAACCATCGCAAGCTGGTGGTGGCCGACGCAGCCCGGGTCTGGAGCGGCGGGCGCAACCTGGCTGCCGAGTACTTCGTCGATCTGCCGGGCCGGCCGGCGTGGGAAGACCTGAGCTTCACCGTGCATGGGCCGCTCGCGGCCCACGCCCAGGCCCTCTTCGAGCACGACTGGTCGGTCGCGAGCGGCCGGCCCCAGGGCGATGCGGCGCCGGTCACCGCGTCCGATGCAGCCCGGGCGCTGCCCGGCGCCGGGACCGAGCCGGCCGGCGCGGCGGCGACGCAGGAAGGCGCCGGCGCGGTGACGCAGATCATCGCGAGCGGGCCGGATCATGCCGACGACACCGTCTACGCGCTGCTGGTCTCGGGCGCCTACCAGGCGCGCAGGCGCCTGCGGATCGCGACACCGTACTTCGTGCCGGACGACGCGCTGCTGTCGGCACTGTGCCTCGCCTGCCGGCGTGGCGTTCGGGTGACCGTGCTGGTTCCGGCGCGCTCCAACCACCGGCTGGCAGACATCGCGCGCGAGCGGTCGGTGCGGCAGCTGGTGCAGGCCGGTGGCGAGGTGCTGCTGGATCCCGGCATGATGCATGCCAAGGTAGTGGTGATCGACGAACGCCTCGCGCTCTGCGGCACCGCAAACTTCGACACCCGCAGCCTGCTGCTCAATTTCGAGGTGATGATGGCGTTCTATGGCGCCGCGGAGATCGCCTGGCTGGACAGGTGGATCGCACGGCGCGCGCGCGAGGCGACCCCGGCCGACGCGCGCCTGCCGGGATGGTGGCGCGACGTGCTGGAAGGGATGGTGCGCGCGGTGGGCTACCAGCTCTAGCGCGCGGCGCGTTGGCCGGATTCCGCGAGCCGGTGTCTAATGGGAGCCATGGAAGACTGGATCGAGGCGCTGCTCGGCTGTCGAGCGCGAGGCGAGGGGGCCATGCTGGTCACGGTCGCCGCGGCGCGCGGCTCGGTGCCGCGCGAGCCGGGCACCCGCATGGTGGTCACCGGCGTCGGACAGCATGGCACCATCGGCGGCGGCCAGCTGGAGCTGCGCGCGGTCGCGATCGCGCGGGACCTGCTCGCCGACGGTGGCGCCGGCGCGCTGCGACGCTTTCCCCTCGGCGCCTCGCTCGGCCAGTGCTGCGGCGGCCTGGTCAACCTGATGTTCGAGGCGGTGCCGCCCGACACCGCGCAGGCGCCGTGGCTGGACCACCTGCAGGCGCTGCGCGCGCGCGGCGAGCCGTGCATCCTGGTGAGCGCGGCAGGGCGTCCGGCAAGCGCCGGCGCGATGGTGGTCGCGAGCGAGCAATGCCACGGTTCGTTCGGCGAGCCCGGCATCGATGCGGCGTCGCTCGCGCATGCCCGCAGGATGCTCGGGCAGGGCGATCAGACGGCGCTCGCGGCGCTGCCCGGCAGCGGCGGGCTGCCCTTCCTCTTCGACCCGGTGCTGCCGCCCGAGCTCGAGGTGGTGCTCTTCGGGGCGGGGCATGTCGCGCGCGCCCTGGTGCCGATCCTCGCCGCGCTTGCCTGCCGCATCCACTGGATCGACGAGCGCGCCGATGCGTTCCCCGGCGTGACGCCGGAGGGCGACGTGCGCATCGTGGTGAGCGACGATCCGCTCGCCGAGGTGGCGACGGCGCCTGCGGGCTGCTGCTTCCTGGTCATGACCCACAGCCATGCGCTCGATGAATCGCTCGCGCAGGCGATCCTCGCCCGCGGCCGCTTCCGCTGGTTCGGGCTCATCGGGTCGATGACCAAGCGGCGCCGCTTCGAGCACCGGCTCGCGGCGCGCGGCATCGAAGCCGCCGCGCTCGCCCGCATGACCTGCCCCATCGGCATCGCCGGCATCGCGGACAAGGCGCCGGCGAGCATCGCGGTGGCGGTGGCGGCGCAGTTGCTGCGCGAGCGGGAGCGCTGGCGCGCCCGGCCGCGGGGCGGGCGAGCGCAGGTCGTATCCGACGGCAACGACGGGCGGTTCGCCGCGGCCGGCATCGCGCCATGACCGGGACGATGGTTCCCCGCATCGAGCTCGTCGGCATCACCAAGGTCTACCCGGCCGTCGTCGCCAACCAGGACGTCTCGCTTGCCGCCATGCCGGGCGAGATCCATGCGGTGCTCGGCGAGAACGGCGCCGGCAAGAGCACGCTGATGAAGATCCTCTACGGCGTGGTGAAGCCGGATGCCGGCGAGATCCGCTGGGAGGGAGCGCCGGTCTCGATCGCCAATCCGGCGCAGGCGCGCGCGCTCGGCATCGGCATGGTGTTCCAGCACTTCTCGCTCTTCGAGACGCTCACGGTCGCGGAGAATGTCGCGCTCGCCTTGCCTGCCGCGGCCGCGGACGGGCTCGCGGATCGCATCGCCGACTTGTCGCGGCGCTATGGCCTCGAGGTCGATCCGCGCCGGCTGGTGCATTCGCTCTCCGTCGGGGAGCGCCAGCGGGTGGAGATCGTGCGCTGCCTGCTGGCCGACCCGCGCCTCCTGATCATGGACGAGCCGACCTCGGTGCTGACGCCGCAGGCGGTGCGCCATCTCTTCGACACCTTGCGCCAGCTCGCCGCCGAAGGCCGCACTGTCCTCTACATCAGCCACAAGCTGGACGAGATCCGCGCGCTTTGCACCCGTGCCACCGTGCTGCGAGGCGGCCGGGTCACCGGCCGCTGCGATCCGCGCGAGGAGACGGCGGCGACGCTGGCCCGACTGATGATCGGCCGGGAGCTGCCGCAGACGTGCCACGGCGCGCCGCGGACCGGGGCGCCGCGGCTGGTGCTTGACCGCCTGTCGCTGCCGCCACCGGACGAGTTCGGCACGGCGCTGGATTCGATCGAGCTCATGGTCCATGCCGGCGAGGTGCTCGGCATCGCCGGCATCTCGGGCAACGGCCAGAGCGAGCTGCTCGCCGCCATTTCCGGCGAGCGGCTGTTGGACGATCCGGCGCGCATCCGCATCGACGGCCATTGCGCCGGGCGGCTCGACGCGCGCGGCCGCCGCAGGCTCGGCCTCTGCTATGTGCCCGAGGAGCGTCTCGGCCGCGGCACGGTCCCGGAGATGTCGCTCACGGAGAATGCGCTGCTCACCGCCAACCGGGATGGCGAGGTGAGCCGTGGCTTCATCCGATTCGGCCGTGTGCGCGAGTTCGCGCGGCGCTGCATTGCGGACTATGACGTCCGCTGCGGCGGCGAAGCGGCCGAAGCCCGCAGCCTCTCCGGCGGCAACCTCCAGAAGTTCATCGTCGGCCGGGAGATGCTGCAGGAGCCGCGGCTGCTGGTGGTGGCGCAGCCCACCTGGGGCGTGGACGTGGGCGCCGCCGCCTTCATCCGCCAGCGCATCATCGACCTTCGCAACGAAGGGGTTGCGGTGCTGGTCTTCTCGGAGGACCTGGAGGAGCTGTTCGAGGTCTGCGACCGGATCGCGGTGATCGCGCAGGGGAGGCTGTCGCCGATTCGGCCGGCTCGCGAGACCGGCGTGGAGGAGATCGGCCAGTGGCTGAGCGGGATGTGGCCCGGCGGCCCCGCGGCAGGCCATGCCGGGCCACAGGAGTTGGCGCATGCGCCTGCGGCTTGAGGCACGCGCGCGGCCGTCACGGCTGATGTCGTGGCTCTCGCCGGTGCTCGCCGCCGGGCTCACGCTGGCAGCCGGCTTCGTCGTCTTCCCACTGCTCGGCAAGGATCCGCTGGTCGCCTTCCACACCTTCTTCGTCGCGCCGGTCAACGACCTCGACGGCATCGCCGAACTGCTGCTCAAGGCTTCGCCGCTCATGCTGATCGGCGTGGGCCTTGCCTGCGGCTTTCGCGCCAACGTGTGGAACATCGGCGCCGAGGGCCAGCTCGTCCTCGGCGCCATCTGCGCGGGCGGCGTCGCGCTGTGGTTCCACGATGGCGGCGGCCCGTGGCTGCTGCCGCTCATGATGCTCGCCGGCCTTGCCGGCGGCCTCGCCTGGGCCGCGATCCCGGCGCTCCTGCGCACCCGGTTCAACACCAACGAGATCCTGGTGAGCCTGATGCTGGTGTACGTGGCCAACCTGCTGCTCAGCTGGCTGGTGCACGGTCCATGGAAGGATCCCGACGGCTTCAACTTCCCGCAGAGCCGGCTCTTCGGCGAGGCCGCGCTCTATCCCATCCTGGTCGAAGGCACCCGGCTCAACCTGGGGCTGGTGGTCGCGCTCGCCGGGGTGGCCGCGGGGTACCTGCTGCTCGCACGCAGCTTCCTCGGCTTCCAGATGCGCGTCGGCGGACACGCTGCCGCCGCGGCCGGCTACGCCGGCTTCGGCGCGCGGCGCCTGGTGTGGTTCGGGATGCTGCTCGGCGGCGGCGCCGCGGGCCTCGCCGGCATGGGGGAGGTGGCCGGCCCGATCGGACAGCTCCAGCCGCAGGTCTCCCCGGGCTACGGCTTCGCCGCGATCATCGTCGCCTTCGTGGGGCGGCTGCATCCGCTTGGCGTGCTGCTCGCGAGCCTCCTGATGTCGCTGCTCTACCTCGGCGGCGAGTCGGCGCAGATCGGCCTTGCCCTGCCCGCGGCCATCACCGGGCTGTTCCACGGGCTGCTCCTCTTCTTCCTGCTCGGCTCGGACGTCTTCATCAACTATCGCCTCCGCGCGGTGCGCCGGCCGGCAGTGGCCGGGCCCGCGACGGCGCCGACGGCATCGACCGCGCCATGACGCAGACGCTGGTCGCGATCGTGGCGGCGGCCATCGCGGCCGGCACGCCGCTTGTCTATGCCGCGCTCGGCGAGCTGATCGCGGAGAAGTCGGGCGTGCTCAATCTCGGTGTCGAAGGGATGATGCTGGTGGGCGCGGTCGCCGGCTTCGCCGCCACCGTCGCGACCGGGAATCCGTGGCTCGGGATCCTCGCCGGCATGACGGCGGGTGCGGCGATGGCGCTGATGTTCGGCGTGCTCACGCTGCAGCTCATGGCCAACCAGGTGGCCGCCGGGCTCGCGCTCACGCTGTTCGGCCTGGGCCTCAGCGCATTCGCCGGCAAGCCGCTCGAGAGCGTCGCGCTCGGGGCGCAGGAGCCGTGGGCGGTGCCTTTCCTCGCGGACATCCCGCTGGTCGGGCCGGCGCTCTTTCGCCATCATCTGCTGGTGTACGGGTCCTGGCTGCTGTTCGGGCTGACGAGCTGGTTCCTCTTTCGCACGCGCGCCGGCCTGGTGCTGCGCGCCGTGGGGGAATCGCCGGAATCGGCGCATGCCATCGGCTACCCGGTGATCGCGATCCGCTTCCTCGCGACGCTCTTCGGCGGCGCGATGGCGGGCCTGGGCGGGGCCTATCTGGCCGAGTTCTACACGCCGATGTGGGTGGAGGGGCTGGTGGCGGGGCGCGGCTGGATCGCGCTGGCGCTGGTGGTGTTTGCGACCTGGCGGCCGGGCCGCGTGCTCTTCGGGGCCTATCTCTTCGGCGGCGTGACCATCGCGCAGTTTTTCGCCCAGGGCGCGGGCGTGGCCGTGCCCTCCCAGTTCCTGTCCGCCTTGCCTTACCTTGCCACCATCGTCGTGCTGGTGCTGATCTCGCGCAACCCCGCTACCATTCGCCTCAATGCGCCGGTCTCGCTCGGCCGGCCCTACCGACCCGATTGACGCGCCTCGCAGGAGTAACCTCATGTCCTCGCCACACCGCTTCTTCCGCGCCGCCGCCGTTGCGGCAGCCGCCGGCTCGCTGGTCGCCATCGGGCCGTCCCAGGCCCAGGATCCGCTGAAGATCGGCTATGTCTACGTGAGCCCCATCGGGGATGCGGGCTGGACCTTCCAGCACGACAAGGGCCGCAAGGAGATGGAGCAGGCGCTCGGCGGCAAGGTGACCTCTCGGGTGGTCGAGAACGTGGCCGAGGGCGCCGACGCGGAGCGGGTCATCCGTGAGCTCGCGTCGAGCGGCAGCCAGCTCATCTTCACCACCTCCTTCGGCTACATGAATCCCACCATCAGGGTGGCGCAGCAGTTCCCGAAGGTCTCGTTCGAGCATGCAACCGGCTACCGGACCTCGAAGAACGTCGGCACCTACAACGCCCGCTTCTACGAAGGGCGTTACCTGAACGGCGTGATCGCGGGCCGGATGACCAAGAGCAATGTCGCCGGCTACGTGGGCGCCTTCCCGATTCCCGAAGTGCTCCAGGGCATCAACGCCTTCACCCGCGGCATGCGCAGCGTCAACCCGAAGGCCGAGGTCAAGGTGGTCTGGGTCAATTCCTGGTTCGATCCCGGGCGCGAGCGCGAGGCGGCCAACACGCTGATCGCCCAGGGGGCGGACATCGTCACGCATCACACCGACTCGACCGCGACGGTGCAGGCGGCGGAGGAGAAGGGGGTCTACGCCTTCGGCTACCACTCCGACATGTCGAAGTACGGTCCCAAGGCCCAGCTGAGCGCCACCATCCATGAATGGGGGGCCTACTACACGCGGGTGGCCGAGCAGAAGATCGCAGGGGCCTGGAAGCCGGGCAGCGTCTGGGGCGGGATGAAGGACGGCATGATCCGTCTCGCGCCGCTCAACCCGGCGGTGCCGAAGGACGTGGCCGACATGGTGGCCAAGCTGGAGAAGGAGATCGTCGCCGGCACGCTGCATCCCTTCACCGGCCCGGTGCTGGACAACGCGGGCAAGGAGCGGCTTCCTGCCGGCAAGGTGATGGACGACGAGGCCCTGTCGAAGATGGACTACTACGTCCAGGGTGTCCAGGGCAAGCTGCCGACCAAGTAGCCGCCTGCCCCCTGGGGCCGGCCGCCGCGACCGGCCGCCGGCCACGACCGCCAGCCGGCTAACCCTGCTTGCCGATGCGGTTGACCACCTTCTGGAAGACCTTCGCTTCCTCGGCGACGAACTTGCGGAACTCCGGCGCATCCATGTACTGGATCGGCGAGCCGGCGGTGCCGATCGCGTTGATCAGCCGCTGGTCCTTCACCGCCTGCCGGGCTGCCTCACGCAGCTTGGTCACGACCGGCTCCGGAGTGCCGGCCGGCACGAACACGCCGGCCCATTGCGAGAAGGTGACCGGGTGGCCGAGCTCCTGGATGCTCGGCACGTCGGGCAGGGGGCCGAGCCGTCCGGTGCCCCAGTGCGCCAGCGCGCGCAGGCGGCCCGACTTCACGTGCTGCACGATGGTGGCCGGCCCGGTGGCGAGCGCATCCACCTGCTCGCCGAGCAGCCCGACGATCGCCGGTCCCGCCCCGGTATACGGCACGTGCAGGAGATAGGTGCCCGTCGCCTGCTTGAGCATCTCCATCGGCACGTGCATGGTGCCGTAGTTGCCGGAGGAGCCGAAGGTGATGCGGCCGGGGCGGGCCTTGGCGTCGTCGATGAACTCCTTGAAGGTCTTCCAGGGGCTCTCCGCGCGCACCACCAGCACCGTGGGGTCCGCCGTGATGCGCGCGATCGGCTCGAGATCGTCCAGCTGGTAGAGCGGCTTGCGGTTCAGTACCTCGTCCGCCGCCGGCAGGATGGCGATCGAGCAGAGCGCGAGCAGCGTCGTGTAGCCGTCGGGTTTGGCATTCGCCACCTGTTGCATGCCGATGCCGCCGCCGGCACCGGCCTTGTTCTCCACCACGACCGACTGGTTCAGCGCGCGTCCCATCGCCTCGGCCACCGGCCGTCCCACCGTGTCGGCGACACCGCCCGGCGGAAAGGGCACGACCATCGAGATCGCCCGGGAGGGATAGCTCTCCTGCGCGCGCAACGGCGACGTGGTGCCCAGCAGGCCGCCGGCTGCGCCGACGGCCAGCACGGCCGATCGAGTGAAGCGGCGCCGCGGCGCCGAGGCGGCGTGCCGGCGCGCGTGAGAGGAAGGTGTGTGGTCGGTCATGAGGCATCTCCATTGTTTGTCCGCTCGTGTGGCCGGCCAGGGTGGCGGCCACGCGGATCCATGCCCATGATACGACCCTCGCCGCGGGGGCGTCGGATGCGCCCGCGCCGCTAGTGGACGTGGGATGCGCCCGCGCCGCTAGTTCGCGAGCACGTGGTTGGCCACCGAAAGCAAAGCCGCGTCCGCGTCGGCGCGATGCTCGACGCCGTGAACCCGGGCGGCGCCCGCGAGACCGAACACCCGCTTGCCGAACTGCAGCCCGAGCGCCACTTCCGAGAGCGTGCCGTAGCTGTCGCCGATCGCGACGAGGCAGAAGGCCGAGCGCGCGATCAGCGCGTTCCTCGCCTCGCCGAGGCCGGTGGCGATCACGTGCGTGAGATAGGGGTTTGCCGCGTCCGGCGAGGGCTCGGGCAGCAGGCCGATCACGATGCCGCCCTGTTCAGCCGCCCCCTGCGCGACGGCCTCCATGATGCCCTGCCGGCCGCCGCAGATGAGCGCAAGGCCCATCCGCGCGAGCCCCGAGCCGACGTGCCGCGCCACCGCCCTCTGGGCGGGCGTGGCGTCGCGCGGTCCGATGACGCCCACCGGCACGCGCAATGGATGCCCGCTGCGCTGCTGCAGCCAGGCGACCGCCCGGGGGGCGTCGAGCGACCTGGCGCCGGCCGGTGGCCCGGGATTTCCCTGCAGTGGCTCCTGCCACGTGCGCGTGCCGGCATCGAAGGCGCGGCCGTGGGCATCGCACAGGCGGCCGGCGCGCTCGTCCAGCCAGTAGGGCGCGGTGTCGGGGGAGGCGGTGCCGACGGTCATGAGAGGTAGCGCTCCTGGCGGCCGGCCACCCACTGGCCGACCCCGATGATCGCGCTGCAGGCAGCGGTGATCAGCAGCGCGAGCGCGGCCGCGGCAGGGAAGTCCGAGCCGGTATCGGAGATGAGCGAGTAGAGCTGCAGCGGCAGGATGTCGAGGTCCGTGCCGACGAGGGCGATCGCGGTGCCATAGGCGCCGAACACCACCGCCGCCACCAGGCAGGCGGCCGCGACGACCACGGAGGCGACCTGCGGCAGGAACACCTGGCGAAAGGCCTGGGCGGGCGTCGCGCCGAGCGATTCGGCCGCGCGCAGCAGCGAGTGGTCGAAGTTGACGAAGACCGGCAGCAGGGTCATCACCACCCGCGGCACGAGGTAGTAGGACGAGGCGAATGCAAGCCCGACCGGCGTGAAGAGCGTGCTGCCGATCGCCACCGGATCGAGCCCGAGCAGGCCGAGCAGTTGGGTGACGAAGCCCGCCCGCCCGTAGCCCAGGATGAAGCCGTAGGCGACGATGAGGCCGGAGAAGGTGAGCGGCAGCGCGATCACGAAGGAGAGCAGCGTGCGCTGCCGCTCGGGCAGCCGCGACAGGTGCAGCGCGACGGCCAGCCCGACGCCGACGGAGAGGGAGACGGCGACGAGCGTGAGCAGGAGGCTTCCCACCAGCGACGGCAGGAACCGCGGCATTGCCGTCACCCGTCGGAAGGCGCTGGCGCCCTCGGAGAAGGCATCCAGCGCGACCGCGGCCACCGGCAGCACGAAGAAGCCGGCCATCACCAGGATGGCCGGCATGGCCATGGCCGCGAGCGGCAGCGGGCGGGAGCCGGGGCGCATGCCGGTTCTGATCCCAGGCAGCTGCGCTCGTCAGCGTGCGGCCGTCGCCTTGGCCCAGCCGCTGTCGATGTCGGCCTTGCGCTCGGCCGCGGCGCGCACGTCCAGCGGCTTCACCTGCGGCGCCTCGGGCAGCTTGTCGGCGACCGAGTCCGGCAGCCTGGTTCCCGGCACGGACGGCCGCACGAAGCCCTGGGCGAAGATGCCCTGGCCGAGGTCCGTCATCACGAAGTTGAGCCAGAGGCGTGCGGCGTTCGGATTGGGGCCGTTGCGCACCAGGCTGATGGCGTAGGGGGCCGCCGCCGACGCCTCCTTCGGTATGACCACGCTCACCGCGTCGCCCAGGCCGTCGGTGTGCTTGGCCTTGAGCCCGTCGTTCTCGTAGGAGATCCAGATCGGGATCTCGCCCTTGACGAACTGCGCGTACGGCGTGGTGCCGAGCACGCGGAGCACGTTACCGGACTTGTGCAACCGGCCGAGATAGTCGAGTCCGGGCTGCACGTTGTTCATGTCGCCGCCGGCGCCGAAGTTGGCGGCGAAGGTGAGCACCTGGCCGACGCCGGTCGAGCGCGGGTCGAGATAGACCACCGATCCCTTGTACTCGGGCTTCAGCAGGTCCGCCCAGGATTGCGGCACGTTCTTCACCAGCTTGGTGTTGACGACGAAGGCGACCGTCAGGGAATGGATGGTGAACCAGCGCCCTTCCGGCTCGCGGAAGACCTCCGGCAGCTTGTCGAAGTTGACCGGCTTGAACGGCGCGACCACGTCCTTCCTCGCCGCGTCCACCGCCGAGGCGGCGAAGTAGTACGCGGTGTCGGCCTGCGGGCGATTGCGGCTCTTCTCGAGCGCGACCACGGTGGCAGCCGACCCCAGGTCGTTGTAGACCAGCTCGATCTCGGGATAGCGCTTCTTGAAGGCGGCGAACTGGGCCGCCCAGTTAGCCCAGGTGGGGCCGGTGTCGAAGCTGACCACCATGCCTTCCTTGCGGGCCTGCTCGTAGAGCGCCTTCTCGCCCGGATAGAGCTCCGGGGAGTCGTTGACGGTCTGCGCGTGCGCTGCGGACCAGGCTGCGCCGGCCACGGCGAGCAGCAGCGCCGATGCGCTGGCAGCCAGCGAGCGGGCGGGGCGGAAGGTCAGGCGTGGGACGGGTCTCATGGGAGTCCTCCGGTGGTTTCCAGGTGGGCGGATAGCTGCCGCGAGCTCGGGTTGTCCGGGTCGATTCACGCCCCCCGGCTTGCCGGCAGGAACTGGATCGCCTCGGGCGGCACGGCGACGTGAGTGATCGGCTCGCGCAGCGAGGTCTCGAGGCGGATCGCCGTCGCGTCGTCGCCGGCGAGGGCGTCGGCGGCTGCAGCGCCAGCATCCGCGGTCTCATGCCGCGCGGCGCGAAACGGCACCAGCTCCAGGTGGCGGACCGCGCCGTGGAAGACGTCGCGGCGCACCGCCACCGCCAGCAGGTTCGGCACCGCCGGCGCGGCGCCGCTCTCGGCCGGCGCCGTGACCGGCAGGATGCGCTCCGGCCGCACGAGCAGGCGCACGCGGCTTCCCGCGGCGAAGTCGTGACGCGGCACCTGAAGCGGGCCGATCGGGGTGGCGACCCGATCGGC
>JAEWEW010000232.1 GCA_023389175.1 Pseudomonadota bacterium | reverse complement strand
GCCGGTTGGTGCGCCCGGGGATCATGTCCATCTTGCCGGCAAGCCCCGGTATCCAGAAGCTGTGAATGACGTCGGGGCTGTCGAGCAGGAAGGTGACCGTGCGGCCGACCGGCACCCGCACCTCGTTGGCGGTCTCCACCGGCTCGCCGGCAGCGGGACGGTACTGCACGCGCCACCAGAACTGCTCGCCCGCCACCGCGATCTCCAGCCCGCCTTCCTCCGCGGCAAGGGTGCGCATGGTGGGCAGGGCCCAGGCGAGCAGCAAGGTGAGCACCACCGTCGGGAACACGGCACCGAGCCAGAGGATCACCCGCATGCCGCCGTCGTGATCGAGCCGGCCCGCAGGAGTGCGGACCGCGTGCCAGGCGAGCAGCAGGACGCCGATCGTGATCACCGTCGCGCCGGCGAACATCACGATGGCGAGCCGGCGGGTCGACTCCGCTTCCGCGCCGAACGCGGAAAACGCGGACTGCACGCCGTCGCAGCCGCCGAGCAGCGCAGCAAGCACCGGAAGGAAGGGAAGCACCAGCGTGCGCCCATGGCTTCGCAGCGCACGGTCCGGCCCGCTCGGTCCAACCTGCGGATGCGGGCGAGTGCCGACGCTGTCGAGGGCTGATGGAATGGCTTCGCTCATGCAGATCCCAAGGGGGCCCGACGCCGCTCCATCTGCCTCGCCGCAGGTACCCGTCGAGTCATGGTATCGACCGCAGAGCAACGCGCAGCCGTGCCCCACGACGACGAAGGGACTATCCCCGGCGGACTCGCCGGGGCCTGAGCTGGCCGCGCTCCTGGGCCTGCGCCTCGGTCTGCTCCTGGCGGCGCAGTGCTCTAGTCAGCCAGCGGCCAGGTGATCAGCGTCTCGGTGGCCTCCGGCGCGTCCGGTGAGGGCTCGTTGAGGTAGTACTCCCACATGACCTCGGCAGGCTTGAGACCCTGCTCGGCGAGCCAGGCCATCAGCCGGTGATAGGTCTGCCCCATGGTGTCGTAGGGGCCGCGGTGCAGCACCTGGGCGGCGCGCCCGCCTGGCAAGTTGGCTGCGGTGACCCCGCCGCCGGGCTTCACCGTTCCCGCCGTGGGGAATCCGGCCGCCACATCCACCGCGTCGGTCGGCATGGAGTAGTAGACGCCGAGCGGGGGTCCCACCACGCGGATGCCCTGCGCCTGGGCCGCGGCGTAGGTGGCGTCGAAGGCCCGGCCGAAGAACGCCTTCAGGTCCTTCATCGGCACCTTCTCGCGCACCACGGCGAGAGTGGCGGGCTCCAGCGTGACCAGTCGAGGCTCGGTGGAGTTGGGCGACTGGCTGGTCATGTCTGCCTCCTTGACGAGCATGTCAGTATTCCCGGTCTCCTGCCTCCGCGCCACCCGGTCGGCCTCTTGCCGGGGCGGATCCGGTGCAAACGAAGGGCGAGACCGGCCGCGGAGGCCCGGGAGGCGGTGGACCGGGCTCGGCCTGCCCTATTTCCCCAGCAGCCTCTCCGGCAGCCACAACGCGAGCTGCGGGTACAGGATGGTGAGCACCAGCGCGAGCAGCTGGATCAGCACGAAGGGAACGATGCCCTGGTAGATGATGCGGGTGCCGATCTCGGGAGGCGCGATGCCCCGGATGTAGAAGAGCGCATAGCCGAACGGCGGCGTGAGGAACGAGGTCTGCAGGTTGACCGCGAACAGGATCGCGAACCAGAGCAGCACCTGCTCCTTCGGCAGCCCGAAGTCCAGTGCGCCGATGATCGGGGTGATGATCGGGATGACGATGAAGGTGATCTCCACCCAGTCCAGGAACATCCCCAGCACGAAGATGAACGCCATGATGACGAACAGCACCCAATAGGGGTTCGCCCCGCCGTCGCTCACCCCAAGGGCGTCCGCGATCATCGTGTCGCCGCCCAGCCGGCGGAAGATCACGCTGAACACGGTGGCGCCGATCATCACGAACATGATCATCGCGGTGGTGCGCGTGGTTTCACGCAGCACTTCAACGAACTGCCGCCAGTCAAGCTGGCGCTCCAGGAGCGCGAGCAGGAAGGCACCGAGCGCACCGAGCGCCGCTGCCTCCGTCGGCGTCGCGATGCCGGCGATGATCGAACCCAGCACCGCGATGATCAGAAGGAGCGGCGCGACCAGGTCCCGGGCCACCCGCAGCAAGGCTCGGCCGATCCCGGTCCGGGCTCCGCGTGGCAACGGCGGCATCGCCTGCGGCCGGAAGATCGCGATCAGCACCAGCCACGCGATGTAGAGCCCCCCCAGCATCAGCCCGGGCAGCAGAGCCGCGGCGAAGAGATCGCCCACCGACAGGCGCATCGTGTCGCCCAGCACGACCAGCATGATGCTGGGCGGTATGAGGATCCCGAGAGTGCCGGTCGCGGCGATGACACCGGTCGCGAGCCGCGGGTCGTAGCGGCTCTCCATCATGACCGGCAGCGCGAGCACGCCCATCAGCACCACCGACGCGCCGATGATGCCGGTGGAGGCCGCCATCACGATGCCGATGATGGTCACCGCGAAGGCGTAGCCGCCCGGCAGCTGGCCCAGCACCGAGGCGAGCGAGCGCAGCAGCCGCTGGGCGATGCCGGACTTCTCCAGCACCAGCCCCATGAAGACGAAGAGCGGCACCGCGATCAGGAGCCAGTTGCTGAGGATGCCCGAGAAGGTCCGGGAAACGCCGGTGGAGAGGAAGAGCACCGGCACGTCCGCGAGGAAGGCGAACAGCACGCCGATCCCCGCGAGGATGAATGCGACCGGATAGCCGCTGAAGACGCCCAGGACCAGCGCCGCGCACATGGCCAGCGGCCAGAAGTAGGTCATTGGCGCGACTCCGCCCCGGCGGCGGCGCCCGGTGCGCCGAGCGGCTGGCGCGAGAGCAACTGCAGCAGGAGCCGCAGCGCCCGGGCGGCGCCGAAGACCGTCAACAGGACGAAGCCGAGCGGCATCACCGACTTGATGATCCAGAGGTCCTGCAGCCCGCCGTAGGAGGAGCCCTCGCCCGAGGTGAACGACGAGACGGTGTACCGCCACGAGAACCAGGTCATCACCGCGCAGAACGGCACGAGGAAGAGGAGATCGCACACGACGGTGATCCAGGCCCGCGTCCGCGGGGACAGGCGGCCGGCGATGAAGTCCACGCTGACATGCCGGTCCTCGTGCAGCGTATAGACCCCGCCCAGCATCACCATGACGGCGAACAGGTGCCACTGCAGGTCATTCAGCCCGTTCAGGCTCAAGCGCTCGCCGAAGAGCGGCAGCCGCGGGCCCCAGTGGGCCAGCTCGTTCACCCGCAGCTGGGCCATGGCCACGCTGATGCACACCCCGATGACGAGCAGCGGCACGGTCCAGGCCGCGATCCGCCCGATCCGGGCGCAACCCCGTTCGATGGCGAGCAGCACGCCGATCAAGTGGTCTCTCCTCGAGCCTGGAACGATCCGGCGCTACCGCGCCGATCCTGGAACGGAACCGCCCGGCGCGGATGCCAGGCGGGCGGGCGAGCCGCCGGCCTCAGTTCTGCCGCGGCAGCGCCTGCAGGTCCGACCAGCGGCCGACCCGCTTGATGTACGCGGTCAGCGACTCGTAGGCCTCCTTGAACAGCGCGTCCTTGGCGGCCTCCTCGGCCATCACCTCGGCCGAAGCCTTGCGCAGCGCAAGCAGCACCGGCTCGGGGAACCGCTCGATCTTGACGCCGGCCTTCTCGATCTTCTCGATCGCCTCCACCTGCGCGTCGATCTGGTCGTAGTTGTTGAAGGTGATGTTCGCCTGGCAGGCCTCCACCATGATGCGCTGCTGCCGCTGCGAGAGCGACTTCCATACGTTCATGTTGATGATGATGCTGTCCCAGCTCGCCGGCTGGTGCCAGCCCGGGAAGTAGTAGTACTTGGCGATCTTCTGCAGGCCCAGACCGAAGTCCAGCTGCGGCGCCGAGAACTCCGCCGCCTCGATCCGGCCGCGCTCGAGCGACACGAAGATCTCGCCCGCCGGCACCAGCTGAACCGTGGCGCCGAGCTTCTCCATCGCCTTGGCGCCGAGGCCCGCGATGCGCATCTTGAGCCCCTTCAGGTCTTCGACCGAGCGGATCTCCTTGTTGAACCAGCCTCCTGCCTCCGGCACCACCAGATGGCACGGGATGATCTTGACGTTGTGCGGATCGTAGGCCTTCTGGATGATCTCCAGGCCGCCTCCCTTGAACATCCATCCGAGGAACAGCTCGGGGTCGGGTCCGAACGGCATCGAGCCGACCAGGTTGGCGACCGGGATCTTGCCGGCCCAGTAGCCGATCCAGTCGAAGCCCATCGGGATCGAGCCGTTCGAGACCGCGCCGAACACCTCGAAGGGCGGCACGAACTCGCCCGCGCCATGCACCTTGATCTTGATCTCGTCGTTGCTCATCAGCGCGACGCGCTCCGCCCACTTGACCGGGCTCTGTCCGATCGACGGCACCTGGAGGCCGAACACGCTCTGCAGGTCGAAGCTCTTCGCCTGGGCTGACGCGGCGTGGGGCAGCGCGGCGGCCGCGAGTCCGATCGCGGTGGCCGCGGTAACGCCGATGATCCGACTCAGTGCGCGCTTGTTGGCAATCATGCTGTCTCCTTTCGGGATGGCCGCGGGATTCGCGAGCCGTGGGTTGTGATGCCGGTGGATTCGGATGCGGAAGTCCGGTCGCTGGATCTGCGCCGCTCAGACGGCGAGGAAGCCGCCGTCCACTGCCAGGGTGGCGCCGGTCACGTATGCGGACATCCCGCTGCTCAGGAACACGACCGGGCCTACCAGGTCGTCCGGCTGCCCGACTCGCGCCATCGGAATGCGCCGCATGAAGCCTTCGCGCCTTGCCGGGTCCGCGAGCGTGGGCTCGGTCATGGCGGTCTCGATCACGCCCGGAGCGATCGCGTTGACGCGCACGCCGTGGGGCGCGAGCTCGGCGGCGAGCGACTGGGTGAAGAGCCGGATCGCCGCCTTGGAAGGCGAGTAGCCGAGGCTGCCCGGCTGGCCGGCGAAGGCGGCGATGGACGCGACGTTGACGATGGTGCCGCGGGTCGACTTGAGGGCGGCCAGGCAGGCATGGGTCACGTTGAAGGTGCCGTCCAGGTTGACCGACAAGGTGCGTCGCCAGTTCGCCGGCGCGTGCTCGCTGTCGATGCCCTCGCGCAGGATGATCCCGGCGTTGTTGACCAGCAGGTCGATCGCGCCGGCCTGGCCCGCGACCCAGGCGACCAGGTCGACACAGGCCGCAGGGTCGGTGACGTCGAGCGCATGCGCCCATGCCCCGCCGCCGGTATCGCCGGCGATGAGCCGCGCGGTCTCGCGGGCGGCGTCGCCATCGATGTCGGTGGCCACCACGCGGGCACCGGCCCGGGCAAGGCCGCGCGCGATGGCACGCCCGTTGCCGCGCCCGGCGCCGGTCACCAGGGCGAGCCGTCCATCGAGCAGCCCCGGGATCATGTCGTGGTGGCGGAGGCGCTCGGCCGGGCGGCCGCTGCGCCGACCCCTTCGCCGGACACCGCCTTCGCGTTGGCCGGCGCCGGAGCGGCGTCGGCGAGCGTGAGGCCGGCGATGTAGCCGAAGGTGAGCGCCGGCCCCAGCGTGATGCCGGCCCCGGGATAGTTGCCGCCCATCACGCTGGCCGCGTCGTTGCCCACGGCATGCAGGCCGCGGATCGGCGTCCCGCTGCGATCGAGCACCCGCGTATGCCGATCGGTGGCCAGGCCCGCGAAGGTCCCGATGTCCCCGACCACCAGCCGGATCGCGTAGTACGGCGCGGTCTCGATCGGCGCCACGCAGGGATTGGGCGCGACCAGCGCGTCGCCCTGGTACCGGTTGTAGGCGCGGCTGCCGCGGCCGAAGGCCGGATCGTCGCCACGGCTCGCGTCGCGGTTGAAGGTCGCCACCGTCTCCTTCAACGCGGCGGGATCGACGTCGATGGCCTTGGCGAGTTCCTCCAGCGTCGCGGCGCGTCTGAGGTAGCCGGCCCTCAGGTAGCGGCCGAGCGGCATCGGGAACGGCGGCACGCAACCCAGCCCGTAGCGCCGCAGGGTGTGGTGGTCGCAGACCAGCCAGGCCGACACCTCGGGATCGTCCCTGCAGTCCGCCACCAGGTCCTGCACGAAGTCGTGGTAGGAGTTCGCCTCGTTGGCGAAGCGCCGGCCTCGGCGGTTGACCGCGATCACGCCCGGCTTGGCCCGGTCGATGAAGTGCGGCATCACGCCCTGGGTTCCGTCGCGGCGCCGGATCACCGAGGTCGGTACCCAGGCGGCCGCATTCGGGATGGTCGGGTCCACGTGGCCACCCACCGCCTCGGCCAGGCGCAGGCCGTCACCGGTGTTGCCGGGCGGCGAAGGCGAATAGTGCTCGCGTCCGGTCGGCGCATGCCGGAACAGCGCCTTGCGCCGCTCGATGTCGTGCGGGAAGCCGCCGCACGCCAGCACCACGCCGCGACGGGTCCGGATCCGCACCGACCGGCCGTCGCGCTCCACCCGGGCGCCGACCACCGCGCCGCCTTCGGTGAGCAGTTCGCGCGCCGGCGTGGACAGCCATACCGGGATGTCGAGGTCCATCGCGGCCCGCGCCAGCCGACCCGCGAGCGCATTGCCGTTGGTGAGCGTCATGCCGCGGCCGTGGCGCACCACGTCCAGCAGGTGGCGCCCGACCCGCCGCGTCACGTAGGCGAGCGACTCCAGCGAGCGGAAGACCCGCATGAAGTGCCAGATCTCCTTGCCCGAGCCGAGCATCATGCCGAAGACGGTGAGCTCCGGCAGCGGCGGTGCCAGCTGCTTCACCCGGTCGCCCAGCTCGCGGCCGTCGAAAGGACGGGTCACCATCGAGCGGCCGCCCTGCATGCCGCCCGGCGCCTCGGCGTGGTAGTCGGGAAAGACCGGCGGCATGTCGAACTGCACGCAGGTGCGCGAGGTGAAGAAGTCGATCGCCTCGGGGCCGTAGTGCAGGAACGCATCCACCCGTTCGGGATCGAAGTGGCTGCCGGCCTCGTGCTCGAGGTAGGTCCGGGCGGCTCCACGCGGCTCGGTGATGCCGAGCTCGGTCGCAAGCCGCGTCCGTGGCACCCAGAGCCAGCCGCCGGAGCGGGCCGTCGTGCCGCCGAAGCGCGGTTCCTTCTCCACCACCCGCACGTCCAGTCCGTGCGAGGCCGCGGTGATGGCCGCAGCCATGCCCGAGGCGCCGGTACCGACCACCAGCACGTCGCACTCCAGGTCTTCCGACACCATGTCCCCGCGCCCCTCCTGCCTCACTCGTGCGTCGAGTCTACCGCATCCTCCTGCCGCGTCAGGCCGAGATACGCCCGACGTATCTCGGGACGCGCCATCAGCTCCGCCGCCGGTCCCTGCGCCACGATGCGGCCCTCCTCGAGCACGTAGGCACGAGTCGCCAGCTCCATCGCCATCGCGACGTTCTGCTCCACCAGCAGCACCGCGGTGCCGCCCGCATTGATCCGCCGGATGGCGCGGAACATCTCGATCACCACCGCCGGCGCGAGGCCGAGCGACGGCTCGTCGAGCAGCAGCAGCGTGGGCCGGGCCATCAGGGCTCGTCCGATCGCGACCATCTGCTGCTGTCCGCCGGAGAGCGCCCCGGCAGGGCTGCGCAGCCTGGCCTCGAGCGCCGGGAAGAGCGCGAGCACCGCCTCGAGCGACTGCGCCCGGCGCGCGCGGGCGCGCGACACATGGGCGCCGATCTCGAGGTTGTCCTGCACCGTCATCCCGGTGAACAGCCGCCGTCCCTCGGGCACGATCGCGATGCCGGCGTCGCAGAAGCGGTGGCTCGCGAGGCGGGTCACGTCGCGTCCGGCGAACGACAGCCGCCCCGCGCGGACCGGATGCAGGCCGGCGATCGCATTGATCAGCGTCGTCTTGCCCGCGCCGTTCGGTCCGACCACGCAGACCGGCTCTCCTGCCCCGACGGTGACCGACACCCCGCGCAGCGCCGGCGCGGCGCCGTAGGCTACCTCGATGTTCGCGACCTCAAGCATCGACGGTCCCCAGGTAGGCGCGCACCACCTCGTCGTCCTGCATCACCGCGTCGCAGGGACCCTGCGCGATCAGCCGGCCGTAGTTGAGCACTGCTACGCGGTCCGCCAAGGCCATCACCGCGCGCATCACATGCTCCACGAACACGATGGTCGCGCCGCGGTCGCGGATGCGCCCGATCAGCGTGATCGCGTCGTTGATCTCCGCCGGCGTGAGGCCGGACAGCACTTCGTCGAGCAGCAGCAGGCGCGGTCGCGAGGCAAGCGCGCGGGCCAGCTCGAGGAACTTGCGCTGGTGCAGGTTGAGCGCATCCGGCAGCGCATCGGCCTTGCCCTGCAGGCCGGTGAACTCCAGCCAGCGATGCGCCTCCTCCAGCGCCTCGCGCCGCGACAGCGCCGCGCCGCCGAACATCGCCACCGTCGCGACATTCTGCAGCACCGTCATGTGCGCGAACGGCCGGGGGATCTGGTATGTGCGCGCGATGCCGGCCCGGGCGATCCTGTGCGCCGGCAGGCGCTCGATGCTGCGGCCCTCGAACAGGATCGAGCCGGCGTCCGGCGGAAAGTGCCCGCTGACCACGTTGATGAAGGTGGACTTGCCTGATCCGTTCGGCCCGAGCAGGCCCAGGATCTCGCCCGGATAGACCTTCAGGTCGAGCGAATCCAGCGCGCGCACGCCCTTGAACGACCGCGACAGCCCGCGAACCTCGAGCAGCGGCGCTGCGTCCCCGCCGGTTGCCGGCGAAGGCTCGTCGGCTCGCGCCCGCGCGGGCGACGGCACCATCGCCGGCGTCGCGGGCAGGCGCCGCCCGCCCGCAGGCTGCGCC
>JAEWEW010000197.1 GCA_023389175.1 Pseudomonadota bacterium | reverse complement strand
GCCTTCCGGAGGCCGGCTGTCGCGGTAGAACGCGGCGGACTGGTGCGGATTCTCGCCGTAGCGAAGGTCCTGCACCTTGTGCAGTTGCAGGGTGAGCACCTCCGGATACGGCGCGCGGCCGCCATCCGGGGTCAGCGCGGACAGCCAGTTGGCGATGGCACCGTCGTAGCGGGCGGTGTGGGCGAAGACCTTGGTGGCGAGCGCGCGGCGCGTGGCGGCGTCGACACCCCCGGGCCTGCCGATCGCCGCGAGCACGGCGGGATAATCCGCCGGGTCCACCACCACCGTCACGCCGTCATGGTTCTTCGCGGCGGCGCGCAGCATCGCGGGCCCGCCGATGTCGATGTTCTCGATCGCGTCCTCGAAGGTGCAGCCCGGCTTCGCGACGGTGGCATCGAACGGATAGAGGTTCACCGCGAGCAGATCGATGGGGCCGATGCCGTGGAGATCGAGCGCGGCCATGTGCTCCGGCAGGTCGCGCCGCGCGAGCAGGCCGCCGTGCACCTTCGGGTGCAGCGTCTTCACGCGGCCGTCGAGCATCTCCGGGAAGCCGGTGTAGTCCGACACCTCGGTCACCGGAATGCCGGAATCCGCGAGCAGCCGGGCGGTGCCACCGGTCGAGAGCAGCGCCACGCCGGCCGCGTGCAGGCCGCGGGCGAACTCGACGATGCCGGTCTTGTCGGAGACGCTGAGCAGCGCGCGGCGCACCGGGATTGTGCTAATGCCCGCCATGGCGATCGATCTGGCGCTCGAGCTGGAGGCCGCGGCCGTCCAGCTGCGCCTGGTGGCTTTCCATCCGGGGCTCGTGGCCGTCGAGATGCGAGGCATGGCCGTTCAGCATGCCGTAGGTATGGAGCTTCTTGCGCAGGGTGTTGCGATTGATGCCGAGCATCGCCGACGCCTTCAGCTGGTTCCCCTGGGCCTGCTTCATCACGACCTCGAGCATCGGCTTCTCCACCGCCGACAGCACCATGTCGTAGATGAGCACCGGCGGCGTGCCGGCGAGGTCCTGGAAGTACTTCTCCAGGTTGCGGGTGACCGCTTCGTGGATCGTCGGTGGTCTCGTCATTGCAAAGGCCTCCCCTGTTCCAGGCGGATGTCGAGCATCCGCTCTTCGTTGGATAGGAATTCTTCGATCAGCCGCGACTGCATGTCAGGCAACTCGCTCGTGTTGATCCGCTGCCGCAGGCTCTCCAGCAATCCGCCAAGCGGGGCTGCGGCGTCGCCGCCCGGTTCCGCCGCCGACAGCAGCCCCCGCAGGTACCAGCCGATGTGCTTGCGAGCGGTGCGCACGCCGGTGTATTCGCCGTAGAAGGCATAGTGGTCCAGCAGGTGCGCGCGCAGGAGCTGCCGGAACTCGCCGAGCGTGGGCGGCTTGCGCCGCTCGCCGTGAGCGAGGAAGTGATCGATCTCGCGAAAGATCCATGGCCGGCCCTGCGCGGCGCGTCCCACCATGACGGCATCCGCGCCGGTCAGCGCGAGCACCTGCGCGGCCTTCTCGGGCGAGTCGATGTCGCCGTTGGCCACCACCGGCAGTCGTACGCGCGACTTCACGTCGGCGATGGTGTCGTACTCGACCGGGCCGTGGAACTGGCAGGAGCGGGTGCGGCCATGGATGGCGAGCATCGCCGCGCCTGCCGATTCCGCGGCCCGGGCGAGGCGCACGGCGTTGCGGTTGCCCGCATCCGTGCCGGTGCGCATCTTGACGGTGACCGGCACCGGCACCGCTTCCGCCACCGCCTCGATGATGCGCAGCGCAAGCGCCTCGTCGCCCATCAGCGCGGAGCCGGCGAGCTGGTTGCACACCTTCTTCGCCGGGCAGCCCATGTTGATGTCGATGATCTGCGCGCCCCGATCCACGTTGAACCGCGCTGCCTCGGCCATCATCACCGGATCGGCGCCCGCGATCTGGACCGCCTTGGGCTCGGCTTCGCCGTCATGATCGATGCGCCGCGAGGTCTTGACGCTTTCCCAGAGCCGCGGATTGGAGGCCGCCATCTCCGAGACCGCGTAGCCGGCGCCGAGCTGGCGGCAGAGCCGGCGGAACGGCCGGTCCGTCACGCCCGCCATCGGCGCGACCAGCGCGCGTCCGGTCAGCGTATACGGCCCGATGCGCAATGCCGGCCGGGCCGGCGCGTGCTGGCGCGCAGGCCGCCGTGACGAAGCCTCCACGCCGGCGAGCGCGTCGCGCGCGACTGCAGCGGTCATCTCCGACCGGACGGATATCGAGAGCATTGGGCTACTGCGTCGGGGGCGAGAGCACGCGGGGAGGCAATTCTAGCAGGGCGTCCCGGGCCGGGACAGTCGAGCTGCCCGCGCGAAGTCAGGCGCGGGGCTGATCGCACCGCAGCAGGTGCGGCGCAGCGAGCGTCAGCGATTGCCGAACAGCAGCGAGCGGGCAAGCGGCCGCCGCAGCGGCGGCAGCAGGTCGAGCGCGGTCAGCACCGTGGACTGCAGCGGCCGTGCCAGCGGCCAGGTGAACGATGCAGCAAGAAGGTCGGTGATGCCGGTGGTCACGCCGCGGTCGACGCGACGACGCGCGCCGAAACGCGCGATCACGCGCGAAAGCGGCAGCGGACGCGCGGCGTACTCGTTGTCGGCGAGGTCCCGCGCGAGCTCGAATGCATCGCGCAGGCCGAGGTTGAGGCCCTGGCCCGCGACCGGATGCAGCGACTGCGCTGCATTGCCGATCCAGACGACGTTGCCGGCGCCGCTCTCGCGCCGGCGCGTCCGCAGAAGCGGCGCGACGGCGACCGGCGCGCATACGCGCAGTCGCCCGAGCGATGAGTGCGCCGGGCCTGCGGCGGCGAACCCGTCGGCGATTTCCGCGGCAAGCGCATCCGGCGACAGCGCGGCACGCCGCTGCGTCTGCTCGGGGCGGTCGCACCACACCACGGCGTAGCGCGGCCGGTGGCCGGCCGAGGCCGGCAGCAGCGCGAGCGGTCCGTTCGGACCGAAGCATTCGTACGCGGTCGTGCCGGCCGATTCCGCCATCACCTCGGTGAGCAGCGCGGATTGCCCGAAGTCGAGCCGACGAAAGCCCGCCTCGCCTGGTTGCAGCGCCTGCGTCGGCATGCCGCCCGCCTGGATCACCATGTCCTCGTCCGGATGCGGGATCTCGCGCGGTTCCGCGAAGCCGAGAGGGGCGGCGGCCTCGCGCAGCGCTTCGAGCAGCTCGGGGTAGGGCACTACGTGGCCGAGCGCGGCGACGCCGAAGTCGCGCGCATCGATGCGCGTGGCGCCGCTGCGCCCGGCCATCGAAACGTGGATGTGCTCGATGACGCCGCCCTCCGGCAGCCGCATCACGCGGTCCAGCAGCTGCCGGGTGCCGTCCGAGAGGGCAAGCATGCGACGCGGTTCGTCGCCTGCCGCACGCCTGGCCGGCAGTGGTACCCGGATGCGGCCCGGGTGGATGCCGGCGCGCGACATGAAGAGCGCGCAGGCGAGCGCGACCGGGCCGCTGCCTTCGATCCGGTAGGTGGGCGGCGTGGCCAACCGCGGGAGCCTACGCAGCCATCCGGCGGGAGCGCTTCGCGCCCGCGCCTTCGAGACCCTCGGCCATCGACGCCTCGACATCCGCAGCGCGCTTGGGCACGTCCGCGGTCAGGATCTCGCAGCCGCGCGCGGTGACCAAGGCGTCGTCCTCGATGCGGATGCCGATGTCGTGGAAGCGTGCCGGTACGTCGTCGGCAGCGCGCACATAGATCCCCGGCTCGAGCGTGAGCACCATGCCCGGCACGAGACGACGCCACGGACGCTCCGGCGCGCCGGCCGCGGCGGTCTTCGCAGCAGATGCAGCGGTCCTTGCAGCCGTCTTCGCAACCGTCTTCGCCGCCGTCCTCGCAGCGGCCGCCAGCTTCGCTGCGGCCCTGCCCGCGCCCTTTGCCGAGCCCTTCCCGCCGGTCGCGGGTTCGTGCGCTCCTTCGAGCGGTTCGCGATAGTCGCCGCAGTCGTGGACGTCGCGCCCGAGCCAGTGGCTGGTCCGGTGCATGTAGAAGCGGCGGTACGCACCGGACTCGATCACGCCGTCGAGGCTGCCTGCCAGCAGCCCGCAGTCGATCATGCCCTGCGCGAGCACGCGCACGGCGGCATCGTGCGGCTCCATGAAGTGGCGCCCCGGGCGGGTCGCCGCCTCTGCGGCCTCCTGCGCCGCGAGCACGATGTCATAGAGCTCCCGCTGCGCCGCGCTGAACCGGCCGTTGACCGGAAAGGTGCGGGTGATGTCCGAGGCATAGCCCTGGAGCTCGCATCCCGCGTCGATCAGGAGCAGGTCACCGTCCCGGAGGGGCGCGTCGTTGCCGCGGTAGTGCAGCACGCAGGCATTGGCGCCGCCCGCGACGATCGAGCCATAGGCGGGGAACTCCGAGCCGTGACGGCGGAACTCATGCAGCAGCTCGGCCTCGACCTCGTACTCGTGGCAGCCCGGTCGGGTGAAGCGCATCGCCCGCACATGGGCCCCGGCGGAGATGCGGGCCGCCTTGCGCATGATGGCGATCTCGTCGTCGTCCTTGACGAGCCGCATCTCGTCGAGCAGCCGTGTCACGTCGAGCGCGCGGTAGGGCGCGGTCACGCCGGCCCGCGACTGCGCGCGGACCGCGCCCAGCCAGCGCTGCACGTGCGCATCGAGGCCGGCATCCGAGCCGAGCGCGTAGAACACCGCCTGGCGGTCGGCGAGCAGGCGCGGCATGAGGGCATCGAGCTCCTCGACGGCATGCGCATCGTCGAACCCGAACTGCTCGCGCGCGGCCTCCGGCCCGAAGCGGAAACCATCCCAGATCTCCCGCTCCTCGTTCTTGCTGCGGCAGAAGAGGATGGAACGGACCGTGCTCCCGTCCGCGATGATCACCACCACCGCCTGCGGCTCCGGAAAGCCGGTGAGGTAGTGGAAGTAGCTGTCGAAGCGGTACGGGAACTCGGAATCCCGGTTGCGCGGCACCTCGGGCGCGGTGAACAGGACGGCGACACCGCCACCTTCGGCCCGCATCCGGCGGGCGAGCTCGGCACGCCGCCGCGCGAACGGCGCGACGGCCTCGTGGCGCCCGGCGGCGCGGGTGGAACGCGCGGAGCGATTGGTTTCAGTCTTCGACATGGGCAGGTCCATTGGCAATCAGTCGGTCGAGCTCGGCGAGCCGCTGCGGCGTGCCGATGTCGAACCACAAGCCTGCATGGTATTCACCCCCGGCGCGGCCCGCTGCGATTTCCCGCTCGAGCCACGGCCGCAGCGGCGAACGGCTGCCGGCCGGGATCGCATCGAACACCGCCGGCGTGTACAGGCCGATGCCGGCGTAGGTGAGCCGGGCCGGGGTGGCGCCATGCCGGCGCCGGTCGCCGTCGTCCGCGGCCGCGTGCGGCGTCGCGGCGTCCCCTGGCACCAGGCGCAGCCGTCCATCGAGCAGGCCGAAGTCGCCGGCAGGATGGTGCGGCGGGTTCGACACCATCACGCACCACGAGGCGAGGCCGGCATGGCGCATCTGCAGCGCGATGGTGCGCGCGCGGCCGTAGTCGAAGTCCGACCAGGTGTCGCCGTTCACGACCAGGAAGGGCTCGACCGCGGCGCGCATCGGCGGCAGGCCGGCCGCGAGCAGCGGCAAGGCCTGCGCGATGCCGCCGGCGGTCTCGAGCGCCTCGCGCTCGGGCGACCAGGCGATGCGCACGCCCCACGCCGAGCCGTCGCCAAGCTCCGCCTCCAGTCGTTCGCCGAGCCACGCGTGATTGACGACGATGTCGCGGATGCCCGCCCGGGCGAGCCGTTCCAGGTGCCACACGATGAGCGGCTTGCCGCCGGCCGGCAGCAGCGGTTTCGGCAGCCGGTCCGTGAGCGGGCGCATGCGCTCGCCGCGACCGGCCGCGAGGATCATCGCCTTCATGCCGGCGCCCCCTTGTCGAGGGGGGCAGGGCCCCGGGGCCCGAGGGGGTTGGTCATCCTGGCCTGCGTTCCTCGATGGCCTCGATCAGCCGAGCGAGCGGCGCAAGCTCGACATAGCGGCGCACCACCTGCCGCACGTAGTCCAGCACCAGCGGCATGTCGTCGAGATAGGCGGCCTTGCCGTCGCGATAGAAGAGGCGCGCGAAGATGCCGAGCACCTTCAGGTGCCGCTGCAGGCCCATCCATTCGAAGTCGCGATAGAAGTCGGAGAAGTCCGCGGCCACCGGCAGCCCGGCCGCGCGCGCCGCCTGCCAGTAGCGGATGGCCCAGTCCAGCACCTGCGCTTCGTCCCAGCGGATGTACGCGTCGCGAAGGAGCGAGACCAGGTCGTAGGTGATCGGGCCGTACACCGCGTCCTGGAAATCCAGGATGCCGGGATTGCGCTCGTCCGGCAGGACCATCAGGTTGCGGGAGTGGTAGTCGCGATGCACGAACACGCTCGGCTGGGCAAGGTTGCTCGCGAGGATCCGGTCGAAGGCCGCCTGCAGCACCCGGCTTTCCTCGGCGTCGAGCCGGACATCCTTGTGGCGCGCCAGGTACCAGTCCGGGAAGAGCATGAGCTCGCGCAGCAGCAGCTCGCGAGAGTACGCCGGGAACTGCCCGGGCGCGCTTGCACGCTGCATCGTCACCAGCGCGCGCCACGCGTCCTGGTAGAGCGCCGGCGCAGCCGCCGCATCCGCCTTCAGTCGGCCGAGGAAGGTGGCGCTGCCGAAGTCCTCCAGCAGCAGGAACCCCTGCGAGGTGTCCGACGCGAGCACCTCGGGCACGCTGACGCCGCTTTCCTTCAGCACCCGGGCCGCGTGCAGGAAGGGCCGGGTGTCCTCCTGCGGCGGCGGCGCGTCCATCACGATGCGGGTCGTGCCGCCCGCGCCGTGGATGCGGAAGTAGCGCCGAAAGCTGGCATCATTCGATGCCGGCTCCAGGCTGTCGCGATCGAGACCGAGGACGCTGTCCAGGGAGGCGAGCCATCGTTCCAGTGCTTGCCGGCGGATATCCTGCCGTCCGCGTTCCAGGTGTGTCGTTGCCAAGGCGTTGACCGGTCCTTCGTTCGTTCATTGGCCGCGTTCTTCGGCGCCGCGCCGGAGTCCGCAGTATCGGGCTTCCTATAATAGTTAACCCGCCCACGACCTCTCCGACCGGCCGGACCAGTGTCTCTTACTCACCGACTACCGATCGTCCAGTGGCTGGGCCGGGGCGTGCTGCTGCTCGCGTTCGTGCCCTGCGCGCAGGCGCAGGTGCCGCAGAGCGGTCCAGGCCAGCGCGAGTCCGCGCCTGTCGAACCCTTGCGGCTGCGGCTGGACCCGCAACTGGACCTGCGACCGCGCGGCAACGAGGATTCGCTGCCATCATTCGGCGCGGCCGATCGCCTGTCCAGCCGGCAGACGCCCGATGGCGTCGAGACGGTGCTCGGTGGCTCGGCCGAGCTGCGCCGCGGCGGGACGCGGCTGCGCGCGGACGAGATCCGGTACCAGGAGGGCCGCAACCGTGTGGAGGCGCTCGGCAACGTGACCGTCGACCAGGGCGGCACCCGCATCGCCGGGCCGGCGGTCCAGTTGCAGCTCGACACCAGCGAGGGCGTCTTCGAGTCGCCGACCTACAACCTGCCGGGCAGCAGCGGCCGCGGGCATGCCGACCGGATCGAGATGCGGGGCAAGGGCCGCTTCCGGCTGTCCAACGCCACCTTCAGCACCTGTCGACCGGACAACGAGGACTGGCGCATCGAGGCGCGGCAGATCGACATCGACCAGGAGGACGGCAGCGGCACCGGTCGCGGCGCCCGGCTGGTCTTTCGCGACCGCAGCATCCTCGCTTCGCCAATCCTCTTCTTCCCGGTCGGAGAGGAGCGCAAGAGCGGCGTGCTGACGCCATCGCTTTCGGTCACCTCGCGCAGCG